>DATLLF010000337.1:0-6265 GCA_035537955.1 Vicinamibacterales bacterium | reverse complement strand
CCACCGGGTCCGTACGCCCTGTCGTCGGCGGCGGCGCGCGTGACCGAGGCAGTCGCCCTCGGATGGCGGCGTCAGTTTTCCTGTTTCGTGGATATCGGCCGCGGCAGAATTGCGGCGATGCCCGTGGAGCTGAGGCGAGGTGGGATCAGGCGGATCATCGAACCGTCCTTGACCACGCAGGAACGGACCGCCCTCGATAACGCCGCTCACAACGCCGCCCGATAACGCCGTCGCTGCGGGTGAAAGCGGCGACAGCGTGTGGAACAGCCCTTTTGGGGGCTGCTCGCGTCAGTGAATCTCGCGCTCGTGGAGCGTGAGCGCGCCGGCAAAATCACCGAGGTGTTCCCGCAGGATCAAGCGCCCGCGATGCAATCGCGACTTCAACGTCTGCGGCTTCACTTTGAGGATCGCGCTCGCTTCTTCCGTCGACAGACCCTGGATGTCGCGGAGGATCACCGGAATCCTGTAGACCTCCGGCAGGAGCGCGAGCGCGTCGATCAAGCGCATCCGCATCTCTCCGCGCAGCACACGATCGTCGGCCAGCGACGACCAGTCTGCCGGCTCCTGCTGTGAGACTTCACCCGAATCGGTCACGATATCTACTGCCTGCACTTCGTGCGGACGACTGTAGCGATTGGTGCGCAGCCGCGACATCGCCGTGTTGAACGTGATCCTGTAGATCCATGACGACAGCGCAGCATCGCCGCGGAACGCGCCGATCTTGCGATGCACCTTCATCAACACGTCCTGGGCGACCTCCTCGGCGTCTTCCCAGTTCTTCAAATATCGGAAAGCCAGTTGGTGGATTCGCGGACCGTACGTCGACGACAGTTCAGTAGCGGCCGTGCTGTCCCCCGCCTGCATCCGACCGATCAGCTCACGTTCCGTGTCAGCCTGGGGCATTGGGACCTCCGTGTAGGCATAGAACACCCTCTACACGGCGAATATTCCGAACAGTGTTCAATCTCTCTAAGTTGTTGGATAATTACCGCTTATTCGAACACTGAACCCGGGGCGTTCTACCGGTGACATGGCTGCTCAACAGAACACTCGACGGAACGCCAGCTCGACAGCATCCTCCACCTCGACCATTGGCACCTCGCGTCCAACGAGCTTCTGCAGAGAGGTGACGCCCTTATCACTGATACCGCACGGAACGATCAAATCGAAGTGATTCAACGCCGTGTTCACGTTGAACGCGAATCCGTGGCTGGTGATCCATCTGGCGATGCGGACGCCGATGGCGGCGAGCTTCTCGTTACCGACCCATGCCCCCGTGAGCCCGGCCAGACGGCTCGCCTCGATGCCGAATGACGCCGCCGTTCGGATCATGACTTCCTCGATGTCGCGAACGTACCTGTGCACGTCGCAGCGATCCGGCTTCAGATCGATGATGGGATAGCCGACGAGCTGACCCGGGCCGTGGTACGTGACATCGCCGCCGCGACCGCTCTCGTAGACCTCGACCCCCTCCGCCACGAGCGTCGACGGCGCCGCGACGATGTTGGAGCGGTTGTTACGGGTCTTCACGCCGAGGGTAATCACCGGCGGGTGCTCGAGGAGCAGCAACTGGTCCGGGATCTCTCCGGCCCTGCGTTGCTCGACGAGTTGCTTCTGGATCTCGAGACCCTCAGCGTAGGGGATGACGCCGAGTCGCCTGACTTGTACTTGCCTCACGCTTGTCCTTCCGCGTGAAGGCGGAAGTTCACTTAACGACGCGCGTCGCACGGTGCACGGTGCACGTCGCGCATCGCACGTGTTTCTTACATCCACGCGTCGTCGAAATTCTCCAGCCGCTCCTTGATGTACGAGAGAAAGCGTCCGGCATCCGCACCATCGATGAGGCGATGATCGTAGCCCAGGCTCAGGTTGCACATGGGACGGATCGCGATCGCATCATCTATGACGACCGCCCGCTTCTCGATGGTTCCGACGCCGAGGATCGCTACTTGCGGCTGGTTGATGAGGGGGAGGCCGTAGAGGGCGCCGAAGATCCCGGGGTTGGTGATCGTGAAGGTGCCCCCCTGAACTTCCTCCGGGTTCAGCTTCTTCGAGCGCGCACGGCCGGCGAGATCGTTGATGGCGCGACTGAGGCCGAGCAGGTTCTTCTCGTCGCCATTGCGGATCACTGGAACGATAAGCCCGTTGTCGAGCGCGACGGCGATCCCCAGATTGATGTCCTTTTTGTAGACGATGTTCTCGCCGTCGATCGAGGCGTTCACCATTGGAAACTGCCGCAGCCCGTCCACTACCGCCTTGGCGATGAATCCGGTGAACGTCAGCTTCGCGCCCGCCGCCTCGTACTCCGCCTTCTTCTTCTCGCGAAGTGCGGTGATCCGGCCGAAGTTCACCTCGTACACCGAGTAGACGTGCGGCGACGTGTGCGCGCTCATCACCATGTGCTCGGCGATCTTCTTCCGCATCACGCTCATGGGTACGATCTCGACGCGATCGCCGGGCCGATACACCGGACCCTGCGCCGCGATCGTGATCGTGCGTCCCGCCTGCGCAGCGGCGGGCGCCCCCGCCTGTGGTGCGCCTGTCGGACCAGACTGGATGAACCCGAGAATGTCGTTCTTGGTGACGCGCCCGCTGATCCCGGTGCCCTGGATCCCGCGGATGTCGACGTTGTGTTCCTTCGCGATCCGCCGCACGAGCGGTGAGGACTTCTGCCGCCGCAGCTCCTCCTTCGACAGCGAACCGACAGCCTGGGCGGGCACCGCCGCCGTCGAGGGACGCGCCTCTGAGGCGGCGGTTCGATCGTCGACCGCCGTACCTGTGGATGGTGCGGATGTTTCCGGCTGCCCGGCTGCGGCCGCAGGAACCGCGCTCGCGCCGGCACCGTTTCCGCCCGCAGGCTTGTCGCCCGCGGCCCCGATGATCGCCACAACGCTGTTGACCGGGACGGTCTCCCCCTCTTTGACCTTGATCTCAGTGAGCACGCCGGCCGAGGGCGAAGGTATTTCCGCGTCCACCTTGTCGGTCGAGATTTCGAACAGCGGCTCGTCGCGATCGACTGAATCGCCCACCTTCTTGATCCAGCGGACGATCGTCCCTTCGGCGATCGACTCCCCCATCTGCGGCATGACAACGTTCGTGGCCATAAGTCCTCTAATATCCCACAAGCCGCCTGGCCGCCTCGACGACCTTCGTCACCGAGGGCAGGAAGACGGTTTCGAGCGGCGGAGCGTAGGGGACGGGCGCGTCGGCGGAGGCGATCCTCATCACCGGCGCGTCCAGGTACTCGAACGCATGCTCGGAAATGATCGCGGCGAGCTCGCCGCCAATCCCGCCCGTCAGCGTCGCCTCGTATAGCAGCAGCACTCGGCTCGTCCTGGCGACGCTCTCCAGGATGGTGTCGCGATCGAGAGGCGCAAGACTTCGCAGATCGAGCACTTCGACCTCGACGCCCTGCTCCGCCATGGCCTTCGCCGCTTCGAGCGCCGTGTAGACCATCGCGCCGAACGTGATGATGGTCATGTCGCCGCCGCTCCGCCTGATCGCCGCTTTGCCGATCGGCACGACATAGTCCTCGTCGGGCACTTCGTCCTTGATGCGGCGGTAGAGAAACTTGTGCTCGAAGTACAACACAGGGTCGTCGTCGCGGATCGCCGACTTGAGAAGTCCTTTCGCGTCGTACGCGGTCGACGGCTCCACCATCTTCAACCCGGGCGTGTTGAGAAAGAACGCCTCGGGATTGAGCGAATGGAACGGCCCGCCGCCGACGCCGCCGCCACAGGGGCCGCGCACGACTATGGGTACGCCGGCGCCGTTACGGTATCTGCTTGTCGCGGCAAAGTTCGTCAACATGTCGAAGCAGCTGGCGATGAAGTCGATGAACTGGATTTCGCACACCGGTCGCATGCCCATGTAGGAAGCGCCGATGGCGGAGCCGACGATCGCCTGCTCCGAGATCGGAGTGTCGATCACGCGTTGCTCGCCGAACCTGTCGAGCAGCCCTTCGCTCACCTTGAAGGCGCCGCCGTACGCGCCGACGTCCTCACCCATGAGAAACACGCGCTCATCGCGCGCCATCTCGTCGAAGAGGGCCTGGCGGATCGCCTCGAGATAGGTGATTACAGGCATGTCACTCCGCGAACGGGGACTTCACGAACTCGAGCCGTGGTTCGGCGTAGTCGTCGCCGGCGTACACTCCGCGCGTAACGCTGGCGGGGTCCGGCATCGGCGATTGCTCGGCAACGTCGGCTTCTTCAGCCGCGTAGCTCTTCGCCATCCTGTCGATCTCGGCGATTCGCTTCTCCTTCGCAGCGCCGCGCTCGAGCAGCACCTTCGTGAATCGCGCCAGCGGATCCTTCTCCTGCCATTCTTCGAGCAGCGCCTTCGGCACGTACCGCGCGTCGTCGTGCTGCGCGTGACCCTGCATGCGCATGGTGTCGACGCCGATCAACGATGCGCCTTCTCCCGCGCGCGCCCGATCGACCATCCGCTTTGCGACATCGTAGACGGCCAGGATGTCATTGCCGTCGACCATTTCGTGCGGGATCCCGTACGCGGCGGCGCGCTCGTCGATCCGCGCGATCGCCATCTGTTTGGATATGGGCGTGGAGTAGGCGTACTTGTTGTCTTCCGCAACGACCACGAGGGCCGCTTTCTGCACGGCCGCGAAGTTCAGCCCCTCGTGAAACGCGCCCGTGGAGGTCGCGCCGTCGCCGATCCATGCCATCGACACCAGGTCACGGCCGCGCAGCCGCGCGCCCATCGCGATACCGGCGGCAACGGGGATCGAATCACCCAGCATGCTGATCGGCCCGACGACAACGGGCTCGGACGGCCCGGTGTCAGCTCCGACGGTCAACTCGGGACGCCTGATCCAGTCCGGCATGTGGGCGATGTGAATGTTCAAGTCGCGGCCGCGCGAATTGCTCTCCCCCTTCGCCATGTACTGAAGGAAGATCTCCTTCGGCCTGATGCCCATCGTCATCAGCGCGCCCATGTTGCGGATCAACGGCAACACGGCGTCGCTCTTCTTCAGGGCATAGGCGGTCCCGACAGATTCCCCTTCCTGGCCGAGACTCCGGTACAACCCGCCAATCACCTTGCTCTGGCGGAAGAGGATCACGAGACGCTCCTCGATCTCGCGCGCGAGCCGCGCGAAGTAGTAGATTTCGAGAAGCTGATTGCCAGTCAGTTCGTCCGATGGCTTCGCCACCCTGGTTGCCGCTCTCGCCATAGTTGTCGCGTTTATTTCCGGAAGCCCGAAGCCGGCAGCCGGCGTCAGGCATGAATGGCACCACCGTGTGCGGCGTGTGCCGCTTCGCCGACCGCCTCCGACATCGTCGGATGCGCGTGGATCGTGCGGACGAGCTCTTCGACGGTGCATTCGAGTCGCAAGGCAAGCGTCGCTTCCGCGACGAGCTCGGTTGAACGCGGTCCGATCATGTGGACGCCGAGCACTTCGTCGTACTTCTTCTCGTAGACGATCTTCACGAACCCCTCGATTTCACCCGCGATCCGCGCCCGGGCAAGGACGCTGAACTTGAACGAGCCGGTCCTCACGTCGTACCCGCGTTCCTGCGCCTGCCTCTCGGTCAAGCCGACGCTGCCGATCTCAGGATCGCAGTACGTGCATCCCGGGACCTGGTCGTAGTTGATCGGCCGGTATTCCTTCCCCGCGATCCGCTCGGCGAGTACGATCCCCTCAGCCGAAGAAAGATGCGCCAGCTGCGGGTGCCCGGGCTTGTCGAAGGTGATGACGTCGCCGATCGCCGAGATGCCGGGAACACTCGTCTTGAACTCGCTGTCGACCTTGATGTAGCCGCGATCCAGCTGGAGCCCGGCCTCTTCAGCGCCAAGCCCGTTCGTGACGGGTCCGCGCCCGGTTGCGACCAGCAGGTAATCGGCAGTGAGTTTCGTTGTCTTACCGTCGCCTGCCTGGGCCTCGAGATCGACCCCGCTGGCGCCCGGCTTGGCGCTCGTGACCTTGGTACCAGTGAGGACCTTGATACCCTGCTTCTTGAACGACTTCTCGAGCTCCGCCGAGACCGCCTCGTCCTCGACGGGCACGATGCGGGGGAGCAGCTCGATGATCGTCACTTCGCTTCCGAAGCGACGGAAGATCGATCCGAACTCCACGCCTACGGCGCCGCTGCCCATGATCACGATCGATTTCGGGATCTCTTTCAGGTGGATCGCTTCATCGCTGGTGATGATCCGCTTGCGGTCGATCTCGATGCCCGGCACGCTGCGAGGCGTCGATCCGGTAGCGACGATGATCTCCTTGCCCGCCGTGAGTGTTCCCTTCTGC
>DATLLF010000336.1:0-2990 GCA_035537955.1 Vicinamibacterales bacterium | reverse complement strand
CCCCAGACCCACTCGATGGTGGGGCAGTAGAAATCCGCAAAGTCGTCGGGCCCGCCCTTGATCTCCGCGGCGAGCACGACTTTCAATGGGGAGAAACCGGTCGTCGGATTCGCCCGCACGGAAATCGAGGGTCGCTTCGGTTCTTCGCCGGTAACGATCGCAGCGCTGGCGACCAGCGCGAGTGTGGCAGCAACTTTCCTGGTCATCATTGTTCCACTCCCAGGTCGCGCCATTATAATCCTCGAGCGCATGATCCTCAGCCCGACGGCTTCAGTTCTCTCACTTGCTTCCGCGCCTCCAGCCGACATCGACACGGAGCTCCTGATCTTCCCGATCTTCGAAGAAGACGGAGCGGACGACGTCAACGGACTCGAGGCAGCGACAGCCGGCCATCTGCGCCGCGCGTTGAGCACCGGGGAGTTGCGCGGACGGCCGTACGAAGTTTTCCTCACACAGGTATCTGGATGGAAGGCGTCCCGCATCGCGCTCGTCGGCGCCGGTAGACGCGACGAGTTCGGCACGGAGCGTCTTCGACGAGTCGCGACGGTGGCAGCGCTCGCCGCGCGTGCCAGGCGGATCACGCGTATCGCGTGGCTGATCCGCGGCGACATTCCTGCGGTCGCGGCGGTTCAGGCATCGGCGGAAGGCCTGGGACTCGCGGCCTTCAGCATCGATCGCTACAAGAGCGCCGATAAGGCCGGCCCACCGGCAGAGGAGATCCTCGTCGTCGTGCGCACGCCCGTCGATCGCGCGCTCGAGGCAGCCCTCGAGCGCGGACGCGTCCTTGCGGACAGCTGCAACATCGCACGGGAGCTGTGCAACGAACCGTCGAACGTGCTGACGCCTCGCGAGCTCGCCTCGCGTGCGACGGCCATCGTGGCGGGCACGGACCTGAACGTCGACGTGCTAGACGAGGCAGAGATCGAGCGGCTGAAGATGGGGCTGCTGCTCGGCGTCGGCCGGGGAAGCGTGGAACCGCCGCGGGTGATCGTCCTGACGCACACTCCGCGCGGCGCTGCTGCATCGCACGCTGCGACGCATCACGTTCTTGGTCTCGTTGGCAAGGGGATTACCTTCGACACCGGGGGCATTTCGATCAAGCCGGCCGAAGGCATGGAGCGGATGAAGAGCGACATGACCGGTGGAGCAGCCGTCATCGGCGCCATGCGTGCGATCTCGCTGCTGAACGCGCCGATGAAGGTGATCGGCGTCGTACCCGCAGCCGAGAACATGCCGGGAGGCCGCGCCATCAAGCCCGGCGACGTTCTGACGGGCGCCAGCGGGAAGACGGTTGAAGTGATCAACACCGATGCCGAAGGACGTCTCATCCTTGGGGATGGTCTGTGGTACGCGCGCGAGCTCGGCGCGACGCATCTGATCGACGTCGCCACGCTTACCGGCGCCTGCGTCGTTGCGCTTGGCAAGGTCGCGTCCGGGTTGTTCGGGCAGCCCGACGGATGGGTAAACGTCATCCGCCGCGCATCGCTCGCCGCCGGAGATCGGGCGTGGCCGCTTCCGCTCTACGACGAGTACGCCGAGCAGTTGAAGAGCGAGATCGCCGACATGATGAACTCCGGCGGCCGGCCCGCCGGCGCCTGCACCGCGGCGATGTTCCTGAAGGAGTTCGCCGGAGGATTGCCCTGGGCCCACCTTGACATCGCCGGCACCGCCTGGGCCGAAGAGGCAAAGCCGTGGCAGCCGAAGGGGCCGACGGGAGTTGCGGTCCGAACGCTGGCCGAGCTGGCATTCACGAGCGCGGACTGGGAAGAATCAGCGTCGCGCAGCCGTTGAGGGCTGCCTGCGGAACCAGGTCGAGGTTCCAGAGTCTAAGGAAAGAGATGCTCTACGCCCTGCAGCAACCCGTCATGGTCCGCGTCGTCGAGCAGCCGATCGAATCGACGACCGTGGGCGACGTGTTGATTGGGGCGTTCGGCCTGACGGGCGCCCTCATCCTCAGCGCCATCTTCCTCGGCGCGCTGTTCGGCGGAATGCTCATCGGCATCAAGAAGCTGCGCGAGAAATACAATCTCGAGCCGGTGCCCGATTCGGAAGCCCTCCGCATCACACCCACGTCATAACGCCGACGTTGTCGCGCGTGCCTACCGTACGCTGGTCTGGGCGGAGGACGACGACGAACGCATCTTTTTCAAGGACTGCTGGTAGCGCTGGATCGCGTCGAAGAGCGCCTCGGCAATCTGCTGGCGGTAGGCGCCGGTCTTCAACAGGGTGGCGTCCTGCTTGTTCGTGACGAACGAGATCTCGGCGAGCACGCTCGGCATGGCCGCGCCGATCAGTACGACGAACGGCGCCTGCTTGACGCCGATGTCGCGGAGCGAATTGTTGCGCGACGAGAGCTTGCGCACCATCGAGCGCTGTACCATGTCGGCGAAATCGCGCGATTCGTCGATCTTGTTGTTCAGCGCGATCGCCCGCACGATGTCGGGCAGCTTTCTCATCGATTGTCCGGATCCCGCGTTCTCGCGCGCCGCTACTGCCTCGGCATCCGGATTCGTCGCAAAATTGAGGAAGTACGTCTCGATGCCGCGCGCTCTGGCGTTGCGGCTGGCGTTCGCGTGGATGGAGAGGAACAGATCGGCCGATTCGCGGTTCGCGATGTTCGTACGCTCTTCGAGCGGGATGAACACGTTGGTTGAACGCGTCATGACGACCTCGAAGCCGGGCTGCTTCTCGAGCAGCTTCTGAAGACGCAGTGCGACATCGAGCGTGAGCTCCGATTCGTTGATGCCGTAGCCGTGCGCGCCGGGGTCATAACCGCCGTGGCCTGCATCGATCACGACCCTCGAGATGCTGAGCCCGAGCTGACGGGCCAGCGAGAACTTCCCATCGGCGTTCGTCGCGGGCGGCGCCGGCGATACGGCGGCGGTCGCGCCCGTGGGGACCGGCGCAGCGTCGGCCGCAACAGGGGAGTCGGCCTGCTGGGCCGGAGTCGGTTTGGGAGGCAGGGCGATCGCCAGCGGCGGCGGAACGCC
>DATLLF010000335.1:0-4139 GCA_035537955.1 Vicinamibacterales bacterium | reverse complement strand
GTGCTGAACAGCGCGTTCGACAAGACCGCCTTCATCTCCGCGCTCGAAAACGCCCCCTTCGCCGCTGCTGCCTGCATGGCGACGAGCAGCGCGTGATCCGCGAATGCATCCTGCAGCTCGACGCTCATCAGCGCACCCGCGACGGCCTGATTCTTCAGGGCGCCCTGGAATGCCGATGATTCAAGTGCCGTCAGGAGGTCTCGCGTGAACGCACCCTGGATGTCTCGGTCCGCCAGCGCGGCGCGAACTTCGGCGTCTTCAAGCGCCAGCTGCAGCGATTTGTCGTGGAACGCGCGGTCGAGGGCAGCACTGTTCAGCGACGCCTGCCGATCCCCCTGAAACAGGGCATCGATAAACTCCCTGGATCCGAGCGCCTTCACGACGTCCGGCTTCGACAATGCGGCCAGGAAGTTATCATTCGCGAAGAGGCCGCGCGCTTTTCCATCCGCGAAACCGCCGCGCACCGCTGACTGACTGAAGGCCAGTGCGACCGCATCATCGGCGAGCGCGGCCTGCATGTCCGTCAGAGCCAGTGCCGATGCGATGTCGGGTCTCGCGAGCGCAGGGGCAAGATCCTGGTCGCCGAAGATGCGCGCGAGATTCGCGTCGCTTGCAATCTTCTGCAGCGCCGTTGAGAACTCCCTACTCGCAAGCTCCCTGTTCAGCCCCGCCGTTGCCAGGAACTCGCGGAACTGCGAGTTGCCGAGCATCTTGCGGGCGTTCGGATCCTTGAGCAGCCGGTCAAAGGTCTCGCTCTGCATGAACGCTTGTGCTTCCGATTCCTTCACCGCCACATCTTTGGCTGTGAGCTGCGGCGCCTGATAGCGCTTGGCCGCGCCGATCGTCGCATCGGCCCCATCCGGCGCCGGCGGGACGATGCCGCCCAGATACAAGGCGACAAGGATGAGTACGGCCGCCGTGCTGATTCCCCACACGATTTTCGACCTGCTCGACATCGACTCCTCCACACGGGATCCATGGCCCGTTACCGAATACGAAGTTCCGATCATGAAACCGGTCGCCCGTGCGATCGTGTTGCGTGCTTCCGCCAGCCAGCTGCGGCGCGGAGATGGAGCCGATTGCACCATCGCCATGATCCGCGCCACGGCGTCAGCCGGCGGCTCGCCGTGCTCGCTGACAGCCGTTTCCCGCAGCGCCTTCAGCGCCGCCGCCGCCGATCGAGCGTCGGCGTTGGTGGAGAGGAGAGCTTCGACTCGCTTCGATTCACCAGGCAGGAGCTCCCCGTCCTGTTGTCGCTGAAGCAGTTCGAAGTCGTCTCGTTCCAACATCGTGTTACACCTTCTCCGCCGTCAGCAGCTCGCAGAGCCGCTGACGCGCGCTGAACAGCCTTGATTTCACCGTTTTCTCCGGAACACCGAGCGCCGCGGCGATCTGTTCGTACCGCATCTCCGCGAAATGCCGGAGCAGGATTACATCCCGCTGCGCTTCCGGCAGGATCAGGAGCGCCTTTCGAACCCGCTGCCGCGTCTCCACCGCCTCCACCGGATCCGTCGCCGGACTCCGCGACGGCATTGTGTCCTCGATGACCTGTGTGGGTCGCCTCGCGCGCAGCGTATTCAGGCACTCGTTGAGGAGGATCCGGTAGATCCAGCTGAAGAACCGTCGCTGGCGATCGCATGTGGCGAGCGCCTGGTAGGCCTTCAGAAAGACCGTCTGGGTGACATCCTGGGCTTCTTCACGGCTGCCCAGCATCCGAACTGCCACCCGGAACAGAGGACGGTGGTATCGCTCCACCAAGGGCTCGAAAGCGCTGCTGTCACCTGACAGACACCGTGTGATCAGCCCGTCCTCGTCCTCTCCGCCTACCTGTAAATACACGAAGGTCCCCGGGAAGTTGGTGGCGTCTTATAACACATCCCCCGCAGCGCAGGTATCATGGGCGCGGCGAGACCGTGGACGACCTCATGCCCGCCGGACGGCACACGCACGCGGTGATCGGGTCTCCGGCGCTTCGCCGGGTGACCGAGACGCTCGATGCTTTCTGCCTGGAGGAACGCCTCCCGGCCGACGTTGCCTGGCGGCTGCGGGTTGCACTGGACGAGATCGTGGCGAATATTGTGGCCTATGGCGCGCGGGGTGTCCCGGAGGCCGCCATCGACGTCTGGTTCCGGCGCAATGCGGACGGCGTCGAAGTCACGATCGCCGACGACGGTCCGCCCTTCGACCCCCTGACGCGGCCGGCGCCGGACACGACGCTGCCGCTCGAGGCCCGACAGCCGGGTGGTCTGGGGATCGCGCTGGTCAAGTCGCTCATGGACGAGGTCCGCTACACGCGGACCTCGAGAAACATCCTCACGATTCGGAAGCACATCGATGGGTATCCCAACGCCGGCGGAGCAGCCACGGATGCAGATTCAGCAGAGTAGTCGCGACGGTGTCGCCATCGTTTCGCCCAGGGGACGGATCGACACTACGACCAGTGGAGCCGTAGAGGATACGATCCGCCACCTCGTCGACGGCGGGGCCCGCAATCTCATCGTCGACCTTTCGGGCGTCGAGTACATCAGCAGTGCGGGCCTGCGTGTCTTCCTCGTGCTCGCTAAGCGGATGCGCGACCTGCGCGGCAAGCTCGTGCTCTCGGGAATGACCGAGCCCGTGCGGCAGGTCTTCCAGCTCGCCGGCTTCATGGCGTTGTTCCTCGTCGAGCCCACCCAGGACTCGGCCTTCGCCACCTTCACGCGGGCATGAGCGGCCTTCACCTTCGCATCGAGCCGCCGGGCGCCGAGCCGATCGATCGGGAGTGCGAAGGCGGCGCGCTGACGTTCGGCCGCAGCGCCGGCTCGGACGTGATCATTGCCGATCAATCCATGTCGCGTCAGCATGCCCGTATCGCCGCGCGCGACAACGGGTGGATTGTGGAGGATCTCGGCGCGCGCAATGGCACCTTCGTCAACGGCGTCCGCATCGACGGCGCCACGCCGATCGCGCCCGGCGACGTGCTGAAAATGGGCGCGTCGACCATCCGCATAAGCGAGCGCGGAGTCACGCCGGACACGGGTGCGCTCGGGACGGGCCATCTGTCGTCGTCGATTTTCCGTAAGGTGTCCGACATTACCGGCGACCTCGATCGCGATGCGACGGCACCGGCGCGGATGGCCGCTCGACTCAAGGCGCTGAACGATTTTCACCGAGCGATGGCCGAGCCGATCTCGCTCGATGCGCTGCTCGAGCAGTTACTGGACCGGCTGTTTGCCACGCTGCACCCGGAAGAAGGCGTCATCCTGCTGCGCCAGTCGGACGGCACGATGGCGACGGCCAGCAGCCGGCGGCTGCCGGGCGCGAAGGGAGAACTGCTCGTTTCGAGACGGCTCGTCAGCGAAGTGGTCGACAAGGCAACTGCGGCGCTCGTGTCGGACATCGAGTTCGACGAGCGCTTTGCCGGTTCCCACAGCATCGTGGGATCCGGGATCCGCAGCATTCTCGCCGCGCCGATCGGGGATGCCGCCGGGTGCGCCGGCATGGTCGCGATCTACTCGCGTGCCAGTGTCCGCCGCTTCAGCGAAGAAGACCTCGAACTGCTCGTCTCGCTGGCATCGGCTGCCGCCCTGCGCATCCGCAACGTCGCGCTCGCCGAAGAAGCGGCGTCGCGCCGGGTGCAGGATCGCGAGCTGGCGCTCGCGCACGACATCCAGATGGCGATGCTGCCGCGTCGCTTCGCGGAACGTCCCGAGGTGGATGCGGCGGCAGCGCTGATCCCGGCGCGCGCGGTCGGCGGCGATCTCTACGACTTCTTCATCACCGGCGACTCCCTCTGGTTCATCGTGGCTGATGCCGCCGGCAAGGGAGTCAGCGCCGCGCTGTTCATGGCGATCACGCGCACGCTGTTCCGCGCCGTCGCACACGAAGATGTCGCTGTCGCGACCGTCGTCGAGAAGATGAACGCCGAGCTTGCCCGTGACAACGAGCGCCAGTTCTTCGTTACGGCCCTGGCGGGGCGTATGGATCTGCAGTCCGGCGAGGTCACGCTCGTCAGCGCCGGGCACCCGGCGCCGCTCCACGGATCGACGGCAGCTCCGCGCGTGCTTCCGATGGCCAACGGCGTATCGCTCGGAATCGTCGAAGACGCCTGCTACGCCGAAGTGCGTCTCATGCTCGCACATGGAGATGTGCTGGTGCTC
>DATLLF010000334.1:0-18324 GCA_035537955.1 Vicinamibacterales bacterium | reverse complement strand
TCGGCGTACGACAGCGGCGCGCTGATGATCTTCGGCAAGGAGACCGCCTCGCTGCGATCGATCCGCTTCGCTCCCGGCAGCGACGCCCATCCCGGTGTGAGCGGATCGCCTGGAACCATGAAATCGAAGACGGTTCCGCCGCGCTGAATGTGCGTCGGCGGTCCCCACGGCCCATCCGGGTACACCTTTCCCTTCGCGAATCCATCGTCGGCGGGATCGGAGTAGATGAGGAGACCGGCCAGGCCGCGCTGCTGCGCGGTCAGCGCCTTGAAGCCGCGATAGCTGTACGGAACCGAATAGCGGACGAGCGCGATCTTGCCGCGAACGTCTATTCCTGCAGCCGCGAGCCGATCGTAGTCGGCGGGATTCCCGCTGGCGGCATAGACGACAGGAGCAACGACGTCGCCCGAGGCCGAGTATGCGTGAAACGGCAATCCTGCTCGGTCCGGCGGGATCTGCGTGTACTCGTCGCCATCGATCGGCGCCTCGCGCATGGACGCCGTCCAGGCACGCGGCGCAGTCAGTTCGACGCTGACTTCCTCGGGCCACGGCAGCAGCACGTCGTGCGTGGTGATCTCGACGTCCTCGAGGCCGTATTCGGTGAAGCGGTCACGCGTCCACTCGGCCAGTTGA
The DNA here is from genome assembly GCA_035537955.1 of Vicinamibacterales bacterium. Classification (GTDB taxonomy): domain Bacteria; phylum Acidobacteriota; class Vicinamibacteria; order Vicinamibacterales; family 2-12-FULL-66-21; genus JACDCA01. The sequence goes on along the minus strand of DATLLF010000334.1, from coordinate 17,691 downwards.
CGGTCGCGAGGCGTGCCTGCCATGTGCGGCTGATCCGCCAGATAGAGATGCGCGGAGCGGATCCGCTCAGCAGAGGGGAGCGCGAGGAACCGTTGTTCGACGCGCGCATAGGCTGCTGCTCCCCGCGAAGTAAAACCCAGCGGCGTCGAGGGTGCTGTTTGAGTGACACCGGTGACGATCAGGGCGAGGCCTGCCGCGAGTCTGTGGCGCATGAATCTGGATTATAGGCAGGCGGACGGGGTGGTTGAACATCGGCTACTCTACCGGGCGAACGTGCAGACGCGAGTCGACGTCAATCTCTCTGATCGCGTCGCCTGGGTGACGGGCGGCGCCTCCGGCATCGGCCGCGCGACCGCACGCCTGCTCGCGCAGGCGGGGGCGCACGTGGTGTCGCTGGATCTGAACGCAGGCGTCGTTGAAACAGGTGTCGACGGCCGCGTGCTCGACGTCCGCGACAGCGACGCCGTCGCGCGTGTCGTCGAGGATCTCGAAAGCCAGAAGCTCGGCGCGGACGTTCTCGTCAATGCCGCAGGCATCACGCGCGACGGCGTCGTCTGGAAGCTGCAGGACGATGACTGGAAGGATGTGCTCGATGTGAACCTGGCCGGCGCCTTTCGGATGACGCGCGCCTGTGCGCCGGGCATGCGGCGGCGCGGTCGCGGCGCGATCGTCAATATCGCATCGATCAACGGGCTGCGCGGACGGTTCGGACAGTCCAACTATGCGGCGTCGAAAGGCGGGCTGATCGCGTTCACTCGCGCCGTGGCGACCGAGCTCGCGCGCGACGGCGTCCGTGTGAACGCCGTTGCGCCGGGGTTCGTGGAGACGCCGATGACAGCGGCGCTTCCTGCGGAGGTTCGACGAGAGGCAGCGGAGCGGGCGTTGATGCGGCGGCTCGGCCGCCCGGAAGAGATCGCCTCGGCAATCCTTTTTCTCGCGTCTCCGCTGGCGGATTTCATCACGGGGCAGGTGCTCGTGGTCGACGGCGGGCTGCTCGCCTGAGTCGTCGCTCATCTCCGCTGATGCCGTGCGAGGCGCGACGCGAGATGCCGTCGCACATCGCGCCATTCCGTGAGCAGAATGCTGTACATCACCGAATCGCGCGCGGTGCCGTCACGCCGTGCCTGGTGATGTCGCAACACGCCATCCTTCTTCGCGCCGAGCGCTTCGATGGCTCGCTGCGAGGCAAAGTTGAAGTTGTCGGTGCGCAGCCCCACGACTGCGCATCCGAGCGTCTCGAACGCATGCTGAAGCAGCAGGACCTTGCATGCCGTGTTCACATGGCTTCGCTGCCAGCGCTTCGCGTACCAGGTGTAGCCGATCTCGACGCGGTCGATCGGAGCAACGATGTCGTGATAGCGGGTCGAGCCGATCACGGCGCCGGTCGTGAGCTCGAGAACGGCCCACGGCAGCATGTGTCCCGCGCGCTGTCCCTCGAGCGCGGCATCGATATACGCGTCGGTCTGTGTCGGCTCCGGAACCGCCGTGAACCACAATCGCCAGAGCTCCCCATCGCGTACGGCCTCAGCGAGACCATGCGCATGCGAGGCGTCCAGTGGCTCGAGACGAACCCCGTGCCCTTCGAGGATGGCGGGGGCGATCTGAATCATCGATGTGGCACGCTATCACACAGGAAGAACGCCGGAAGGACCATCCGGCCACTGCACTCAGGAGGGCTCAATGAACGATGCGGCGGCGCAACGACGATTCTACGCCGAGGAAATCCGGATCACGTCGAATATCGAATCGAAGTCACTCGTCGACGCCCTGGCTGCCGTGCCGCGGGATCGTTTCCTTCCACCCGGACCGTGGATCATTCGCGGTGAGGCGGACTTCCAGGCACCGCCGCGGCAGACACCCGATGCCGATCCCCGCCACGTGCACCACAACATTGCCGTCGGCATCGATCCCGGGCGCATGCTGTTCAACGGCGCCCCTGGTCTCGTCGCGAGAATGATCGACCTGCTCGCGTTGCAGCAGGGATCGCGCGTGCTCCACGTCGGCACGGGGCTGGGCTATTACACGGCGCTCATCGCGCACTGTGTGGGCGAGCGTGGCCGCGTGCTCGGGATCGAAGTCGACGCTGACCTCGCCGCGGCGGCGCGCACAAACCTCTCCGACTATGGCGCGGTCGAAGTGCGGCAGGGTAACGGCGCGGAACCAGTGGACGAATGCTTCGACGCCGTGCTCGTGAATGCGGGTGTGACCCACCCGCTTCCCTCCTGGCTCGATGCCCTCCTGCCCGGCGGTCGTATGATCCTGCCGATCACGGCGGCCGGCATGATGCCAAACATCGGCAAGGGTCTCCTCATCCTCGTCACCAATACCGGTAAGGGCGCTCGCCTGCCCGCACGCACCGCGGGGTTCGTTGCCATCTACTCGGCCCTGCAGCTGCGTGATCAAAACATCAATGCACGTCTGGGTGAGGCGATGGCGAAGTCTCCCTTTGTCGCCATACGGTCGCTGCGTCGAGATGCACACGAACCTGAGTCCTCATGCTGGCTGCACACCCAGGGATGCTGTTTCTCGTTGGCCGAGGCAGAGGCGTGAACGGGACCGCCTACTCGACCCGAAGAGCAGCAAGCGGATCGACGCGGGCGGCGCGACGCGCCGGAAGGTACGATGCGAGGCTGCCGACCGACAGCATCAATACCGCCACGCCGGCGAGGGTCAGCGGATCTCCGCCGCGCGCGCCTGGCAGCAGCTTCGCGATGGACTGCGTCACCGCGTAAGCACCCGCGAGCCCGATGACAATGCCCGCCGCAGTGAGCGCGGTGCCAGTCTTCAGGATCGAGCGGACGAGCGCAGCAGGGCTCGAGCCGAGCGCCAGCCGAATTCCCATCTCTCGCGTCCGCTGCGTCACGGAGTACGAGATCACGCCGTAGAGACCCACCGCCGCAAGGATCAGCGCCAGCGCTGCGAATGCGCCCAGCAGGATCGTGTACGCGCGCGGCTGCGCGAGCCGGCCGGCGACGACGTCCTCCATCATTCCCACGCGGGAGATAGCGACATCACGCTGCACGGCGCGCAGGCTGGCACGAACGTCCGGCAGGAGCGACATGGGCTCCCCGCGCGCTTTGACGACGAGAGCGAATGTGGACCAGCCGGGGCCGGGCTGGAGCGCACACAGGAAGATCTCCGGACGGGCCGCGGTGCCCAGGTCCGACTGGCGGACGTCGCCGGTGACGCCGATCACTTTCAGCGTGGATGTGCTTTCGCTGACGGCGATCTCCGTACCGAGCGCCGCCCTGCCTGGCCAGAACCGCCGCGCTGCGGTTTCGTTGACGACGATGACCGGATTCGTCGACGCTCCATCGGCGTTCGAGAACTCGCGCCCGGCGATGATCGGAATTTCCAGCGTCTTGAAGTAGCCCGGTGACGCAATGTTGAAGTTTGCGGAGAGCGGTTTCGCCCCTGGCTGGTCCTTCAAGCGAAACTGCAACGTATCGCGGCCGCCCGCCATGGGCAGGCTCGAAATGAAACCGGCCGAACGCACGCCGGGCAGCGTTTCGATGCGCCGGCGCAGCTCCTCGAAGAACGTCTCTCGCTGCGCACCCGGCGCCAGCGACACCGGCAAGCGCAAGCCCACTGCGAGCACGTCGCCGGTCACGAATCCGGGCGCGGTTGCTCGCAGCTCGAGGAAGCTGCGCGTGAGCATCGCGCCCGCCGCGAGCAGCACCAGCGCAATCGCCGTTTCAACGACGACGAGCGTCGCTCGCGTGCGCTGTCCGGCTCGCGTGCCGGCGATCGTGCGGCTCGCGTCGCGCGCGGATGCCTGCAGCGCAGACGGTGCCGCCACGGCGGCAGGCACGACGCCGAACACCAGTCCGGCCGCAAGCGACACGCCGAACGTGAAGAGCACGACCGTGCGATCGATATTCACACCCTCGATGCGTGGAAGGGGCACACCGCTGCCGAGCATCGCGAGCAGCGCGTCGGTGAGGATCGGAGCCATCACGAGGCCTGCCGCGCCTCCCGCGAGCGCAAGCAGCAGGCTCTCAGTGAGCAGCTGTTGAAGGATCCGCGCGCGGCCGGCGCCGAGAGAGATCCGCAACCCGAGCTCGTGCTGTCTCGACGCGTTTCGCGCGAGCAGCAGGTTAGCCACGTTCGTACAGCCGATCAACAGGACGGCGCCCACGAGCGCGAGCAGGATGAGCAGACCGTCGCGCACGGGCGCGCCGACCGCTGCCTCGAGACTCACCAGGGCGATGCCGGTGCCGGCGTGCGTCCGCGGAAATGCGGCGGCCGTTCGTGTCGCGATCACATCGAGCTCGGCCTGCGCCGCCGCCATCGTCGCGTTCGGCCGACGCCGCGCGATCACACGCAGGTACCCGTGCTCGCGGTTCGTTTCGCGCGGCAGCAGCGTGTAGACCTGCTCCACCTCAGTCGGAATGAAGTGGAATTCGGAGGGAACGATCCCGATGACGACGTGAGGGCGTTGATTGATCGTAATGGTCGTGCCGATGATGTCGCCACGTCCGCCAAACTGCCGCTTCCATGCCGCATCGCTGAGCACGGCAACCGGTTGCGCCTCGGACGTTTCGTCGCTGTCTGCGAAGAGACGGCCCGCGAGGGCGTTCATCCCCAGCACGCGAAAGAAACCGCTCGTCGTCTGGACGGCCGGGACGAGCTCCGCGAGCTCCGCGCCGCCAAGCGTGACCGACCGGCTGGTGAACGCTGCTACGTGTTCGAAGCTGTGGGTGCCGTCGCGCCACGCCTCGAAATCCGGATACGAAACCGACATCTCGCGCCCGCCAGTGCGCGGATCCGTGCCCCAGATCATCACGAGGCGGGCGGGATCGCTGTAGGGAAGCGGGCGGAGGAGCACCGCGTTCACGAGCGTGAAGATGGACGTGTTGGCGCCGATGCCGAGCGCGAGCGTCACGACCGTGATGGCCGTGAACGTGGGATTGCGGCGAAGCACCCGGAACGCGTATCGCACATCTCGCGCAAGGTGCTGAAGGAGCGGCACGCCGGAGCGGTCGCGCTGCGTTTCTTTCACGCTTTCGATGCCGCCCAGCCGCAGCAGCGCCTCCCGCCGTGCCTCCGCTGGCGACATTCCCGCGCGAACGTTGTCGTCGATGTGCAGCTGGAGGTGGCTTTCCAGCTCCTGGCGGATCTCGTCTTCGCGACGGCCTGGCGAGAACAGGCCGGCGAGCCTCAGCACCCACGATCGAAGAGTTCTCATGATGATGCCTTCGGCGAGAAGAACCGCGCGATGATGCCGGCGGTGCGCTCCCACTCGCGGGCTTCGCGCGCGAGCTGCTTCCGGCCGGCGCCGGTCAGCGTGTAGAACTTCGCCCGACGGTTGTTCTCAGAAACACCCCACGACGAGGCGATGTATCCCTCCTGCTCCAGCTTGAGCAGCGCGGGATAGATCGTGCCGTAGTTGACGGCGAGTGAGTGGCCGCTGGTCTGCTCGATGCGGCGGGCGAGGCCGTAGCCATGCTGCGCGCCCATCGTGTCGAGCGTCTTCAGGATCATCAGGGCGAGCGTGCCCTGCCACACTTCTGCTCTGTCGCTGCTCATATTGGCAGGCCATAGGAGATCACAGCTCGTATGGGATTGCAATAGGAGGGCGGCTGCGGCTGCGGGTGCTGCGTGCTCGGTGCTGCGTGCTCGGTGCAGGTGCTAGGTGCCGAGTGCTGGTGCTACGGCGTGCTACGTGCGACGGGCTGGGTGCGCGGGGCTGGCTGGCAGACGGTGGGGGAATTGTCGGCGGGCTGCGGGCCATTCGCGCATCAGACGGGGCGCAGCGTGGTGCAGCGCTCTCAGCAGCGCGGCCCAGCGTGAGAACGCACGCGCATCGCGGGGCCGCCATGCAAATCCGTACTGCGCGCGGATCGGCGGGGGCAGCAGGCCGATGGTGATGATTCGCAGCGCGCGGAACGCCGGCCAGAGCAGGTAGGCACGCGGAGGAAAAAGAAGGTCACGTGCGAGCGCTCGACTCGTGTCGGTGATCGCGATCCTGCCGCTGCCGAGCATCTGGCGCATGTAGCGATCGTTTTCGGCAACCGTTCTCGGAAGGCTGCCCTCGGGAATATCGAGCAGGGGCTCGATGATCGCTGCTTCCGCGCAATACCGTTCGCGCTCCTCCTGCGTGAGCGGCCCCACGAGCAGCTCGTAGGTCAGGGGAACGGACTCGAGGAGCGTTGCGTGCACCCACGTCAACAGCTCTGGATCGTGCGCCGAGTACCGTTGCCCCGCCGGGAACACACCCGCGGCGGACGCGAGCGTCCCTTGGATGCGATCGTGGATGCAATTGATCCCGGCTGCCGCGGCAATCGCCTCCTCCTCTCCGCCGAACGTCAGCGACAGCATGGCGCCAACGGTGGACGTGAGCCGCCGGAAGCTCGAAAGCAGACCGCCGCGGTAGCTGCTGTGATCGCTCACGCCGGCGGCGACGAGGGGATGCGCGAACTGCAGGAGGATCGCGCGGCCCCACCCCGCCACGACGATGATCTCGCGATTGATTTTCCAGCTCGCGCTGGACGGACCCGCTTCATGAACGCCGACGCGCGCAAGCCGCCCGCGCACCGCCGCCCGGTGCGCCTCGAAAGCCGGCGTCCGCGTCCAAGCCACGCTCCATCATCGCATCCGCCACCGGACCGGCGAAGTAACATCCCGGCATGGGACGCGCGTGACCTTCGAGGAATGGATCGCAGAGCTCGACCGGCGGCATCTCGCTGATCTCACTCCGTCCGAAGTCGGCCGCGCGCTGCGGGCGTTGTCGTCGTGTTACGTCGAGCGGCGCGCGCGCCTGAGCACGGGCGCGGCACTCGAGGGCGCGGGCAAGCGTGCGGCCTTCGCCTTGTTCTACGCCGTCCAGCATTTTCTGATCGGCCGCGAGATCGCGCGGACGCTGTTCCCTGCCGGCGCGCCCGACGTCGATCGAATCGTCGATCTGGGTTGCGGGACGGGAACGGCCGGCGCGGCTGTCGCGCAGGTGCTGGGTACTCCACGGATCGAAGGCTACGACATCAACACGTGGGCCGCCGCGGAAGCGAACTGGACCTATCGCGCCTTCGGCATCCGCGGGCGTGCAACCGTCGCGAACGTCCGCGCCGTCCGTCTTCCGCAACAGGGCCTGGTGTTGGCCGCGTATGCGGTGAACGAGCTCGCCGACGATGTCCGCCGCGGCCTGCTCGCGCGGATGCTCGACGCGCAGCAGCGCGGCGCCTCGATCCTGATCGTCGAGCCGATCGCCCGGCGGGCGAATCCCTGGTGGACCGAATGGGTGGACGCGCTGGGTCCGCGGGGCGGGCGCGAGAACGAGTGGCGGTTCAGGATCACGCTGCCCGACCGTCAGCGTGCGCTGGCGGCTGCCGCCGGCCTCGACGTGCGCGAGCTGACCGCGCGCAGCCTTTCACTGTGAGGCTGGACTGGGGCCGTGGTCGCGGTCGCTGAGGCGAACCGGCTGTCAGGACACAATGGACTCGATCCGCGGGCCCTTCCGCTTTCCGGCTTCCGGCTTCCGGCTCCCGACTCCTAGGTCCGGCCTCCGGCTCCCGCTCGCGCTGCTTGGCTCTCCGTTCGGGTCTGCCGGAAACGAAAAGATCTCTTGACGTGACGCGCGGCGCACTCGTTGCGGCGGCTCGGCGCTGCGTCGGCGGTGGGGCTACCGAGTTTCGAACACGGCGCGGCCGCCGACGAACGTCATCGTTACACGAACGTTCCGGATCTCCTCGGGCGGCATCTCGAATATGTTGCGGTCGAGCATCACGAAGTCCGCGAGCTTCCCGACCGCAAGTGAACCCTTCACCTTCTCGTCGAACGATGCATAGGCTGCCGTTTGCGTATACGCGCGCACGGCCTCCTCGACCGTGATCTTCTGCTCGGGGACCCACCCGCTGGGATTCCGGTCGTCAAGCGTGCGCCGGGTCACCGCGGCGTAGATACCTTCGAGCGGCGTCGGCGGAGCGACGAACCAATCGCTGCCGAAGGACACGCGCGCTCCGGCGTCGAGGAGCGAACGGAACGCGTATGTGGTCTCGATCCTCTCGCCGATATATTTCTCGGCCCAGCGGCCGTCGTCGATGGCATGATACGGCTGCATGCTCGCGATCACCCCGAGCGTCGCAAATCGTGGAATGTCGCTGCCGGCGAGGTGCTGCGCGTGTTCGATCCGGAAACGGCGGTCGCGTGCGCCGTTTTCCCTGGCGACGCGCTCGTAGATGTCCAGCAGCAGGCCGTTGGCACGATCGCCAATGGCGTGAACCATCACCTGAAGTCCGGCCTTGTCCGCACCTGAGATCCACTTGTAGAGATCCTCGGGGGTGTTGACGAGCAACCCGCGATCCTTCGGTGCATCCTTGAACGGCTCCGAGAACGCCGCCGTGTGCGAGCCGAGCGAGCCATCGACGAATCCTTTGAGGCCACCGACGCGGAGCCACTCATCGCCACGACCATCGGCACCGCCGAACTCCTTGCGGGCCACGATGTCGCGCACCCGCTCCCATTCGGCGAGCGCCACGACGGCATACATGCGAGTGGACATCGTATTTGCCTTGCGTGCACGGGCGAAGGTCGGCAGATCCGATCCCATGTTGTGCACCGACGTCACGCCGCGTTCCGCCACGTACTTCATCGCCGCAGCCAGAGCACGGTCGCGCATGTCGTTCGACGGCTCTGGCACCACGCGGTCGACCAGCGACATCGCGTTGTCTTTGAGCAGCCCGGTCGGCGCACCGTTGGCCGAGCGGACGATCTCCCCCCCGGCCACGTCCTTCGTCGTCGGCGTGACCCCCGCGGCCCCGAGCGCGGCGCTATTGGCGAGGGACATGTGGCCGTCGAGCCGATTGATCCACACCGGATGATTCGGTGTTACCCGGTCGATCCAGTCGCGACTCGGGAGCTCGCCGCCCCAGAGACTGTGATCCCAGTCACCACCCGTGATCCACGTGCCCGGCGGTACGGTCGCCGCGAACGCCTGGATGCGGCTGACGAACTCATCTCGCGTCTTCGCGTCGCGGAGCTGCACGGATGCCAGCCGAAAGCCGCCGTCCACGAAATGCACGTGCGTGTCGATGAAGCCGGGCAACACCAGCTTCCCTGCGGCATCGATCGGCGTGACGGCGCTGGAGAGCCTGCGGATTTCGTCGTTCGTTCCGACCGCCGCGATCCTGTCGCCAGAAACGGCGATCGCTTCCGCCCACGGCAACGACGGCTCTCCCGTCCACACGCGCGCATTGACGACGGCAAGTGTGAGCGGATTCTGATTAGACGCCATCGTCGATGCTGGCTCGGAACCCGAGCAGGCCAGCGCGAACAGAAGAACAGGAGAGATACGAAGCAGCTTCATCGGGTGAGTATGTCATCCCATGGTCTCGGTAGGAGCAGCCGCCTGAGACATCAGCCCCACGGTACGCAACGCATTCGCGAACCGTGCGTCGTCTCGCAGAGGATCCCACTGCGGTCCAACCGCCAGGTTCACAAGCGCTGGATCCCGAGCGGCGAGCGCAAGGGAGAGTTGATGGAAAGCTTCATCGAGATCGCCTGCCTCACCGTGCATCAGCGCGAGTTGCATCGGCGGTGCGCCGACGTTCCGCTGCAGCGCCCACCTGACCAAGGCGGCGCGTCCTCCAGCAGCGTAGGTGTCCTGCATTTCGCGAATCAGCGCCGCGGGGGCACCAGCAGCCTCTGCGTGTGCGATCGACTCCGCCATGTGACGATCGAACTCTCCTTTCTTCAAATAAGCGCCAGCGACGAATTCCCGCGCGAGCAGGTGCCGAGGATCGAGAGCGAGCGAGCGGTTCGCCCACTCGATCATGTCGTCGTAACGCCGCTGATGCCACATCGATAGCGCGATCTGCAGGTGGACCGTCGCAGAGGGATTACGCTCCAGTGCCTTCTGCTTGGCAGCGAGTCCCTGATCCAGGTGGCCGAGGGCGTCCAGCAATCGGCCGTACAGAAGCCAGCCTTCGCTGTGATCCGGATCTGCCTGGAGCGCCCGCTCCAGACTCTTCCGCGCGCCCCTCCAGTTCCAGTCGCTCAGGAACAGGACCGTGCCCAGGGCGACCTGCGCATCTGCATTCGCGGTGTCCATGGCGAGCGCTCGCAGCGACGCGGCCCGTGCCTCCGCATACGCCTCGGCCGCTGCGACGATCCGCAGTTCGGCCTGCGCGCAGCACGCCAGCGCGAGTCCGGCGTGCGCCGAGGCGTAGCCGGGATCGAGCTCGATCGCCGAGCGGAAGGCTTCGATCGCTTTCGGCACTGCCGCGCGTGAGGCGGTCAGCAAGTGCGTACGCCCGGCACCGATGAACTCGCTCACCCCTGCGCGCGCCGGCAGAATCCCCGGAGGAAAGATCGAGAGGACGCCGCTCGGCCGTGGCGGCCGACGTGTGACAGGCGCAGTGAAGCGATACCCGCTGCGCGGTACGGTTTCGATGCAATCGATTCCAACGCCCGAGCTGCCGAATATCTTCCGCAGCGAGGCGACGTGGACCGAAATGATTCCTTCTTCGACGGACGTATCCGGCCACACGAGATCGAGCAGCTCGCGCTTGCTCACCAGCGTACCCGCACGGCGGGCCAGCGCGACGAGCAGATCAAAGACCTTCGGCGGCAACGCAACGGCCACCCCGCATCGCGACAGGCGACGTTCCGCGACGTCGAGAACGAACCCTGCGAATTCGTAGACCTCTTCGGCTGCCATGCTGCTTTAGGCGAAACTTCGGCCGCCGTTAAGGACGGCGGTCGTCATGCCGCGCCATTGTGTACCCGGAAGGAGGCTGAAATGCACGATCCATTTGTGGGTACGTGGAAGCTCAACGCGTCGCGATCGGAGTTCGATCCGAACCATCGGCCGGCGGAAGCGACGATGCGCTGGCAGCTCCAGGAGGACAATTCCTACCTGATGCTCGCGGAAGGGGGCAATCAGAAGGGAGAGCGGGTTGCCGAGAAGCCACAGCTACTGCGCCCCGACGGCTTGCGATACCCCGTGGACGGTTTTCCAGGCCTGACCACGGTCACGACCCGGGTGAACGAGCACACGCTTCGTGCCGAGGCCAGAAGGCAAGACGGCTCGCTTGCGGGGGAAGGCACCTACGTCGTGGGAGACGATGGGCGGTACATGAACGCCGTCACCGCAGGCTTCGACTCACAGCTTCGCCGCTTCGAGATGCGTACCTCCTGGGACCGCGTGTAGCAAGCCGCTGAAAAATGACGGCCTGGATGGAAAATGGGAGAATTTTTGCCATCTTCCTTTTGCCATTTTCCATACAGGATGCGTCAACATCCTGCCGGTCGTGATCGCGACGAGTCCCCAGGCGACGGCGGCAGGCCGCCCTGAATCCGGATGCGCCCCAGCGTGCTTCCCAACGTGAACGGCACCGTGCGGCCGTCTTCGAGGCGCAGCGTCAGATCGTCGGCGCCGGCGAGTACTACGGCCTCGGGCATGCCGTTGATGTCGATGGTACCCTCGACGACCGTCTCATCCGAGCTGATCGGAGGAGACCGCTGTGTGGAGACTTCGATGTGGTAGGTCGTGGTGCGGAGCAGGCGATCTCCGGCGTAGATCTCGCCGACACCCTCGAGAACTTCCAGCTTCTGTCTTTCCATCGAATTTCTCCCCGCCAGCGTTGGCGGACATTACCACGCACATCCCCGCGACAAAAGTCGGATCGAAGAGCAGCAGCCGCGCCATTCGGCGGCCGCCCTCAGCTGTGTCAGACCATTACACCGGCGATGACCGGCGGCGCGATACAGCATACAGAATGGACGCGAGGGTCACACAGCCACCGAAGGCGAACCACTCGTCACGAGTGACACCGGTGAGGAGCCAGAGGATCGCCGCGCACGCCAGCCACGGGACGATATCGGCGAATCGCGATGCGAATCCGCTGCTCGGCACCGATGCGCTCACCGTTCTCAGCCGCCACGCGGCTATCGCACAGCCGAAATAGACTGCGAGCGCGCAGATGTTCGCAAGCATCGCGAGCTTCTCGAAACTGCCGGTGAGTGCGAGCGCGAGCGTGAGGACCGACTGCACCACGATGGCCACGTGCGGTGCGCGGGTGCGGGGATGAATGGTGGCCAGGACGGCGGGCAGGAATCGATCGCGCGCGAAGGCGTACACCATGCGTGGCATCGACAGTGTCATGCCACCGAGGTAACCGAAGGTCGAGATCGATGCGCCAGCGAGGAGAACCGCGCGTGCCCAGCCGCCAAGCGATGCCCCGGCGGCATCGGCGAGCGGCGATGCCGTCCCGCGGGCGAGTTCGGCGCCAAGAACGCCCTGCGCAACGACCTGCAGCAGGATGTAGAGCGCGGTGATGCCGATCATCGCCAGGGCAATGGCGCGCGGCACCGTTCGAACGGGATCCTTGACTTCTCCGCTCGGCATCAGCGCGACCTCGATCCCCGCGAACGCGAACACGAGGAGCAACGAAGTGCGTGCCACGTCGAGCGCGGTGGGCGTCGTCCACGTCAGATTGTCGGCGCGGACGAAGAACACGCCGCCGACCGCAATCAGCAGCAAGGGAATGAGCTTCGCCGCCGTGACGATCGAATTCAGGCGCGAGCCTGCCGCGACGCCGCCGATGTTGACTGCCGACCAGAACAGCAGCGCCACCGAAAGCGTCGCGGCGGAGGCGACGGGGCCGCTCAGCGCGGGAACGAGCAATCCAACGCTGGCCGAGAAGACCGTCGCGACCGCCGACGAAGCAAACGTGCCGAGCAGCCACAGAAGCACACCGGAGATGAAGCCGGCGTACGGTCCGAGCGCCACCGCGATGTACGCATACGGTCCGCCGGTGAGCGACACCCGGCTGCCTGCCTGCGCGATGCAGAAGACAATGAGGCCCATCGCCACCGCGCAAACGAGGTATGCCAGCGGCGCAGCGGTACCGAGCGATGCAGCGACACTCGACGGGAGCCGGAAGATGCCCGCGCCGATCGTGATGTTGACGATGCCCGCCGCCAGGCCGATGGTGCCGATGGCGCGAATGAGGGGTTCGTCGGCACTGCGCGCAGTTGTCGCAACGTTCATGCTCGTGCGCGGCCGCGGACGGCGCCCGCGCGACGTCCTTCGAGGATTCGCAGAAACGACCGGCCCTGCAGCTCCTCGATCGTCAGGCCAGTGGCACGAGCCTCATCGAGCGTGATCGCGCCGGAGCTGAGGCCGCGAATGAAGAAGTTCAGCAGCCCCTGCCCCGTCGCGGCGTCGTCGAACACATCACCGACCAGAGTGGCTTGCGCGGCCTTATCGACGAAGTTGCGCAGGCGAGTCGTCGCCGCCGGGAGCGACGACAGGAAAAACGAGTACACGGCCGCGTAGCGGATCGGCAGCTGCGCCGGGTGGAGGTCCCAACCCTGATAGTAGCCGTGCACGAGCGAATGCATCGCGTCGTCGAAGTGGACCTTCCACGCACGATGCACGCTCTCTGCGTTTTCGCGCTTCTGGTCATCCGTCAGCGTCCCGCCGGCAGGTGCGCGATGCGGCGCCACCGGCATGATGTTGGTCGCGCCATCCGAGAGGCGGACGCCGCTCTGGGCGAGGGCGACCTGCATCATGTGCTTGGCGAAATCGCAGACGGGGTGGCGCATGTGCTGCCACGACGCGGTGATGCCACAGAGCGCGGTGTAGTCGTAGGTGCCGAAATGCGCGCCGAGCACGCGTCCACCGCCGGCCGCCACGAGCGCACGCAATGGAGAGCTGCCGTCGGCGCCGAGAATGGACTGCGGCGTTTCGATCATCAGCTCCAGCTTCAGCGCCCCGGATTTGAGCTTCAACCGCTGCTCCAGCAACGCGCCCGCGCGCGCGACCGCGGCGACCTGGCCCGCCGCCATCACCTTCGGAATCGTGATGACGAAGTTCGACGGCAGGGCACGCCGTGTCGCCGCAGCGAGAGTGCTCACGAAGATGTCCAGCGTTCGCAGGCTGCGTCCGTGCAGCTCCTTCGACAACGGCTTGATGCGGATCCCGATGAACGGCGGCAGCGTTCCGGCAGCCGCACCCGCGGCGAGCTCGGTGGCCACGGATGCCGCATGGCCGTCCTCCTCTGCATCCGGCCGATTGCCGTAGCCGTCCTCGAAGTCGATCCTGAAATCCTCGACCGCCTCGCGTTCGAGCTTCGCGACGACTCGGGATCGCACGAGGGCCGCATCCACATCCGATGCGAGGTCGAGCGCGCGGGCAAGCGCGGCGCCGTCCGGTGCGTACTCGTGGAGCGCTGCCAGCGCGAGACGTCCGAGTCTGACTGCCGTGTCTGCCTTGAAGAGGTGGGCGCCGCCGTACATCGTGTGGACCGGTTGACGCTCGCCGGTTTCACCGGGGAATGCCCGCGCTACATTGGCGTTCGTTCGCCGCAACTCGCTGAGTACTGGACCGAGGTCGCGAGCCGATAGTGATCCCGCCGCTGTTTTCCGCATGGACGCTCCTACGTACCGCGGTAAGTGGTGTAGCCGAACGGACTGATCAGCAGCGGTACGTGATAGTGAGAGACGGCACGGTCGAGCGTGAATTCCACCGTCACACGGGGATGAAACGCAACGGTTCCCGCCTGATTGAAATAACTGCCGGTGTCGAACACCAGCCGATAGACGCCGCTTTCGAGCGGCTCGGTGGCGTCGGTCAGCGACCGCAGGCGGCCATCCGCGTCAGTGGTTCCATCCGCGACAGCGCGCCACTTGCTTCCCTCGCCGACCTGAAGCTCGACGTGCACTCCCGCGGCAGCCGTACCGTGCGCCGTATCGAGCACGTGCGTGGTGATCGCGCTCATGATGCAGACCCTATCATTCGTCCGGCCGCTTGCGGCAGCACGCGATCCTCGTTGAACACGACTTCGCCGCGGAGGATGGTCGTCCGCACCCGTCCACGCAGGGCCATCCCCGCGTAGGGAGTTACGGGATGACGATGGTGCAGCCGGGATGGATCCACGGTCCATACGGCATCGGGATCCCAGAGCACCAGATCCGCGTCCTTGCCCGGTGCGATCGAGCCTTTCGCCGCATCGATACGCGCGAGGCGCGCGGGTGCCGCGGCCATCCATTCAGCAAGTTTGTTCATGGCCATCCCGCGCGAGCGGAGACCGGTCCAGATCGCGGACAGGCCGATCTGAAGGGATGCGATGCCTCCCCATGCCTTCACGAAGTCGCCGTCCGCGAGGTGCTTCGCGGCTGGCGGGGCCGGTGAATGGTCGCTGGCGATCAAGTCAATGTCTCCGTCGAGCAGGCCCTTCCAGAGCCGCTCGCGATGCCGGCGCTCGCGTATCGGCGGTGCGCACTTGAATGCGGTCGCGCCGTTAGCAATCTCTTCCGCCGCGAACATCAGGTAATGCGGGCACGTCTCGGCGCTGATGGGGACGCCGCGGGCGCGTGCGTCGCGCAACGTGGACATCGCATCGGCGCAGGCAAGGTGCACGATGTGCACCCGTACGTGATGTTCCTCGGCCAGCGAAATGAGCATCTCGATGGCCTGCTTCTCTGCGGCGCACGGACGACTCGCCAGCCACGTGGCGTACAGCCGCGGATCACCGCAAGGTTCACGCAATGCTTCGGGCAGTTCCGCGTGGACGAGCAGCGGAACACCGAGCGCGGCGAGGATCGGCATCGCGCGACGAAGGTCCGCTTCGTCGACGTGCTGGAACTCGTCGATGCCGGACGGCGCGAGGAAACACTTGAACCCGAGGACGCCGGCGTGAACCAGTGGCTCGAGCTCGCGTGCGTTGCCCGGAACGACGCCTCCCCAGAAGCCGACGTCGACGTGGGACCGGCCGCGGATCGCCCGACGCTTCGCCTCCAGACCGGCGACGTCGGTCGTTGCGGGTACGCTGTTCAAGGGCATGTCGATCAGCGTCGTCACGCCGCCCGCCGCTGCCGCGCGCGTCGCGTGCTCGACTCCCTCCCAGTCGTCGCGGCCGGGATCGTTCATGTGCACGTGCGTGTCGACGAGGCCGGGCAGTAGGGCGAGGTCCCCGGCATCGATGCGGCGAGCGCCGGTCGGGATCTCGTGTTCGCGCGCGATCGCGGCGATCCGGCCGTCCTCGACGAGGATCGCTGCGGGCCTGATGCTGTCGGGCAGCACGACGCGTTCGCTCCGGATGACGAGGTCGATCACGTCCGCGCCGCTATAATCACGATCGCCGAAGCGTCGCCTGGATGACGCCGTGCGGCTCCTCCGTGGCGACGAAGATCTCGTTCCGGTTTTCGAGGCCGTACGCCGTGAGATCGACCGCCAGATGATGACGGTTCGGCATGACGAGATGAATGTCAGCGACATCCGCGATCCCGTCGAGGACGGCGCGTGCCATAGCGTAGAGCGTATGCTGCACCGACTGACTCTCGTGATCCGCGAACGTCTCGAGCAGCGTGCGCCGCACCGCGTGCCATGCCGGGCCGTACGCGGTGCCGGAGTCGTAGCGCCACGTCGCCGTGAGCGCGGTGGCGAGCAACCGGTCGTCGGTTTCGGCGAGTGTGGTGAAGTCGTCGCGTTTGAACCCGGCGAACGCCGAACTCGACGACTTGAGGATGACGAGGTCGGCGACCCCCGCGTGCACCTGCGCTTCGAGCCGGTCCATCCGCACATGCGCCGTTCGCGACTCGGGTCCCTCCCGTATGAACGCCTGCCCGTGTTCGCGGCCGTCGACCGTGATGCGACTCCACAGGTGCTCGCGCATGTCGATCGTCACGCGACGGACTCGGGGGTTACCGTCGAGAAAATGCTCCGCGAGCACGAGGCCGAAGTGTTCCGGCTCGGCGAGCCGCTCCCGCGCGGCCAGCGCGTAGACGGTGTTCTTCATCGTGTCGGTCGGCAGCACGTCGGTGTTGTCGCCGTCCGTGTAGCAGGCGTCGTAGTCCCCTTCGAAGCGGACCGCGAGTGTGAGATCCCGGATCGTGTGCCGATCGCCCGGCCGCGCCACCTGCACGAGACGCACACCGGATTTTCCGTACGCCGTATCAGCCAGCATCGAGAGGCTCCGAGAAAGGACCGAATAAGTGGCCGCCGATCATAACACTCCGGCATTTGCCGGCCTCGCCGACCTGGCATCCGCCCGCGTCGGCGCGCGCGCGATTGCCGCGAGCGACGAGTTCTTCGCGCCGAAGGGCAATCTCGTCAAGCCCTCGCCCGCCGTCTTCATCCCGGACAAATTCACGACGCGCGGCAAATGGATGGACGGCTGGGAGTCGCGGCGTCGACGAACACCGGGTCACGACTGGTGCGTCGTGAAGCTCGGCATGCGCGGCAGAATTCGCGGAGTGAACGTCAACACCGCATTCTTCACGGGCAATTTCCCTACGCACTGTTCCGTGGACGCCCTCGACACCGCACGCGTGGTGGCGAAATCGGTCGCGGCAAGGGAAGGCGCTCCGTGGACGAGAATCCTCGAGCAGACACCGCTCCGTGGCGACTCGGACAACTTCATCGCCGTTGCGAGCGACCGGCCATGGACGCACGTGCGGCTCAACATCTACCCGGATGGCGGCGTTGCCCGTCTGCGCGTCTACGGCGACGTCGTCGTCGATTGGAGTCGCGTCGCGCCACGCGGCGGCGTCGTGGACCTCGCGGCCATCGAACACGGCGGACTCGTGCTCGGCGCGAGCGACATGCACTACGGCGCGAAAGACAACGTCATCATGCCGGGGCGTGCTGCGAACATGGGCGACGGGTGGGAGACGAAGCGGCGGCGCGGTCCCGGCCACGACTGGCTCGTCATGCGCCTCGGCGCTCCCGGGCGCGTGCGAAAAGTGGAG
>DATLLF010000333.1:0-36520 GCA_035537955.1 Vicinamibacterales bacterium | reverse complement strand
CGGCCATTCGCGGACGATGCCGTATATCACGCCGGCTCGGAAGACATCGCCCGCCCCAGTCGTGTCGACCGCGTTCACTGGACGGCCCGGGTCGTGAACGAAGCGGCTGCCCTCGAGAGCAGCCGATCCCGCTGCGCCAAGCGTCACATACAGAACTCCGTCATGACCGCGGCGCAGTTCTCGCAGGGCCGCCTCGATCCCGTCGACGCCGGTCAGCATTCGTGGAACCTGTTCAGCAAGAACCGGGATGTTCACGTGGGCGAGCAGCTCGGCCGTGCGCGGCGTGACTTCATCGATATCGCAGGTCACGACAGCGCCGGCTTCGCGCGCGGCGCGAGCAAGCGCGATGGACGCGAGCTCGTCGGTGGCATCGACGTGGACGACTCGCGCCCCCGCGACAAGCGCCAGGTTGATTTCCGCAGGAGGCACATCCAACCGCCCGTCACGTTCCCAGAAGACGGTGCGCTCGCCGCTCGAACGATCGACGAGGATCACCGCGTAGCGATTGGGAGCAGTGCGGCGAATCGTGCGCGTGGTGTCAACCCCACGGTCTCGCAGTTCGCGCTCCACGCGCTGGCCATTCTCATCGGTCCCGATCACACCCAGGTACGCCGCGCGAAGACCCAACGCAGCGCACGCGGCCATCGTCGTGGCGACCTGGCCACCCGATGAGGAGTGGTGAGAAACGATCCGCAGCTTCGAGACGCCGCTAAGCGGCAGCCCGTCAACCACGTAAACATGATCAATCGAGCTTTCGCCGAAGCCTGCGACATCCATATCGGTGAACTATGTCAACTTCAAACTCCAAACTCCAAGCTTCAAAAAGGACGAAAGGAAGGAGTCATTTCGTGTGACGTTTCGAGCCTTTGGAAGTTTGGTTTGCAGTTTGAACTCGAGGGGATGAGCGATCGAGACCGATACGGTGATCGCGAGTAATGTGAGATCGCGACGAGCACGTTCATATGCTTCTACTGTGTTTCGTCTGCGTTCGTCTGCGTTCGTCTGTGTTCGTCTGTGTTTCTGTGTTTCCCCTGTGGCTGGCGGTCGAAAAGACGATCCCGCGTAGGGTACAGTGGCGCATGCTGCAACGGACGCTGTACCGCACGCTGCTCGCCGCGATCCTGACCCCATTCGTCACGCAACTGGTCACGGTTGCCCAGCAGCCCGCGGCCCAGCAGCCGGCGGCACAGAAGCCGGCGTTTGCGCCGGGGGACCTATTGCCCTTCGACCCCGCGGTCGTGCGCGGCACGCTGCCGAACGGGCTCGTCTACTACATCCGCAAGAACACGCGTCCGGAGAAACGCGTGATGCTGCAGCTCGCCGTCAAAGCAGGCTCGGTCGACGAGACAGACCAGCAGCAGGGGCTGGCGCATTTTCTGGAGCACATGGCGTTCAATGGCAGCCGCCACTTTCAGCCGGGGGAGTTGATCAAGGCACTCGAGTCGTCGGGCGCGCGCATGGGCCCGCACGTCAACGCCTACACGTCATTCGACGAGACCGTCTATATGTTCCAGGTCCCGACCGACAAGGAAGGGGCCGTCGACAAAGGGCTCCAGGGGCTTGCGGACGTCGGCGCGGCTTTGACGCTGGATCCCAAGGAAATCGACAAGGAACGCGGCGTCGTCATCGAAGAGTGGCGTGGCGGGTTGGGCGCCGCCGCCCGTCTGCGCGATAAGCAGATCCCCGTGCTGTATCACGGATCCAAGTACGCCGAGCGCCTGCCGATCGGGAAGCCCGAGGTGCTCAAGAGCTTCACGCCCGCAACGCTGCGGGCGTTTTACACGAAATGGTACCGGCCGGACCGGATGGCCGTCGTCGTGGTCGGCGACATGGATCCGGCCGCAATGCAGAACAAGATCACGGCCATGTTCGGGGCGATGAAGAAGCCGGCGACGGCGGCACCGGAGCGTACCTACGCTGTTCCATTGCACGACGAGCTGCTCGTGGAAGTGGCGACCGATCCGGAAGCGACGCAATCATCCGTGTCGATACTCCGGAAGCGCAGGAGCACCGATGAGAAGACGGTGGCTGACTACCGCGGAGGCCTCGCCAAGCAGATGGTCTTCCAGATGATCAACGAGCGATTCGACGAGCTGTCACGCAAGAGCGACGCGCAGTTTCTCGGCGCCGGTGCGTACCAGAACCCGCTCAGCCCCGATGTGGAGGCGTTCGCGCTTGGCGCCGGAGTCGAGGAAGGCAAGATCCAGCAGGGACTGATGGCGCTCGAGGTCGAAACGAAACGCGTGCAGCAGTTCGGGTTCGGTGCAGCCGAGCTCGAGCGCGCCCGGAAGTGGTGGCTCGCGTCTTACGAGCGCGCCTACAACGAGCGCGAGAAGAGCGAGAGCGGATCCTACGCGGAGGAATACGTCTCGAACTTTCTTCAGGGAGAACCGGCGCCTGGTATCGAGTACGAGTACCGCCTCGCACAGGTGTTGGTCCCTTCGATCACGGCCGCCGAGGTGGGTGTCATTTCGAAGGCGCTGTTCGAAGACAAGGCGGAGGTTGTGATCGCGACCGCACCCCAGAAAGAGGGGCTCGCCGTTCCCACCGAGGCGCAGCTGCGAGATGCGATGGCGAGCGCCGCTGCCGTCGCGCCGACGCCCTGGAACGACGCGGCCACCGGCCGTGCCTTGATGGAATCGATTCCGGATCCTGGCGCCATCAAGGACAGGCGCGAGATTGCGCAGCTCGGCGTCACGATCGTCCGCTTCGCGAACGGGGTCGAGGCGTGGCTGAAGCCGACAGACTTTCAGAACGACGAGGTGCTCTACAGCCTGGTGTCGAAGGGAGGCGCATCTCTTGCGCCGAGCGACAAATTCGTCGAGGCGCTGCTCTCGCCCGCCCTGGTCCAGCTCTCAGGCGTCGGTGGACATCGCGCGGTGGATCTGCAGAAGCTGCTCGCGGGCAAGCTCGCGCGCGCGAGCGCTGCGGTCTCGTTGTCGACGCACGCGATCAGCGGATCGGCCCGGCCGGTTGACCTCGAAACCGGGCTGCAGCTGCTGAATCTCACCTTCACGGCGCCTGGCAACGACGAGGAAGCGTTCGCAAACATCAAGAAGCAGCTCGATGCGGTCTATGCCAATCGCGAGCAGAACCCCAACATGCTGTTCCGCGACAAGGTGGGTCAGGTCAACGCCTCGAACCACTACACCGCGGAACCGATGACGCGCGAGCGCGTCGCCAAACTCGATCGCGATGCGATGGCGTCGCTCTACGAACAGCGGTTCTCGAACGCCGCCGATTTCACGTTCCTCATGGCCGGCGCCTTCAAGGTCGACGAGGCGCTGCCGCTCGTTGCGCGTTATGTCGGTTCGCTGCCGTCCAAGGGACAGTCGACGGCGAGTGTGAAGGACGTCGGGCTGAGGTTTCCCGCGTCAATCGAGCGCGCCGCGGTGACGAAGGGCCGCGAGCCCAAGGTCACCACGCAGATCTCGTTCTTCGCCGACCCGCCGCCAGACGCCAATATCGTCACGCGCCTGTCCTCCGCGGCCGACGTCCTCGAGATCGCGCTGCGCGACATCCTGCGCGAGGAGCTGGGGGAGACCTACAGTGTTGGTGTCGGGTTCGAACAGGAGACGTTTCAGCGTGGCGGGGGATACGTCGCCGTCACGTTCACCGCGGCACCCGAGAACCTGCAGAAGATGACCGACCGGGTGATGCAGGAAGTGCAGCGGATGCAGAAAGACGGCCCAACGGCGGATCTCGTCAACCGCGCAAAGGAAAGCGCGCTGCGCGAACACGAGACCGGCATGCGCCAGAACGGGTACTGGCTGAGCCGATTGCAGGCTGCGAAGTTGCTCGATCGCGATCCCGTCGAACACATGCTCGGCCGCACCGACCGTATCAAGGCAGTGACCCGCGAGAACGTAAAGGAGATGTTCGTCCAGTACTTCCCGATGAACCGCTACACGATCGTGACGCTGCAGCCAGAGAAGTGAGGACGACCACGTGCGACGTCCGGCGCGCGAGGGTCGACGGGCCACGTGCGAGGCTGGACGTGCACCGCACATGGCACTTCGCACGTTCCACGTCGCACGTCGCACGCTTACCCGCGGCGCCACCTGTCCAGCGACGCGGCGGCGAGTAACACTGCGCCCTTAACGATCAACTGGTCGTAGGGGCTGACGCGGAACAGGTTCAGCCCGTTGTTCAGGACGCCGATGAAGAACGCGCCGGCCAGTGTTCCCCAGATCGAGCCGCGCCCGCCGAAAAGGCTGGTGCCGCCGACAACGACCGCCGCAATCGCATCGAGCTCGTAGAATTCTCCCGCGCGAGGGTAGCCCGCGTTCAGTCTCGACGCCACGAGGACGCCCGCGATACCTGCCGCAAGCCCCGACAGCGTGTAGACCGCGAACTGGATCCACGCGACGCGAACGCCCGAGAGCCAGGCCGCTTCGACGTTGCCTCCGACAGCGTAGACATGGCGGCCGAATGGCGTTCTGACGAGCAGCAGCCAGGAGACGACGAAGATCGCAAGCATCAGCGTCGCCGAGGCGATGCCGCTGCTGAGCGCGCCGAACGATGTGGGGAGTCCTGAGATCGTGCGCGCATCCGTCAGCTTGTACGCCGCTCCGCGCACGATCAACATCGTCGCCAGCGTGACAACGAACGGCGGAACGCGAAGCGTCGTGATCGCGGCGCCGTTCAGCATTCCCGTCGCGGTTCCGATACCGATTCCGCAGAGAACACCGAGCACGACTCCGCTTCCCTGCACCATCACGCTGGCGCACACCATTCCGGCGAGGCCTACGACGGAGCCGACGGAGAGATCGATGCCGGCGGTCAGGATGACGAAGGTCATGCCGGCCGCGAGGATCGCGGTGAAGGCGTTCTGCCGGATCACGTTGCCGAGGTTTGCGGATGTGAAGAACGCGTCCGTCGCCAGTGAGAGGAGGACGCACTCGAGGAGCAGCGCGACGAAGATCGCGTACCCGAGACCGGGCGCCCGCTTCATGCCGCCGTTCCTGTCGCCAGCGTCATCACCCGCTCCGCCGACGCGTCGCAGCGCGGGAGCTCACCCACGGTTCGCCCGTTGCGCATGACGACGACGCGATCCGACATGCCGAGAATCTCGTTGAGGTCCGACGAGATCATCAATACGCCGAGGCCTTCGTCGGTGAGGCGATTGATGATCCGGTAGATCTCGGCGCGCGCGCCGACGTCTACCCCGCGAGTCGGCTCGTCGAGCACGATGACAGAGCGGGGCTTCAGGAGGTAGCGCGCCAGTATCAATTTCTGCTGGTTGCCGCCTGAAAGATTGGCCGCCGGCTGGTGAAGGCCCGCGCCGCGGACGTCGTAGTCGTGCACCGCGGCCTCAGCCGCGAGACGCTCCATCGACGACAAGAGCCAGCCGTGCCGCGCGAACGCGCGCAGAAACGTGACCGTGATGTTCGCCGCCGTGTCCATTTGCGCAAACAGCCCCAGCCGCTTGCGATCCTCCGTGACATACGCGAGACCGGCGCGAATGGCCGCGGAGGGCGAATCGAACCTGACGGGGACACCGTTCAGCCGGACGGTTCCAGACGATCGCAGCGCTCCGACAATGGCAAGGCCGAGTGAGGTGCGTCCCGCGCCGACGAGCCCTGCGAGTCCGACGATCTCTCCCGCGCCCACGCGCAGCGACGCGTCCATGAAGCGTGGAGGGGCACCGACCCGATCGAGCTCGAGAATGGTGCGTCCCGGCGCGGTCGTGCGCGGCGGGTACTCCTCCGACAACGTACGCCCCACCATGTGGCGGATCAGATCGGCCCGCGTCACAGCGTTCGCGGGCCATGATCCCACCGTGCGTCCATCCCGCAGGATCGTGATCCGGTTGGCGATGCTGAAGATCTCCTCGAGGCGATGGGAGATGTAGACGATCGCGAGCCCCTGCGCGCTCAGCCGCCGCAGCACGATGAACAGCCGCTCGATTTCCGGATCCGCCAGAGCCGCCGTCGGCTCATCCAGAATCAGCACGCGCGCGTCGTCGACCAGCGCCCGCGCAATTTCGACGAGCTGCTGCTGCGCAACGCTGAGGTCCTGCACCAGCGATGCGGTCGAGATCTGCAGCCCGAGCTCAGCCAGCACCTCCCGCACCCGCGCGTTCATCTCACGGCGACGCAGCAGCCAGCCGCGCTCGCGTCCGAGAAAAATGTTGTCGGCAACGGAGAGCGCTGGCACCAGCGTGAACTCCTGGTGCACCGAGCTCACGCCGAGCCTCCGCGTCGCAGCGGGATTTCCTGCCGGGATGGCGACCGAGTCGAGGTGCACGCTGCCCGTATCCGGCGCCGTGGCGCCACTCAGAATCCTGATCAGCGTGGACTTGCCGGCGCCGTTCTCGCCGACGAGCGCGTGGATCTCGCCTGGTGCCACGCGGAAATCGACATCGCTCAGCGCCCGGACGCCACCGAACGCCTTGCTCACACCTTCCGCCGTCAGCACCGGGTAAGGAGCCTTTCCTCCAGAGGCCAACCTCGATCGGCACCAGCGCAGGGACCTGTTCCCCACGAAGATGCTTGGCGATCATCTCGATGGCGGTCTTCCCGATGCGTTTGGGGTATTGGACGACATCTGCCTTCAGCGGGCCTCCGCGCGTGATCGCGTTCTGCGCCTCTTCGGTCGCGTCGTAGCCGATTACTGCAACGTCCTTTCGCCCCGCGGCATCGAGCACGGCCGTCGCCCCAAGCGCCGAGTCGTCATTGATGCCGAAGACGCCCTTCAAGTTGGGGTGCGCCTGCAGCATGTCTTCCATGACCGCCATCGCTCGCGCACGCTGTCCGTCACTGGACGGCTTGCCGACGATGTGGATGCCTGGATGCTTTTTCATTTCCTCTTCGAAGCCGCGAACTCTGTCCTGAACCGATGCGACGACTGGGTGGTCGATGACGAGCACGTCGCCGGCGTCACCGACGTACTCCGCGAGCGCCTGCGCCGCGAGCCGTCCCCCCTGCACGTTGTCGCTGGCGACGTGTGAGACGACCTTTCCGCCACTCGCGGAGATGTCCGCGGTGAATACCGGGATACCGGCCCGCTCAGGGCCGGCGAGGTGCGGTCCCACCGCGTTCGAGTCGCACGGCGCGAGCAGAATTGCGGAAACCCGCTGTGCGACGAAATCCTCGATCTGCGCCGCCTGCTTTGCCGGGTCCATCTCACAGGCGACGATCACGAGCTCGAAGCCGTTCTCCTTCGCGCCGTCGCGAAGGCCTTCCTCGAGCTCCTTGAAGAACGCATGCGTCTGCGTGAGGAGCGACACACCGATGACCGGTTTGCCGCCGCCCGCGGGTGTGCGGTCGCCTCCGCAGGCAGTGAGACACAGGATGAAAAGAGCCACAATCGAGAGGTGATGACGCATCCGGTAGGATCATAAGCGAATGCGCATCGGGATTGACGTTGGCGGCACGAAGATCGAGGGGATCGCGCTCGAGGATGGCAGCGAGCAGTTGTGTCGCCTGCGCGTGCCGACACCGCGCGACGACTATTCGGGCACGATCGCGGCGATCGTGTCCGTTGTCGCAGCGCTCGAACGCGAGACGGGCAGGAGCGGCTCGGTCGGTCTCGGTATTCCCGGCGCGGTCTCGCCTGCCAACGGACGCATAAAGAATGCGAACTCTACGTGGCTGAACCGGCGGGCGCTCCAGCAGGACGTGGAACAGGTGCTCGGGCGTCCGGTGCGGCTGGCTAACGACGCGAACTGCTTTGCGTTGTCTGAAGCGATCGATGGTGCGGCTGCAGGCTCCGACGTTGTGTTCGGTGTGATCCTCGGCACCGGCTGCGGCGGTGGCATCGTCGTCCGCCGCCAGGTGCTGACCGGCCCCAATGCCCTTGCGGGCGAGTGGGGGCACAATCCGCTGCCGGCGCCGACCGATGACGAACGCCCGGGGCCCGCATGCTACTGCGGTCGCAGCGGCTGCATCGAGACGTTCCTCTCGGGCCCCGGCCTCGCGTGCGATTACGCGAGTAACGGCGGCGAGCGGGTGGACGCCATGGAGGTCGCCAGACGTGCCGGCGACGGCGAGGCGATCGCCCTGGCCGCGATGGAGCGCTACGAAGCTCGGTTCGCGCGGGCGCTCACCACGGTGGTCAATCTTCTCGACCCCGACGTGATCGTGCTCGGCGGCGGGCTCTCGAACATCGATCGCCTGTATATCAACGTTCCGCCGCTGCTCCGTCCGTTCGGCGACGATCCTTTGCGAACGGCGATCCGAAAGGCCCGGTTCGGCGACAGCAGCGGTGTTCGCGGAGCCGCGTGGCTCTGGGAATAGCCGGTCGCGTATAAACTTCTGCCAGTGCCAGCGCTCAGTTTCGTCATCCCCCTCTATAACAGCGCCGAAACCATCGGCCCGTTAGTCCGTGACATCGAAAGCCTTTCGGTCGAGGGCGGCCATGAAATCGTGCTCGTCAACGATGGCAGCTCCGATTCCACAGCGGAGGTCTGCCGGCGGCTGGTCGCCGACGCTCGCGTGCCGATCACCTACGTCGAGCACGCGCGCAACTTCGGCGAACACAACGCGGTCCTCACGGGATGGCGGCACTCGCGCGGCGCGCATGTCGTGAACCTGGATGACGACGGCCAGAACCCGCCGGCGGAAGCGGTCCGGCTGTGGCAGCACGCGAAGGCGACCGGGCTGGACATCGTGTTCGGGCACTACGAGGTGAAGCAGCATTCGCCCTTTCGCAATTTCGGCAGCCGGCTCACGAACACGATGACCGACTGGGCCCTCGACAAGCCGCACGGTTTCTATCTTTCGAGCTTCCGCTGTGTGAGCGGCTTCATCGCAAAACGCGTCGTCGAGTACAGCGGACCCTATCCGTACATCGACGGCCTTCTTCTCCAGGTCACTCAGAAAATCGGATCCATCACCGTGCGCCACGCGGCGCGTACGGCAGGCGTGAGCGGTTACACCCTGCGCAGACTGATTCGTCTCTGGCTCAGTGCCTGGCTGAATTTTTCCATCCTGCCGCTGCGCGCGGCGACGCTGCTCGGGCTGGCGACTGCCGTGCTCGGCCTGGTTGCGCTCGGCGGCGTCGTCATGCTCTGGTTGCAGGGTAGAGGACCCGCGTATGGGTGGGGCTGGGTGATGGCATCGCTGCTGATCTTCTCCGGCACGCAGCTCGTCATCCTGGGACTGATCGGCGAATACCTGGGGCGAATGTTTCTCACCGTGAACCAGCGTCCGCAGTCGGTCGTGCGCGACGTGATCTCATCCAGGAGCCAACCATCATGCGACTGATGTTCGTGATGCTCCTCACGCTGCTGCTGGTTCCCGGCCCCGCATCCAGGGCCGCACAGCCGTCGGATCCGGCGATGGCTGAGCAGGTCAAGGCGGAGCTCCTGCACGCGTGGGACGGCTACAAGCAGTATGCGTGGGGGCACGACGATCTTCTGCCGGTCTCGAAGACGTGGCGCGACTGGTACGGCAAGGAAACGCTGCTGATGACCGCCGTGGACTCCCTGTCGACGCTGGCGGTCATGCGTCTCGATGACGAGTTGAAAAAGACCGTCGATTACATCGCAGGGAATCTCTCGTTCGACAAGGACATTTCCGTTTCCAATTTCGAGATCACGATCCGGATCCTCGGCGGCCTGTTGAGCGCGCATCAGACGACGGGGGATGCCCGCCTGCTGGCACTCGCCGACGATCTCGCCACGCGGCTGCTGCCGGTCTTCAAATCCAAAACGGGAATGCCATACCGGTTCGTCAATCTCAAGACGGGTGCGGTTGACGGCGCCGTGTCCAATCCGGCGGAGATCGGCACGCTCGTTCTCGAGTGGGGCACGCTCTCGAAGCTGACGAAAAGGCCGATTTATCTCGATGCCGCCAAAGGTGCGCTGCGGGCGCTGTACGCACATCGCGATCGCAGCACCGGACTCGTCGGGCAGGAAATCAACGTGGAGACCGGTCAGTGGACGAACAAGGCGAGCCACATCGGCGGGGCGATCGACTCGTACTACGAATATCTGCTGAAGTGCGAGCGGCTGTTCGATGACCGCGAATGCGGCGAGATGTACCGCGCCAGCATCAGTTCGGTCAACAAACACGTCGCTGATGAAGTGGATGGCGGTCTGTGGTACGGACGCGTCGACATGTCGACGGGTCAGCGGACCGGAACCACGTTCGGCTCGCTCCACGCGTTTCTTCCTGGTGTGCTCGCGATGGGAGGGGACCTCGATCGCGCGCGGCGCCTTCAGGATTCGGCCGTGCGCATGTGGACCCTGCACGGCATCGAGCCGGAGGCGCTCGACTACAAGAAAATGACCGTGACGCGGGCGGGATATCAGCTCCGTCCGGAAATCGTGGAGTCCACGTACATCCTGTCGCACTACACGAAGGATCCGAAGTATCTCGACGCAGGCCGCCGGATGTTCGCGGATCTCGTGAAGCACTGCCGCACCGACGCCGGTTACACCGTTCTCGAGAGCGTGGTCACGAAGCAGAAGGGAAACCTGCAGCACAGTTTTCTGCTCGCGGAGACGCTGAAGTACTTCTACCTGCTGTTCAAGCCCGACGCGCTCGATTTCGACGGCGTCACCTTCAACACGGAGGCGCACCCGCTCCGCCGCACCTGGTAGTCGCCGCTAGATGAGTGGCAGGGTGACGGTGACGGTCGTGCCCTGGCCGTGGCCCGCACTGTGCGCGCCGACACTGCCGCGATGCGCTTCGACGATCTGCTTCACGACCCACAGACCGAGACCGAGCCCGGGGTACGCACGCGTGAGCGAGGCATCCGCCTGTCGGAACCGGTCGAAGGCGCTCGGCAGGAATTCTGGAGAGATGCCGATCCCGGTGTCGGTCACGGCCACTTCCGCAACGTTTCCGCGCGCATGGACGCGGACCGTGACGCGCCCACCCGTTTCGGTGAACTTCAGCGCATTGGAGAGCAGGTTGGCGAACACCTGCTGCAGCCGGTTGGCATCGCCACTCACGGGGATCGTCACTGGCGGCATTTCCAGCGACAGCGTAATGTCCTTCGCGCGCGCCGCCGGCAGCGCCGAATCCACCGCGGTGCTTCCCACGTCGCGAAGATCGAGCGGTACGCAGAGGAGCTCGAGCCGTCCTCCCGCGATGCGTGCGACATCGAGCAGGTCCTCGACGAGCTGCTTCTGCGCGCGCGCGTTTCGTCCGATGACCTCGATCGCGTGACGCGCCATATCCTCGGGAAGACCGTCACGCAGCATGTGGCTCCAGCCCATGATCGCGTTCAGCGGCGTGCGCAGCTCGTGCGACAGAATTGCCAGGAATTCGTCTTTCGCCCGGTTGGCCAGCTCGGCATCGCGATAGAGTCGCGCGTTGTCGACGGCCAGGCCGGCGCGCCGGGCGACTTCTGTCAGCACCGTGACGTCGTCTTTCGAGAACGGCCGCTCCGCGCTGCTGCGAACGAACGTGATGACGCCCAGTGTGCTGCCGCGCGCCGTCAACGGCGCGATCAGCACCGACCGGATCCCGAGATCACGCAGAATCCGGAGGTGCTCGTCATCGCGCGCACCGCTGACGAGCATCTCGTCGGTGACTTCCGGATACAGCTCGGCAATGCCGCTGCGCAGGACGTTCGGCACGCCGGCGACGGGGTCCTCGTGGTAGCGCTTTTCGAGCACGCGCGAGAGGTCGATCTTCGCTGGATCCACGCGAGCCGTGGTGATCCGCGCGACTGCTCCGTCTGCTTGCCGGATGTCCACCGCACACCAGTCGGCGATCCGTGGCACTGCGAGCTGCGCCAGATCGCGCAGCGTGGCCTCGTAATCGAGCGACCCGAGCAACGCGGAGGCGTCGGCGAGGAACGCCACTCGCTCGGTGTGGGCTTCAGCCACCTTTTGCGAGTGCTGGAGCGCTTCATACGCCTCCGCGTTCCACAGCGCGGCGGCCGCGATCTGGCCCAGTGCCGTGCCGACGCGGAGCTCGGTGTCGATCGCTTCGTGCCGCGTCCGGTAGTAGATGACGATCGCGGCGCGGCGGACGCCGCCGATCGGCAACGGTACGATCAGCAGCGAGGCGATGCCTTCGTCATGGTATGCCTCGCGCCGCGCTCCGAGCATTCCGAACGATGAGGCATCGGCGACGCCCAGTGTCTGAGCAAACTCGATGACTCCACCGGGCAACCGCACCCTCCTGTAGTGCTCGCTCAATCCGCAGGAGTGCACGATACGCCAGTCCTGCGAGCCCTGGTCGAGCGCCCAGATCGCGTATGCATCTCCGGGAAGGACCCGTTGCGCCAGGGCGACAACGCCCGCGCGTGCCGCCTCTTCAGTTCGCACTGACAAGGTCGCATCAGCTGCCTCGGTGAGCGCGAGCAGCCGAGCGCGAAGATCCCGCTGTTCGTCGGCGGCCCGCCGCGCATCCTCGACATCGTTCGCGGTGCCGATCCACTCGACGATCCGCCCGTCGTCTCGTATGGGGATCGCGCGGATGAACGTGCGTCGGTACTCGCCATCCGCGCGGCGCACGCGGAACTCGGTCGTCAGGCTGCTGCCTGCGGCCATCGCGCGTACGGCCTCGGCGCGAATTGCGTCACGGTCGTCCGGATGCACAACGCTCAGCCAGCCGAGCTGAGCGTATTCCTCGGTTGTCTGGCCCGTGTACAGCTCCCACGGCTGATTCCGTCCAGTCGGCCGCAACTCGGGGTCGAGCACCCACACGATGCTGCCTTCCGCGGATATCAGCGCCTCGTATCGCCGGGCTTCCCGCTGAATTCGTTGTGCGTCCGTCGCGTTGGTTTCTGCCGAGTTGGCCAAGTGGGTTCCGGAAAGCGACCATCCTATCCGAATCACGGGGCATTGGGTTTGCGAGCGTGAGCCGCGAAGGCCGCAAATCCGCTTTTGCGTATCAGTCAGCTACAGAAGCTGCATTCGCGCGTCAGCGCAGAGACGAGGGGCTTCATGGTGGCGTCGGACTCGCCGCACCCGCTGTGGCAGCAGGGTGGCATCGTGTGCGTTGTCGTTCCCGCCACGCCCGGCTACGACGTTCAGCTGAGGAATGCCGCGGGGGTTGCGTTTCTGCGAAAGGCCGCGTCGACCACCGAAGCTGCCTGCAACGAAGGGGAGTATCTGCGGCTGCTGCTCGAGTCCGACAGTCTTCCCTCGCCAGCCTCCGCGTTGAAGCCGTTCGCGTTGATCGTCGACGACGACGAGGACAACGGCGATGCGTTTGCCGAAGCGCTGAAGTCCGTCGGCATTCGTGCGCTGGCGGTCACGCGCGGCCTCGAGGGCCTGCGTCTGGCGAAGGCGCTCGCGCCGGATCTCATTGTCATCGATCATCGGCTGCCGGACATCAGCGGTGCTGAGGTGTGCCGCCGGTTGCGTGACGATCCAGAAACGGAGCCGGTGCCGGTGCTTGCGGTGACGGCGGTGCCCGAAGCGCTGCGCACGGAAGGATGTGTTGCCGACGCGGTGCTCACGAAACCCTGTCAGCTGGACACGTTCCTCGCGGCGGCGCGATTGTTCCTGCGCAGTGCGATGGCTGTGGACGCGGGCGCGGACGCGACGCCCTGATCCGCCATGTGCGCCGGCTATGGCGGAGCACGAGATCACCGGACCGCCGCGCAGGATCGACTTCGAAATGGCGCACCGCGAGGTCGTGAGGCTCTGCCACTCGTGATCCGGGAGGCGACGTACACTGAGCCGTACCCGTGAGGATTCACCTGATCGACGGCACGTACGAGCTCTTTCGCCATTATCACGCAGTTCCAAAGGCCAGAGACGCCGAAGGACAGGAGGTCGCGGCAGTGCGCGGCGTCGTCGCCTCCATCCTTTCTCTCATCAATCGAGGCGGCGCAACTCATGTCGGAGTTGCGACCGATCATGTGATCGAGTCGTTCCGGAATCGCATGTGGCGCTCCTACAAAACCAGCGCCGGGGTTCCAGATGACCTGCTCCTGCAATTTCAACTTCTCGAAGATGCCGTTGCCGCGCTTGGTGTGCGGGTCTGGCCGATGATCGAGTTCGAGGCCGACGACGCGCTTGCAGCGGCGGCGGAGCGCGCTGCGGAGGACGCCCGGGTAGAGAAGGTCCTCATCTGCACGCCCGACAAGGATCTCGGTCAAGCGGTCCGCGGCAGCCGAATCGTCCAGTTGATCCGACGGACGAACGTCGAGCTCGACGAGGAGGCGATCGTCCGGAAATTCGGTGTGCGTCCTGCGTCCATACCCGATTACCTCGCGCTGGTAGGAGATTCGTCGGATGGATATCCGGGGCTGCCCGGGTGGGGCGCGAAGTCCACGGCGGCGGTTCTCGCCAGATTCGAAAAGCTCGAGCGGATTCCCGAGGACCCGCGGGAGTGGCACGTGAACGCCGCAAATGCCGTGTCGCTGGCGGCGACCCTGCGCCGCGATCGCGAGCTCGCGTTCCTTTTTAGAGACCTCGCCACGCTGCGGACGGATATCCCGGTGTTCGATTCGGTCGATGAGCTCGAGTGGAAAGGCCCTACGGAACAATTCGCTGCCCTCGCCGCCCGATTCGATGCGGCCCAGACAGAGAAGAACGCCGACACCGCGCGTTGACGCTCAGAGCCTCCTGAGTGGCCACGCCACCATGTCCTGCCGTTTGGCGAAGTGCAGCAACGGTGGGGTTGCTGGCAACTCGAACCCGTTCGCGTCGGCCATGCTGTTCACTTCGAAATGTGCTTCTGCCGCCTGCAGGGGCCATGGCGGATGGTGAATGTCCAGCGTGTACGGGCGACCGCTGCCGTCCAGCGTGAACAGGCAGTAACGCTCGGTCAGAAAATACTCGAGCGTTCCGGGCACGGGCGGACGCGCAGCGCCGTGCGGGCGATACTGTCCGACGAGCCGCGCGGGCGCAGCGCCTGTCGATCGTTCGCTTCGATACTGGATCCATCCATCGCGCTCGACACATTCCATCGAGGCAACGAAATAGGGAAGGTGGGCCATCACCCTCGCGACGCCGACCGCGACCGGGTTCGTCGCGTCGAGACTGAAGAAGTACACGCCAGCGCGGCCGCCCGCGCGGACGTACGTCCGCACGTTCAGTTCCGGAAATGCGGAGATCCACGGCAAGGCCGGCACGGCGCGCGGCGCGACGTTGGCCATCCGGAACGGCACGATGGCCAGCCACGCCTCGTCCTCGAACAGATCGATCTCGAATGAAGAAGGCACGCGAGCGCGCAGGAGGTTTGCGTCCATTGGCCAATGCGCGAACAGCAGGTCGTGCCACGTCTGCGTCATCACCCAGGGTGAATCCGGCATGGGCCAGGGGCGGTGCGCCGTTTCGTCGAGGATCGTGTAGTTGAAGTCGCCCATCATCTGAGTTCGAGCCGGGACTAGTCCAGAAACCGCTCGCGCCATTCCGGGCGCGGCAGCGGACACGCTTCGAACCTGCCGAATACCCGATACCGCCGGCGCGCGACAAACCCGTAGATGGGATCTGCAATCGCCGCCGGTACCACTGTCGCGACCCTGGCCAGCGCACCCCACGTTCCGCCGAGTCGACTCACCGCGTGAAGCACGGCGCGCGATCTCGTGAGGATTCGCGGGCGCTCCGAGTGCCAGTCGGCAATCACGAAGACCGTGTCGAGGTCCAGGGGGTCGAACCCCTGCGGCGGCAGCTCGCGCCGGGCGAGCTCACCCTGAAGCTGCGCGAAGCGAAGCACGCCGCGCTGGTCACGTGGCAGCAGAAATTGGACGAAACGATCGCACAGGCCGCAGAGTCCGTCGTAGAAGACGAGCGTGACGTCCATCGCGACGAGCATATGCCACCAATAGCGTCGAGGTCCGCTAGAGGAGTCTGAGCTTCTTCAACAGCGCATCGAATCGCGGGTCACCGCGCAGCCAGCTGAAGCTTCGATCGACCTTGATGTAGAGGACGGCGCTGTTCTGCTCGGTTTCGGCCTTCTCGAGCCATCTCAGTGCTTCCTCCCGTTCGCGAAGTTCAGCGTGCACCTTCGCGATGTCGAATGACGGCTGATAGGGGAGCGCGCGCAATCGTTCGATTGCGTTGTGCGCGGCGATGCGGTTGCCGCGGCGCGCCTCGATCCTGCCAAGCGTTGCGACCGGCACGCCTGGACTCGAGGACGCCTGCAGGATGGACGTCACTTCGCGCTCCGCTTCGTCGAGACGGTTCTGTTCCATGCGCGTCCAGGCTCGGTACATGCGTGCCGGACGAAAGCCCGGATCGCGCGCGAGCACGCCTTCGCACAGGTTGATCGCCTCCTCGTAGCGGCCGGCGATGTACGCCGTCCAGCCGTGGATGGCCTGCGGCATGGGCGCGAGAGGATCGAGTTCTTCGGCGCGCTTGAACGAAGAGAACGCCTCTTCGAAGCGTCCCAGTGCGGCGAGAAATTCTCCGCGCCACTGATGCGCCGTCGCATACCCGGGGTTGAGCTGCAGGGCCTTCCCGAAGCTCTGCTCGGCAGCTGCCCAGTCGCGATCGACCGCAAACGACAGCCACGCGCGTGTCGTATGCGCCTCGGCGAGCGTCGGATCGAGCCGCAGCGCGGTGTCCACCGCCTCGCGGGCGCGGGCGTAGGCCTCCGCGGGAAGCATGTCGCGAAAGTCTCCGAGCAGCACGTACACGTCCGCGAGTCCCGCGTGCGCTGGCGCAAAGTCTGGGTCGCGATGGATCGCATGCTCGAACAGCGCGGCGGCCCGGGTGAGATCCGACTTGCCGCGCAGGTTCCAGTTGAAGCGTCCCTGCAGATAGAGCTGGTAGGCCTGCGGGTCCACATCGGTGTGCCGCGCCAGCCGTGCGGTGTCGGCCGTCGTCAGCTCTCCACGGATCTCGCGTCCGATCATCGAAGCGACCTCGCGCTGCAGACCGATGGCATCGCTGAGCGGCTTCTCGTATTCGCCGCGCCACACGGGTCGCTCCGTTCTTGCGTCGATCAGGCGCGCGGTGATGCGCACGTGATCCGCCGTACGCATCACCGCCCCCTCGACCACCGCGTCCACCTTCAGCGCCGCGGCGATCGCGCCCAGCGGCTGTGTCGTGTTCCTGAACTGCATGACCGAGGTACGCGAGATGACACGCAAGTCGTCGATGGCCGACAGGTGAGAGATCAGCGCCTCGGTCATGCCATCGGCGAAGTATTGTTGATCGGCGTTGCCCGATAGATTGTCGAGGGGCAGCACCGCTATCGAATTGATCGATGCCCGCGCCAGCGCGCCATTGCTGCGACGTGAGGGCAGCGACCACCAGGCTGTGCCCAACGAGAGGACCGCGACGAGCGCCGCCGCAAGCATCCAACGAAACGCGGCGCCCCCTTTCACCGGCTTCTCGGCAGGCATCTTGTCGGCTTCTGCGAGGCGTCCAAGGTCCGCCGCCACATCGACGGCCGACGCGTAACGGTCTGCTGGGTTCTTCGCAAGCAGCTTGCGGACGATCGGCGCCAACGCTTCCGGGGTCGAGTCGGGAAGCTGCGGCGGGTCGCGCAGGATCGCCGTGGAGAGTGCGAGGCCCGTTTCACCGCGGAATGGCCGCGCCCCCGTCGCCATTTCCACGAGCATCACGCCGAGCGCCCAGAGATCAGAGCGTGGATCGGCGGACCGTCCCTCGAGCAGTTCCGGGGCCATGTAAGGGAGCGTTCCGGCGATCTCGTTGTCGGCCGTCAGCGTTGCGATCGATTGCGTGGCCTCCGCGAGATGGCTGGTGGCGAGCCGTCTCGCAATCCCGAAGTCGAGGATCTTCGGACGGCCATCCGAAGTGATCGCCACGTTCGCGCTCTTGAGATCCCGATGGACGATCCCGCGAGCATGCGCATGCGCAAGCCCGTCCGCGATTTGCGCGCCGATGCGAAGGACAGCAGGAAGCGAGAGACCGCTGCCGGCGATTCGGCGGTCCAGCGGTTCCCCTTCGACGAGCTCCATCACGATGAAGGGCGTACCGTCGGCGTCGCCGATTTCGTGCAGGGTGCAGACGTTCGGGTGATTCAGCGCCGACGCGCTGCGTGCTTCCCGCAGAAGCCGGTCAGGCGCGCCCGCGCCCTTCGCGTCGGCCAGCAACTTGATCGCAACATGCCGTTCCAGCCGTGTGTCGCGTGCCCGGTAGACCTGCCCCATCCCCCCGGCGCCGAGTGCGCCGGTGAGTTCGTAGGGACCCAGTCGAGTGCCTGGCGCAAGGACCATTCGGGATAGCGCAGTATAGCCATCCTCGAAGTACTCAATCGCAGGACCGGTCCCATTTCGGAGCGCGTCGCCAGGACGTTTGCGAAGATGCTGCCTTACGTTTTAGGGGATTCGCCTTGCGAATGGGCGGGGCGGAGAGTATCCTACAACCACCTCCAAACTGCAGGCGCCCAATGATTTGGTGTCGGCCAATCCGCGACCGTCGCGTCGGTAATCGACCCGCGAATGGAGATCGAAAGATCTGTCCGCGGTGCGGGTCGACCTCGGTTGAATTCAGTGATCGCTACCGCCTGCCCGACAGCCACGGCGGCATCCCCGCCTGGTTTTGCGACGCTCCTGCCTGTGGATATTGCGAACCGGTTCGAGGCGAGGACGAATCCGGCGAGTTATCCTCGACACCCCAGCCTCGCATGGCGTCCATGGATTTGCCCGCAGGCCGGCGCAAGAAGAGCGGCTGATCACCCGATCGCCCCCGGTCACTCAGAACATCCCCCAGGCGCGACCGCTTAGACCGCCGCTGCCAGTTACTGCCGAACGTGCACAGTGGATCGACATGCCCCTGATCGTTGCGGTGCTGGTGCTGATCGGAGTGCTGGCACTCGCCGTTCTGCTCCTGCCGATCTCCCTGGTTCAGCGCTACCGCCTCGGTACTCGACGACGGGCCGCGCGAGGGTGGATGATCACGCTGAATCTCACCGGCGTCACACTCTCGACCGCCCTGTTCATGTTCTCCGCCGCTGTGATGTCACCGTGGATTCCAGGTGCGTTCACATCTTCAGTAGCCGGCCTGACGGTGGGTTGTCTTGCTGGTCTGCTCGGCCTCGCGCTGACGCGGTGGGAACCGGTACCCGGCGGGCTGCACTACACGCCGAGCCGGCCCCTGCTGTTCGGCCTCACGCTCGTCATCTTCGCGCGCCTGATTTATGGCATCTGGCGGAGCTGGCACGCGTGGGCGGCCGCGGCAGACACGAGTTCGTGGCTCGCCGCCTCGGGCGCGCAAGGCTCGCTCGCCGCCGGAGCGGTGGTGCTCGGCTACTACGTCGTGTTCTGGATGGGCGTGCGAAGACGGCTCACGCGCGCCCAGCGCGTGCGCCGTATCTAGTCCCGCCCAGCCTATAATGCGCCGACCTCCGGAGCCACTTATGCCCACCGCACCTGGCTCGGCGATGCTCAACGCCAAGCTGTTCGTCACGCGCACAGCGGATCCGTGGCGCAATCTATTCGAACGCTTCTGGGACGGCGCGGAGTGGCTGTGGGTCGATCATGGTCGTCCCGCCGGCGTACCGGTCACGGGCATTCCTGGCGCAGCCATGCTCAACTCCAAGCTGTTCGTGACCGTCGACGACGGCCGCTTGTTCGAGCGCGTGTGGACGGGAGCCGGCTGGAATTGGAATGACCACGGTCGGCCCGAGAACGTACCAATCGTGCACGGGCCGTCGGCGCCGATGCTGAACAGCAAGCTGTTCGTCGTTGTCGAGGACGGCCGGCTGTTCGAGCGTCATTGGAACGGCGCAGCGTGGGCGTGGATGAATCACGGCCGGCCGCAGAACGTGCCAATCGTGCATGCGCCAGGCGCCGGCATGCTCAATCGCAAACTGTTCGTCGTCATCGAGGACGGGCGGCTGTTCGAACGCGTTTGGACGGGCACTGCCTGGGTGTGGAACGACCACGGGCGTCCTGAGAACAAGAAGATCGTGCAGCCTCCCGGCGCGGCGATGATGGATTCGAAGTTGTTTGTCACCATCGAAGACGGCCGCGTGTTCGAACGGACGTGGACCGGATCGGGGTGGGTCTGGTCCGATCATGGCCGCCCCTCTGGCACGAACATCGCGACGTCATCCGGCGCGGCGATGATGAACCAGAAGTTCTTCGCCGCGGGAGCGGATGGACGGCTGTTCGAGCGGTGGTGGAACGGCTCCGCCTGGGTCTGGGTCGACCATGGTCGTCCGCCTGGCACCAGCGTGACGACCGCTCCAGGCGCAGCGATGGCGAACTCGAAGCTATTCGTCGGAACGGCCAACGATCACCTCTTCGAGCGCTTCTGGAACGGCACCAGTTGGAATTGGGTGGATCACGGAACGCTGCTGCACGACACGCGGGCGACGCTGCTCGACAACACCTCGCTGCGGCCGCGCCGCCGGACGCTCGCCGTGATCGGTGACGGGTTTGCCGAGGCCGACCTGCAGTCGTATCGCGATTATGTAGACAACGAGCTGATGAACGGCGTGTTCGCGCGCGACCTGTTCTCGGCCCTCCGCACGTCGTTCAACGTGATCCGTATCGACCTCGTCTCGGTGGAGTCAGGCGTCAGCACGCGCACCTTCGACGAAGCCGGTACGCCGAACGACGGCAGCGACGACACAGTGACCTCCGAAACCTTCCGCTTCACGCGTCTCGGCTACGTGTATTCCGGATCGTGGGCGCATTGCTGGATGGACGAGACGCCGGTCACGGTTCCCGCGGTCACGCGTGCGCTCGCGCGCTTCGCGCCCGGAGCCGACAACGTGATAATCGTCTTGAACAACGGTGGCTGGGGCGGCTGCGCGCGCGGCAATCGTTTGGCGGTCACGCGCGGTGTCGGCTGGGACACGCTTTATCACGAGCTCGGTCACGCGGTGGGAGGCCTCGGGGATGAGTATTTCAGGAGCGGGCGCAGCTTCCCGGGAGGGGCCTCGCCGCCGAACTGCTCGACGACCTCGAACAGGACGACGCTGCCGTGGGCCGATCTGGTCGATCCTGCCACTCCTCTGCCTACCAACAGCGTTCCTTCAGGCGGAAACAGCAACACGACGGTTGGAGCGTACCCAGGCTGCGGCACGTTCGAGACCGGCTTGTTCCGCCCTGTTGACGCCTGCCGGATGCGAACCAACTCGCCGCCATTCTGTCCGGTCTGCGAACGGGTCCTGCGCGGCATTCTGCCGATTCCCTGAGAGGCACGCCATGGCTGCAGAACAAACGGCGCAACCAACCGTCAACCGGACACAGCACCTGCGTCTGACGGTGCAGATCGAGGGCAGCCGTCTCGATCTCATGCATGCGATGGTCGTCAACGAAGAGCTCGACGTTCCTCGGCGGACGGTCGGCACATGGGTCTACGAGTGGCGCGAGAGCGGCGAGACGGTGTGGTGGGACACGATGCAGGACCCGCTCACGCAGCGCGCCATCGCACGTCCAAAGGAGTTCGAGCATTCCTTCGGACAGCTGCGCCGCGGCGATTTCACTGTACGCGTGCCGGTCGGTCGCGAGAGCGGCGGGCGAGTGCTCGAGCTGCGCATCTACAGAAGTGCGACCGCGCTGCCGGAGGACCCACAGTCGGTCCGCAGCCTGCTGGCCGCGGATGGCGCAAAGCAGCTCGAGCTGCTTGCGACGCTCGACGACGCGGCCTTCAAACGACACCCGCAGTGGGGCGAGGTCGAAGCAGCGCTCGGGATCAAGCGCGAATAGCTCTCTACTTCCCCTCGCGGGCGGGTGGCGCCGGGCGACGGAACGTGGCGCGCGTGCGATCGATCGAGGGTGCGCCGCCATCCTCCTTGATGAGATCTGCGCGGATGTCAGCGCCGATCTCACACTGAATCGCGACGCTCTGACCCGAAAAGATC
Organism: Vicinamibacterales bacterium; assembly: GCA_035537955.1. Classification (GTDB taxonomy): domain Bacteria; phylum Acidobacteriota; class Vicinamibacteria; order Vicinamibacterales; family 2-12-FULL-66-21; genus JACDCA01. The sequence goes on along the minus strand of DATLLF010000333.1, from coordinate 14,876 downwards.
TCGACCGACTTCGGATCGAATCCGTCTTTGCGCAGAGTGATGACCGTAACCCGGTCCGGACGGTAGCCCTTTTCGCGAAGCGGGAGCCTCACGGCGACCTGTGCCTCGGCTCTCGAACTCGTGCTGATGCGGTAGCTGCCGGGCTGCACGAGCGTCAGCGCGAAGAGTCCGCCCGCGGGCACGCCTTGACTGCTGTCCAGCGCCATTCCAGTCTTTTCGTCGCCCGCGCGCCGATCCGCGACCGTCACCGAATACCCACCGACGCCGGCAGAGACGTAAAACGCAATCGCGCCGCCGGTGCGCAGTTCGATGGCGTCGTCGCCCTGACAGCCGCACGCTCGTTTCGACTCGGGAACGTTCGCCATGTCCACGTTCACCTGCAGACGCGGGTGATCGGGCGCGACGTGTACGTCGGTGCGGTGGACGATCGAGCCGGCGCGGCGGACGAAGACTTCGTAATGCCCGGCCTCCAGGAATCGGTGCACGAGCGTAGTCAGCACCGAGAGTGCGCGGCTGTCGAAGGTCCGGTTGGAGAAGACCGCGCGGTTCAGCACGGCCGGACGACGAGTCGGGTTCATCTCATGCTCCTGCGTCCGCCTGGACGATCATCTCGACGTCGTTGACGAGTACGCTCAAGTTCAGGATCGGGACGCGCACCGGCACGAGCGTGACCGGCGCGCCGTCCAGCCGCACCGACGTGCTGACCTCTTCCTCCAGGATCGTAAACGGGTCATCGATCCGATGGATCGGCACGCAGTGGCCGAATATATCCAGCACCAGCGTCACCAGGAAGTCGAACAATCCGAAGCTCACATTGAACAGGTCGCTCAGCCACTCGTCGATCTCGTCCGGGATATCGAGAATGAACCTGATCAGATCCGCGACGCCGCCAATGATCGCAAGGATCAGGTCGCGCACCCACCCCCCAGGAATGATCGCGACGATGGCGTTCGTGAGTGCGTTCTCGATCAGGTCGCCGACGATATCGGGGAAATCGAACAGGTCGATGTCCACCGTCTCGGGATCGATGAAGAGGTGCCACTGGTTGTGCGAGGGCAGCGGTTCGATCAGGCCGGCGTTCGATAAGACGTCGCGGAGCATGTCGCACGGATCGATGAGCGGCGGCGGCAGCGACGCGTCGTAGTAGCGGGCAACCAGGCTGCCGGTGAAGCTGACCTCCTGCGCCACGAATTGGGCCAGGTCGAGCGAGATCTCGACGTCAGGATTGTCGTCGAACACGCAGACCTGCGGTAGACAGATGTCGGGGATAGGCCACGGCATGTTGATGCAGCCGCCGCCGACGCAGATCTCCGGGATGTTGAGGCCGAGGGAGACCTGCAGGATGTCCCACTTGATGTCGAGTTCCTTGACCTGGATCGTGTTGTCGGCCCGCAGATCGACGGAGCCTCCTTCGAGGTGCCCCTTGATGTGATAGCCGGCCGTGAACGGGCCGAAGCTGGCAGAGTCGGATTTTTCCCAGCCGATGCTCGCGACCAGCAGGTCGAACATTGTCTTGAAGGCGCGCTCAGATGCGGCAACGGTCAGATGTGCCACGGCATCCTCCCTTACGGCGTCACGACGAGCTTGACGAAGACCTTCAACTGATCCTCTTCGACCGCCGGATTGTTCGGCACGTCAGCGGGAACAGCGGAAGGCTGGAGCGTCACCTGCTTGCCGAGCGTCAATCCCCACTTCTTCGCCTGCTTCGTGATGTCGAAGACCATCTTCTCGATCGGGACCATCACCTGCGGCAGGATGCCGAGGCGCAGCACCGTCGCGATGTAGCACTCGAGTGCCGCTTCCAGGTTGTCAGGCTTCAAATCCACGATTTCGAGGCCATCGAGCTTCGGCTTCAGCCACAGCTGCTCGGAGCCCGGAACAGGTCCCCACTCGAAATGCCCGACCGCATAGACTTCGAGGCACACGCAAATCAACTCGCGCGAGTGGAGCACCACTGGATCCCGCGGACGGTCCGGCGGACGAGGCCGAGGCTCCTTGAGCTTTCCCACCGCGAGCTTCTGCTGCTCGATCAGGGTGCGCTCGACCTCGGGCAGGATGTCGGCTATGACGCCCGCCGGCGGGCAGCCGATGCCGGCGCACGCCTGCGCCCGGAGCGCGAAGCGCTGCTGCGGTAGTGGATGGAGTTGCGGCGGCAGCTGAACAGCGTTGCCCGGATGGAAGTCAACCTGCGCCTTCGTGATCTGCACGCAGAAGTTGATGCCGATCGGAAACGGCGCGCCGAAGACGGGCAGAGGATCCTGCTCGGTGAAGAGCGGATTACCGGCGTCGATGACGGTCTGCGCCGGTCGAATCGGCACGCAGAACAGATGCGGCTGGTTGTGAAACGCGACCGTGGCGTAATTGAAGAGGGACGGCCGCTGCCGCATCAGGTGCGCGACGACGATGTTGATGCCGTCCTCGTGGACGCTGCCAAAGAGGTCACAGTGGTCCGTGAAGGCCATCCCGTTCCTCCGATCCGAAGCTCAACGGCGCCGGTTGACGTGTGCTCGCGCCCGGCCCGTCTAATTGACAAACGAAGCAATTGACCCAACCGAACAGGTTTCGCGGAAAAGTTTTTTAAGAGGGACACTTCTGTCCGCCTGCGCCGACGGCTGAGTTTCTCGAGGAGATCCCAGTCTTGGTGGATCAAAAACCTCTTTCTTCTGCGCCGACCGCCGATCAAGTGGCGTTCCCTCGCGCGCGGTGGGCATCCGCACGCGAAGTCGATCGGGATTCAGAACAGACCGGGGATCACGCGCGCCGTCCTCGCAGCGTAGGCCCGATAATCTGCGTAGCGCCTCGCAAGCAGCCGCTCCTCGCTGCGCATGCGCAGGTACAAGCCGCCAGCCACGGTAAGTGCGAGCGCCGCGGCCCTCCACGTTGCATGGCTGACCGCCGCTGTCGCGACGAAGATGATCACCGCCGCGTAGATCGGGTGACGCCAGTATCGATATGGTCCGGTCGTCACGAGTTCGCCCTCAGTGGGGGCGGCGCCCGGATTGAAGCTGCGAAGCCCAAACGTCAGTCGCGCCCACACCATGAGCACTACTGCCAGCGCCTGCACCAGCATGAGCAGCGGCTGCCGCGCGAAGATTTCACCGCTGAGTGCCAGCAGCGCGATCGCGATGACCGCGACGATGAAGCCGGCGATCGCGGTCACCCCGCCAGCGCCGTTACGATCGGGCATGCGGGAGGATAACCGGTGGACGTGCTAATTGAGGAATCGGGAAGTCTGCAGCCAGGAGGGATCCGGATAGTAAGCGAAGACGAGGCCACCATCCTTGACCGCGTCGATCAGCTTTCGCGCGATCTCAGGGCGAACGGCAGGGCACCCGAGACTGCGACCGAGGCGGCCCTGCGCTTTGGCGGTGTTCGCGTTCACGTACTCGGCGCCATGGATCACGATTGCGCGATCCCGCGCGCGGTCATTGAAGCCGGGCTCGAGACCATCGAGCCGGAGCGAATAGCCGTGCTTGCCGATATAGGACTCCGACGCCCTGTACAGGCCGATGCTCGACATGTTGCTTTCAGGCTCGTTGGAGAATTGTGTCGGCAGGTCGAAGCCGCTGTTGCGACCGTGCGCGACGTGCTCCGAAAACAGGAGCTTGCGACGTCGCAGGTCATAAACCCACAGGCGTGGGGCAGTGGACGGCCGCGAGAAATCGATGACGGTGAGGGTTGCCGGATCCGCCTCTCCCCGTTGAACCGCTTTTTCGGCGCTCGCCAGCGCGAGCGAGAAGACATCGCCCTCCACGCTCCCGATCTCAGCCGCATCCCAGGCGGCAGCCTCGAAGCGCGAAGTAGTAGCGCTCGCCTCCAGCTCCGCCGTACGCGATGTGCTCGCTACGGATGAACTCGCTGAGACACGTCTGTTGCCAAACGCATTGCCGGGCACTGCGGACACAGCGGCGGCAATGATGAGAACGAAAGCGGTCTTGCTCATTTATTCGGGGTGCAGGGCGAGGCGTTCGCGCTGCTACTTTTGATTGTACCGGGCGCGACGCGACATTGAAAACACAGCAGTTCGCTCGCCACCTGAACTCTTTCTGACTCAGCTGCCGTGCACGGCTCGTCTGTTATAGCCGAAACCCTCTCGCCGTTGTACTATTCGGCCCGAGTGCCGTAAGGGCGGCCGACGGTCCGCGTAAAGGGTTCAACCCGCCCTGCGTCTTCAGCTTCAAACCTTCTGTTCCTCGCCCCATCGATGCGGACCTCGGGGCGCCTGAAAGGGCTTGCCCTTTCAAAAGGAAGGAAGGTCCATCCATGGCCGACGAGTCCACTCGCACCGAGTCTCTCCCCGACAATCCGGACATCGGCTGGCTCCGCAAGCAGGCGAAGCGCCGCCTCGAGGAGCTTCGCAGAGAGGATCCCCAGGCGCAGCTCGCCCGTGCGCAGTTCGAGCTCGCGCAGCAGTACGGCTTTGCCAGCTGGCGGGCGCTGAAAGCCCACGTCGAGGCGCTCACGCTGGACGGACAACTGTTCGACGCCGCGCGCACAGGAGACGCACCGAGGCTCGCGGGGTTGCTCGACGAACATCCGGCCCGGTTGCACGCGCGTTCGAAGCCGTACGGGTGGACGCTGCTGCACGCTGCGGCGCGTCATCTTGCCGCGGTGGACGTGCTGTTGACCCGTGGCGTCGACGTGAACGCGCGTGAGGGGGGTGACAACACGTACGCAATGCATTGGGCCGCTGCGGCGGGCGAAGTGGACGTCGTGCGGCGCCTCGCCGACGCTGGCGGCGACGTCGTCGGTCAGGGCGACGACCACGAGCTCGAAGTAATCGGATGGGCGGCCTGTTGGGACGGGTGTGATGACGTGGCGCACCGTGCGGTCGCCGACTTCCTCGTCAGGCGGGGCGCCAGGCATCACATCTTCTCCGCTGTCGCGATGAACCTCGCCGACGAAGTGCGGCACATCGTGAGGGCGGATCCGTCTGCGTTGAACAAGCGACAGAGTCGTAACGAGAACCATCGCACGCCGCTGCAATTTGCCGTCATGAAGAGGCGTCCAGAGATGGTTGCGCTGCTCCTCGAGCTCGGTGCTGACCCGCTTGCCGTGGACGGCGTCGGTCAGCCCGTTGCGGCGTATGCCGCCGATGCCGCGATCGACCGCGCGGTGATGGAACGGATCCGCGTGATGGTCGCGGCGGAAATGCTCAGCGCCGACCGTGGTCAGCGTGCTCCACGAGGCACATCCCTGGATCTCGTCGCGCTGCTCTCGTTGCGCGACTGGGATATGGCTGCACGGCTGTTGAAAGGCAATCCGCAGGTGGTGGACGCGAGTGGCGGTGCGCTGCACCTGGTCACTCAGCGCAACGACCTGTCAGCTGTCCAGTGGCTCCTGGACAAGGGTGCGGACGTCGACGGACGGTGGTCGAGCGGTGGCGCTGTCGTGACGCCGCTGCACCTCGCCGCCTCGCGTGGCCATGCGGTGCTCGTGCGCTCGCTCCTCGAGGCTGGAGCGAATCCCACGATTCGCGACAGCATGCACGACAGAGATCCGCTCGGCTGGGCGGAGTACTTCCACAAACCGGAGATCGTCCAGATCCTCCGCGCCCATCTGTCGCGCTGATACCATCACTGTCGCCGATGTCGAGCAAGATCCTGGCTGATGCCTCGTTCGCCGTGCGGGTCATGCGAAGGTCGGTCATGGCGTCGGCTACGATCGTGCTGTGTCTCGCGTTCAGTATCGGCGCGACGGCGACCGTCATCGCGTGGATGGAGGCGATGGTCTTCCGTCCGGTTCGAGGTGTGCCCGGCCTGGATCGTCTGTTCTCAGTAAAGGTCACCTCGGGCGACGACGAGTCGAACACGTCCTATCCGGCATACCTGGATATCCGTGACGAGACTCGCGCCGGCTCCCCCTTGTTCCGCGGGCTCGCCGCTTTCGGCATCCGTCGTTACAACCTGCGGGTTTCAGGGACGGCGTCCGAACGTGACGCCGAGCCAGTGTGGGGAATCCTCGCAAGCTCGAACTACTTCGACGTGCTCCGCGTCAAACCGCTGATCGGTCGGGGTTTTCTTCCGAACGAAGACGCGACGCCGGGGAATGCACCTGTTGCCATCATCAGCTATGCGCTGTGGCAGCGACGTTTTGCTGGCGATCCAGCGGTGCTCGGACGAATGCTGTGGGTCAACGGCAGAGAGCTCACGATCGTCGGCGTCGCTCCCGCGGAGTTCATCGGCACGATCTCGGGTCTTTCGTTCGACCTGTGGATGCCGGTCACGATGCAACCCGCATTTTCCTCGAGCGCACCCATTTTCGAGGATCGGACCGTCCGCTGGCTGAGCGTGTTCGGGCGGCTGGAGCCGGATGGCGCGCTGGAATCCACACGAGCCGAGGCGCAGACCGTCGGCACGCGTCTCGCCGCGATGCATCTCGACGACCGCGATCGCGGACTGACCGCCCGCTCTTTCGACGTCGGTCCAACCGAGCGCCTCGCGCCGCTGCTCGTCCTGATGCTGGCGATCAACGTGCTCGTGCTGCTCATCGTCTGTACGAATGTCGCGAATCTGCTGCTCCTTCGCGGCGCGGGCCGGCAGCACGAACTCTCGGTGCGCCTCGCCCTCGGCGCGCGTCCTTCGCGCATCGTCCGGCAGCTCATGACTGAAAGCCTGCTGCTGGCGGTAGCGGGCGTCGCGCTGGGCCTGGCGCTCGCGGCGTGGGGCGAGGGATCGATTACCTCGGTGATGCCCGACTCGCCGCTGCCGGTCTCCGTCGGTTCAGGCATCGACTTGCGCGTCGTCATCGTCGTCGCGTTGGTTGGTGTCGTGACGCTCGTCGCCTTCGGGCTCGCCCCTGCATTGCGCGCGGTGCGTGCCGCGGGCGTGGTGTCGCTGACAGGCGGCACGCGCGGCGCGACCTCGTCGGGAGCGCGCCTGCGTGGCGCACTCGTTGGCGCGCAGTTCGCCCTTTCGCTCGCCGTGCTCGTGACCGCGGGGATTTTCCTGCAGCGCCTGGACGAACTGCAGCGGGTGGAGCGCGGCTTCCGCGACGCACCGCACATCCTCGTGGCGACCGTGGACTTCGAGATCGCCGGCATCAAAGGCGATCCACGCCGACAGCAGATCATCGAACGAATCGTGCAGCGGCTGGCGACCATTCCGGGAACTCGCGCCGCGTCGGCGGGGACCTTCGTGCCTCTTGGCTTTCTCGGATACTGGTCCGTGGAGACGCGCGTGGATGGCTACGTCCCGAAGCCAGGCGAGTCGATGACGTTCCTCACCAATCGAGTCACACCGGGGTACTTCGACACGCTGGGAATTCCCATGCTGCACGGCCGGGCAATCGATGCGACCGATCGTGACGGCTCACAGGACGTCGCCGTCGTCAACGAGGCCTTCGCGCGCCGGTTCTGGGGCGATGGCGATCCAGAGGGACGCACGATCCGCACCGGCGACCGTGAGCTGATGGTGATCGGCGTTGCCGCCAACGGCAAATACGAATTCACGGCGCCGCTCGACGATCCATCGCCACCGTTCATCTACCTGCCCTATGCGCAGTGGGTCGGCAGCACACCCGTGCTGCACGTGCTCGCGGACGGCGATCCGCTTGCACTCGTTCCCGCCGTCCGACGCGAAGTGGCGGCCGTCGAGCCATTGCTCAGTGTTCTGAGCCCGACAACGCTGGAACGCTACTCGTCGGTGCCATTCTTCCCCCTGCGCATCGGCGCCACCGTTCTCAGCGCGCTTGGGGCGGCGGCGCTGGCGCTTGCGGCGCTGGGGCTCTATGCGGTCATCGGATACGCGGTGACACAGCGCCAGCGAGAGACGGGTGTGCGCATGGCGCTCGGCGCCACCCCGTGGCGACTTGTCGGAGAATTTCTGGGAGAAGCGGGGCGCTATGCCGGTGGCGGCGCGATCGCGGGCGTGGTACTCGCCGCGATCGTCGTGGCTTTGCTTTCGCGCGACCTGCCGTACCTCGTGCCGCGTATCACGGCTTCACACGCAGGTTCGTTCGCCGTCGCGCTCGGCGCGCTGAGTGCCGTGGCGGTGGTGGCGTCGTTGATTCCGGCAATCCGTGCCGCGCGCGTGAACCCGGCGATCGCCCTGCGCGCGGATTGAGGTGATGCGCCCGAGCCGAAGCTCGGGCCGCAGTCTACCGCCTCACTGCCGCGGTCGGCGTCGTCGCCTTGCGAGGGATGTACTTCTCGAACATGCCCGTCTCGGCCATCAGCTTCTCGATCTCGTCCATCTCGATCGGTGCGAACGCCGACAGGTTTTCGTATCCGGTCTCGGTGATGAGGATCACGTCTTCCAGGCGGATGTAGACGCGGTCCTCGGGGATGGTCAGCGCCGGCTCGATCGTGAACACCATGCCGGGCACGAGCACGTCGCCGTGCGGCGTGTTCACGTCATGGACTTCCATTCCAACGGTGTGTCCGAGACTGCCGCGGTTGGCGGGGCGCGGTGGCGTTCCGGGAGCCGGCGCCGGCGGATCGATCCGGCGGCGGTAACCGTCCGCGAAGCGCACCGCCGCTTCCTTGAACTTCGGATTCGAGAACTGGTGTGCCGCGATCGCCGCGTCCATCTTCGCGACCGCTTCCGTCAGGATGTCGCGAACCGGGACGTTCGGCTTGATGGCGGTCATCAGCGCTTTGTACATCTTCACGTAGATGCCGTACAGCTCGCGCTGGTCCTTCGAGAACTTGCCGTTGATCGGGAACTCGCGCGTGACGTCGGATGCGTAGTACTTGTAATCCGGTGCGTAGTCGAAGAGCACGAGATCGCCGTCCTTCGTCTGCGTTTGCGCGGCGTGGTAGTGCGGGTAGGCGCTGTTCTTCGCCGCGGCGACAAGTGCGAAGTACGCGATGCCCTGCGCGTTGTGCGCCTTGAAGACGTAATCGCCGATCGCCTCGATCTCGTACTCGAACATGCCCGTGCGCGCCGACCGCATGGCCTCCATCATCGCAAGGCCGGCGATGCGGGTAGATTCGCGGACCAGCGCGATCTCGCGCGGCGACTTGACGAACCGCAGCGCGTCGATGAGCGGATCGAGGTCCTGCACATCCATCGACGGGGCGACTGCCTTCACCTTCTCCAGGAACAGCGCCTCGCGCGGCAGACCACCGTCCCATGGATCGCTTGCCGAGGCCGCCCATCGCGCGCGCGGATCACTCACCGACGCACCGCCGAGTACTTCGGGGCGGAAGGGCAGATAGGCCTTGCGCGGCATCGATGTCGCCGCCTTGAGCGCGGCTTCGAATTGATCGCGAGGCTCGACGGCCTCGATGCCCGTGAGCTGCGCGGCTTCCGGCCCCGGCGTGAGAATCGGTCCCTCGCTGCGTTCGCGCGCTTCGTTCCGTGGCGGCAGGAACAAGGCGGAGCGCTTTGTCTTGCCGTCGACGAGCAGGATCGCACGAGGCACTTCCACGCCCGTAAGGTAGTAGAACTGGTTGTTCTGACGGAATTTCAACGAATTCCCGGTTTCGGCCGTTCCCAGGATGATCGCGACCCCGTCGCCGATCTTCTCCATCAGGCGGGCACGCCGCTCTGAGAACTCTTCTTTGGGCAACGCGTCGGTGAAGAGAGCCTGCGCGGAGGCAGCCGAGCTGGCGAGAAGCAGTAAGGCAGCGAGAAAGGCAGCGCGTTTCATGGCGGCGATTATACGCGTTGGTCCCGCCAGTGGTCCCGAACTCGTTCAGCGACGGACCGTGACCCCTGCCCGCTGCTGAACGCCGGCGAGGACTGCCTGAAGATTCGCGTCTTCCAGACGCAGAAACACCGGCTGCGACTGCGTGATGAAAATGAGCCAGTGCCGGTCGCCGCGGAAGAAGCTCATTTTTCCCAGGTCGACGTTCGCGACCTGTTCTTTGCCGTTGGCGTCCTTCCATTTGGGCTGCTTGGACCGCGAGTAGAACGCCTGTTCGATCGCGCCGTATGGCAACGACATCAACTCTGTTTTGCCGTCACGATCGAGCACCGTCAGACGATCGCCGCCGAGGCTGAGCACGGCGTCGCGATCGCGCAGGGTGCCTCCCTGGGTGATCAGCATCTTGACGTCCTTGAAGTTCATCGGCGGAACCGCCGGCGCCGGAGGAGGAGCGGCAGGCTCAGGCTCCGGATTCGATGGCGGCGGCGTCGGGATCGTCGTTGGCGTCGTTGTCGGCGTCGGCGGCGGGGCAGTTTTCGCGGTGGTCGGCGCGGGCTTCACTCTTCTGGATTTGTCGTCGACGCGCGGGGCAGCAGCGGCCGGCGCGGGCGTCTCTGTTGCTGCGACCGGAGGCGGGGTCACTGCGGCCGGCGTCTGGACCTCTGGAGTCGTCGGCGGCGGCGGTGCAGGAGTGCCGCCCTGGGCCGAAGGATCCGGCTGCGCCTGACTGGAAGGCGCGGCTTCACTGACGGCTGGCGCGCCGGCGTCGGCGGGCGGCGTAGCAGCCGACTGGAACGGATTGCCTCCGCGCTTCATTGCCACGTAGCCGAGCGCCGCAATTCCGCCAACCAGAACCACCAATACGGCCGCGAGCGTGATCAGGTGCGACCGCCCCAAGACGACGGTCGTGCCGGTGCGTTCGGTTGCGGAGCTCACCCCGCTTCCGGGGGTGGCCGTCGCTGAGGGTACCGCAGGCACCGCGACTGTCGGCACCGCAGACGCGCCTTGCGATACTGGTGTGCTGCTCCCGCCATCCCGAAGCCCCGGCGTCGCCGCGATGGTGGGCGCGTCAGGTCCGCTCAGCACGGGCATCGTCCTCGACAATCCCGTCGGCGTCGGTGTCGCCATGGTCGGCAGATCACCCATAGCTGCCGGGGTGACCGACATCAGGATCGCGGATCTGAACGCTTCCGCCGTCTGGAAGCGGTCGTCGGCCGATTTCGAGAGCGCCCGTGCGATGATCGGCTCGCACCACGGCGGCAGATTCGGCCGGAATGTACCGAGTGGAGTCGGCGCCTCGGCGACCTGCTTCTGCGCCATCGCGATCGCCGTGTCGGCCTTGAACGGAAGCTCGCGCGTCAGCAGCCGATAGAAGAGCACGCCCACCGAATAGAGGTCCGCGCGCCCGTCCACTTCCTGGCCGAGCACCTGTTCCGGCGCCATGTACGCCGGCGTGCCCATCATGAATCCCGCGTGCGTGAAATGCTCGCCGCCGAGCATTCGGGCAATCCCGAAATCCATCACCTTCACCACCCCGGTGTCGGTGACCATCACGTTCGCGGGTTTGAGATCGCGATGGACGATGCCGGCGCGGTGCGCGTGGGCGAGCGCGTTCAGGATCTGGACGCAGATGTGCGCCGCCTGGGGCGGATCGAGCGGACCGACACGCTCCGACAGCGTTTGCAGCGTTTCGCCGCGCACGAACTCCATCACCATGAGCATCTCGTCTCCCTGACGATGCAGCTCGTAAATGGTGGCGATGCCGGGATGATTGAGACGGGCGAGCGACATCGCTTCTGCACGGAAGCGTTTCAGCAGCTCGGCGTCGTTGATGTCGGGATTGAGGACCTTGATCGCGACTTCGCGATCGAGCGTCTCGTCGAGCGCCTTGTAGACAATACCCATCCCGCCCCGGCCGAGGCGTTCGAGAATGCGATATTTGCCGACAGTGGTGCCAATCATGCGCCGGTTTTTTGGGAAAGCAGCTCGGCAGGCCAGTCTAGGTTGGGCGCGATGCCGTGTCAATCACCGGATTCGGTCGCTGTTCATTCGGCCCACGCGCCCGCATAAGCGTGTTCGAATGCCGGCCGGAAGCCAAGCCGCGATAGTGCCGTTCGCATAGAATGGCGCCGGAATGACCGGCCAGCCCCTCATCGTGGAGGCTCGCGACGGCAAGAGAGGCTCCTCGCAGCGTGTGCTCCGGATTTCCGGAGCCCTGGCCTACCCGAACGCGGAGTTGCGATTTCTCGCGCGAGTTCGCGTCGAGACCGCTCCGGTGGTAATTCTCGATCTGAGCGGCGTCACCTTCTGTGACTCGAGTGGGGTCGGCGCGTTGATGCAGATCCATAGTTCGTTCAAGCGCGAGAACCGGCGCCTCGCGCTCGCAGCCGTCAACGAGCGCACGGCGCTCGCCCTCCGCATCGCCCAGGTGCTGCCGTACTTCACCGTGTTCGTGACCATCGACGAAGCAGAAGACACCTTCGCGTAGCGCTCACCACACGGTGCCGCCGAGAAACAGGAGAACGCATCATGAACCACCTGCGTTCGATCGACGAGGTCGCCGAGACGCTCCAGAACGCCAAGAGCCGGGGGAAGGGCTGCTCGCTTCTCATCGGCGCCGGCTGTTCGGTCAGGGCTGGGATCCCTCACGCAGCGGGACTCATCCAGGTCATCAAGGAACGCTACCCCCGCGCCTACCAGCGCGCCGCTACGAAGACGTACGCGAAGTGCATGTCGGAGCTCCTGCTCAGTGAGCGTCGCGACCTGATTGCGGAGTACGTCGACCAGGCGAAGATCAACTGGGCGCATCTCTGCATCGCGTTACTGGTCCAGGCCGGATACGTCGATCGGGTGCTGAGCACGAACTTCGATCTGCTGGTCGTACGTGCGTGCGCGCTCCTCAATGAATTTCCAGCCATCTACGACTTCGCGGCGTCACAGTTGTTCAAGGCTCCGGACATGCCGCGCAAAGCCGTCATCTATCTGCACGGACAGTACACCGGGTTCATCCTGATCAACACCGAGGACGATTTCGAGCGGCATACGCATCTGCTGGAGCCCGTGTTCGAAGATGCCGGGCGCGGACGGGTCTGGCTGGTAGTTGGCTACAGCGGCGAAAACGATCCTGTCTTCGAGCATCTCGCGCGGGTTCCCCGATTCGACAACGGGCTGTACTGGGTTGGCTACCAGAATGGCGAGCCGCCGCCCCACGTCGAACAGCAGTTATTGAAGCCCGCGAAGGACGCCTTCTACGTCAAAGGCTATGACGCCGACTCGTTCTTCATCACGTTGACCCAGAAGCTCTCGATCTTCCCGCCACGCCTCCTGTCGCAGCCGTTCTCGCACATCAAGAGCGCAATGGAGATGCTGACGCCCTACGTGTTTCCCGGGCAGGGGTCGCAAGAAGACGTGACCAGCGCGCCGCGCCAGTGGATAGATAAAGCGATCAAACAGTACGAGCTCGGGGAATTGTCGGGCGGCGCGTTCGCCGCCGCCCTGAAACTGCTGCTCGCCGGGGCCTACGAGAGTGTGCTCGACTACCGACCGGAGTACGACAAGAATCCGTCTCCCGAACTCGGAGGTCCTCTCTCGTGGGCCTACGTCATGCAGGGCAACGCACTCTCGGCCAAGGCGAAGACGCAACCGGCCAGGGAGGCGGAGACGCTGTTGCTCGAGGCGGAGGGGAAGTACAAGTCAGCGCTGGAGATCAAACGCGATATGGCCGAAGCCCTCAACAACTGGGGCAACGCGCTCGCAGATCGGGCGCGAATAAAAAAGGAGGCCGAAGGGGACCAGTTGTTCCGGGAAGCCGCGGAAAAGTACAAGGCGGCGCTCGCGATCAAGCCGGACATGGCTGAAGCGCTGTTCAACTGGGGTAATGCCTTGCTGGACCACGGCGGCCTCAAGAGCGGGGAAGAAGCGGACCCGCTGTTTGCGGAAGCGGCGACGAAGTATCAGTCGGCGCTGGCTCTGAGACCCGACATGCACGAAGCGTGGTTCAAGTGGGGCAACGTCCTGCTGGAGCAGCGGTCGCAGAAGGACGAGCCCTCGGCTGGTCAGTCGTCGCCCGCGCGCCCGACTGTCGTCCCGCCACCCTCCTCTTGACAGCGACAGGAGGAGCGGTTACTCTCCTCTCGATAGCGACAGAAGGACAGCGAATCGGAAGCCCTCGATGACTGCACGCCAGCCGGTCGACGCCCTGCGCGGGTCTCTCGACCTCCTCGTTCTGAAAACGCTCTCGCTCGCACCGATGCACGGCTGGGGTATCAGCCAGCGCGTGCAGCAGGTCTCGGGGGGCGAGTTCGCCATCAACCAGGGATCGCTCTATCCGGCGCTGCAGCGCCTCGAGAGAGACGGCCTGATCAGCAGCGAGTGGGGCGTCAGTGACAACAAGCGCCAGGCGCGGTATTACCGCCTCACCGCGGCGGGCAGGCGGGCGCTTGGCAACGAGGTCGAGAGCTGGAAGCGTTTCGCCGCCGCGCTCGACACCGTCCTGCGCACCACGTGACCGACTGAACGTGAGACTTCCGCCTGACAGCGGAAGCGACAGGATGTTTTCTGCGGAACCCGGAGACGTTCAATGAAATGGGTCGACCGTGCCCGCGCACGTTTGCGGCTGCTCTTCGCACGCGGCGCGGCCGAATCGCGAATGAACCGCGAGTTCGAGTTCCACATCGACATGGCCACCGAACAGTTGATGCGTGAGAGGAACCTCGCGCGCGACGAAGCGCGACGCCGCGCCCTGGCGATGTTCGGCGGCGTGGAAGGGCACAAGGAAGCGCTGCGCGATGGCCTCGGGTTCCCCTGGTTCCGCGGCTGGTCCCTGAACGTGAAGCTCGCCGCGCGCATGTCGCTGCGATATCCCGGCGTCACCGTCGTCGGCGTGCTCGCGATGGCGATCGGCATCGGTCTGGGCGCCGCCTATCTCGAGGCGGTCAACGATTTTCTCCATCCGATGCTCCCATTCGACGAGGGGGATCGCATCGTCGGGCTTCAGAAACTGGGACGTCGCGCAGAAGCAAGCCGAGCGTCGCTCGGGACGCGACTTGCTTGCATGGCAGGACCAGCTCACATCCGTGCAGCATCTCGGCGCTTTTCGTTCGATCAGGGCAAACATCGGCGCCGGCGGTGGTTCGCTCGAGCCGGCCTACGGCGCTGAGATCAGCGCGTCAGCGTTCGCTGTCGCCCGCGTGCCAGCGCTTCTGGGAAGGTCTCTCGTCGCCGCCGCCGAACAAGAGGGCGCTGCTCCGGTCGTCGTCATCGGCTACGAGCTGTGGCGCCGACGC
>DATLLF010000332.1:0-34203 GCA_035537955.1 Vicinamibacterales bacterium | reverse complement strand
ATGCCGAGGTCCTCGGTGATGGCGCGTCCGCCGGTGAGGATCGCGATGTCTTCGAGCAGCGCCTTACGGCGGTCGCCGAAGCCGGGCGCCTTCACCGCGGCAGCGTGCAGCGTGCCCCGCAGCTTGTTGACGACGAGCGTGGCCAGCGCCTCGCCCTCGACGTCCTCGGCGATGATGAGGAGCGGCTGGCGGAGCCGCGCAACCTGTTCGAGGACGGGGAGGAGGTCCTTCATCGACGAAATCTTCTTCTCGTGGATGAGGATCACGGGGTTCTCGAGGACGACCTCCATGCGTTCGGGATCGGTCACGAAGTACGCCGAGAGATACCCGCGGTCGAACTGCATGCCTTCCACGACCTCGAGCGAGGTCTCCATCGACTTCGCTTCTTCGACGGTGATGACGCCGTCCTTGCCGACCTTGTCCATCGCTTCCGCGATGATCCGGCCGATCGTCTCGTCGCTGTTCGCCGAGATGGTGCCGACCTGCGCGATCGCGGTGCCGGAGACCGGCTTCGCGAGCTTTTTCAGCTCCGCGACGACGACTTCGACGGCCTTTTCGATGCCGCGCTTGAGTTCCATCGGGTTGGCGCCGGCGACGACGTTCTTTGCGCCTTCGCGGAAGATTGCCTGCGCGAGCACCGTCGCGGTGGTCGTGCCGTCACCCGCGATGTCGGACGTCTTGCTCGCCACTTCGCGGACCATCTGGGCGCCCATGTTCTCGAGCGGATCCTTCAGGTCGATTTCCTTCGCGACGGTGACGCCGTCTTTGGTGATGGTGGGGGAGCCGAACTTTTTGTCGAGGACGACGTTGCGTCCTTTCGGTCCGAGGGTGACCTTGACCGCGTTGGCGAGGCTGTTGACGCCGCGCAGGATGGCCTGCCGGGAGTCCTCACCGTAAACAATCTGCTTTGCCATGGATCTTAAATCTCCGTTATTGGCAGCGCTCTAAGGGCTGCGCTACAACCGACAATCCCGGCAGCCCCGGGGGGCTGCGCTACACAACCTGCAGCCGTGAAGGGCTGCGCCACGTGCCGCCTACGTCGTGATGACGCCGAGGATCTCTTCCTCGCGCATGATCAGGTATTCCTCGCCCTGGAGCTTGATCTCCTGGCCCGAGTACTTGCCGAAGAGAATCGTGTCGCCTTCCTTGACGTCGAGCGGCGTCACCTTGCCGTCCTTCTCGACCTTGCCCTTGCCGACGGCGATCACCTTGCCCTGCTGGGGCTTCTCTTTGGCCGAGTCCGGGATGATGATCCCGCCGACCTTCTGTTCCCCCTCGTCGATGCGCTGAACGATCACGCGATCGTGCAGGGGGCGGATTCCGACTGCTGACTTCGTAGCTGCCATACTCTTCGTCACTCCCGTTACACCAGTGGTTTAGGTGATTGAACGACCAGAAACCTTAGGAAATTTCGTGTGTGGGCATGGTGCGGTAGCACTCAAGCTGCCCGACTGCTAATTTACTCAAGGAGGGGGCGCTTGTCAAGCACTCGCGCGTGGCGACTGCTAATCTGCTCGTTCGCGCGATGGCAAACGGAAGATGGTCGCCATTTGCCATTTCCCACCGGCGCTTCGCGCGGTCAGGCGGAGCGTTTGATGCGGTACTCCGTCATCTTGCGTGCGACGGTATTGCGGTGAAGGCCGAGCAGGTCCGCGGCATCGCCCACGCTGCCTTTCGAACGCTGGAGCGCCCGCGAGATGAACATCTTCTCGAATTCCCGGCGTGCGTCGTCGTACAGGATCCCCTTGTCGAGCATTTCCTGGACGAGCTTGTCGAGCTGATCGCGCACGACGCTACTGCAGTTCGCGCCCGGAGAGCAGCCGGTAGGCCTCCACGTACTTCTCACGCGTCTTCCGGATCACCTCGTCGGGCAACGAGGGCACCGGCGGCTGCTTGTTCCACTTGATGTCCTCGAGATAGTCGCGGACGAACTGCTTGTCGAAGCTCGGGACGCTGTGGCCGGGTGAGTACGAGGCGCGCGGCCAGAATCGCGAGGAGTCTGGCGTGAGGACTTCATCGATGAGCACGACGTCGCGCTCGGGATCACCGGCGCCGATCAGTCCGAACTCGAACTTTGTATCGGCAATGATGATGCCTTTCGATTCGGCGTGTTCGCACCCGCGCCGATAGATCTCGAGCGTCAGGTCCTTGAGGCGCCGGATGAGAGCCTGTCCGACGATCCGACCCGCTTCCTCGTAGCTGATGTTCACGTCGTGCCCCGTGTCGGCCTTTGTCGCCGGCGTGAAGATCGGCTCCGGCAACTTGTCCGACTCCTGGAGGCCCGACGGCAACGCGATTCCGCACACCGATCCCGACTGCTGATACTCTTTCCAGCCGGATCCCGACAGATGCCCTCGCGCGACGCATTCGATCGGGATCGGATTGGTGAGGCGGGTCAGCATCGTGCGGCCGCGCAGCACATCGGCGTGTGGCCGCGCCGCGGCAGGCAAGTCGTCGACGTCCATCGAGATCAGATGGTGCGGTACGAGATCGCCCATCCGCTCGAACCAGAAACCGGAGAGCTGGGTGAGCACCTTGCCTTTGTCGGGGATGCCGGATCCGAGCACGTAGTCGAACGCGGAGATCCGGTCGGTCGCAATCATCAACAGCGCGGCCGCACCCGTGTCGAGGGTGACCTCGTAGACGTCGCGCACTTTTCCGCGGCGATGAAGGGTGAGACCGTCGAGAGAAGTTTCGAGAACGGGAGCGGCTGTGGACAACACGGATACGCCTCGTGAAAGACGTGCAGGTTACAACTCCAAACTCCAAAATTCAAACCCCAAAATTTCTGAGACGGAACTCACGGGGCGGACGCGAGGTAGGCGAGCAGCCTGGCGCCTCCGCCTTTGGTCTCGTGAACCGTGAACTGTGGAGTGTGAAGTCTGGAGTCTGGAGTCTGGAGTTTGCAGTTTCGTTATCGAGAGCGCACGACGATGTCACCGCGGTTGGCGCGGAGCGTGATCGACGGCCCGCCGCCGCGGACGCTCCCGGTGAGGCGCGTTTCCTCACGTGACGCGCTGCGTTCGTCGCCGCCTCCGATCGCCTCGCGCTTGAGCCCGTGGTCGGCAAGCTTTTCATCGAGAGAGATGTCGCCGCCGATTGCGAGCGCGTCCATCCGGAATCCGGCCGGCGGCACCGTGAGTTCGATCGTCTCCTCGCCCTCGCTGTAGATCGAGAGCGATGCGCCGCCGGCGTGCTCGACGCGGATGTCACTGCGGCGTGCATCGATCCGCGTTTCCGCGCCAAGTCCGATGAATACGATCTCTCCGCCGGTTGATTCGACCCGGACGGGTCCTTTCAGATTCTCGAGCTTCTCGAACTGCACGTCGGCGTTTCGTGATTCCACCTGGATGGCGCCGTCGAACTCTTCGCCGCGGAACTCTCCCCCCTGCAGGGTGAGCGTGGCGTCGCCGTGCACCTTCGACACCCGCGCTTCGACACCGCTGAACGTACTCAGCTTGAGCGAGCCCACCTCGGTGATCGTCAACTCGCTGCCGCGCTGGGTCATCGTAACGTTGCCGGCAATCTGACGAATCGTGGACTCACCGCGGCCGCCGCCGATCAGCACGGAGGCGACGTTGCTGATCTCGAGCGTGTTCCCTTTCTCGTCCAGCCGGACACCAAGGCGCTCGGGAACCCTGAGACGAAGCGTCGGCGTCTGCCGGCCCGCGACGGGAAATTTGCCGGCGATGATGAGCAGGGCTCCCGCTTCGTCGAACGTGAGGATCGATTCCCTGGCGAGGCGCCGGGCTTCGGCTTCGTCGTATCCCGTCGACCGCACGTGCATCTCGGCAACGATGTCCTCGCGGTCTTCGCCGACGATCGCCACGGCGCCGATTCCGAATGTCAGCCTGATCTCGGTGATGGTGTCGGGAACAGGGCGAGTCGCCGCAAACGTCTCCTCCGCCGACGCGCGCTGGCCGCGGATCTCGCGCCGGACCTGATCGATCACCCGGCCGATCGAAAAACCGTTCGAGGAAGCGTCCGATGGAGGCGCGGTGAGCTGATACACCCCCAATCCGAGGACGACGAAGACGGCGGCGATCAATAACTCGCGTTTTCCCATAGACTTGGCGGCGGTGTTATAGGATTCTAATCCGAACCTCAACTACATATACGCATGCGATCCTGGGTTCGAACGGTCCTAATTCTCGCCGTGACCATTGCGCTCCTGGCATTTTTCTTCCGCGATGCCAATTTCGCGGACGTCTGGGCCGAGACGCGGCGCGCGAATCCGTGGCTCCTGCTGGCGGCGGTCCTCTTCACGTTCATCACGCACGCGTTGCGCGCCTGGCGATGGCAATCGCTGCTCGCGCCCATCGGTCCAACCCGTTTCAGCACCGCGTTCGAGACGACGATTATTGGCTTCGCGGTCAGTTTTTTCATTCCCGCGCGGCCGGGCGAAGTCGTCCGCCCCTTCCTGCTGGCGCGTAAGGAGGGGCTGCCGCCGACCGCGGCGTTTGCCACGGTCATCCTCGAACGGCTGCTCGATCTCGTCACCGTGCTGCTGCTGTTCGGGATCTTCGTCTTCACGGTGCCGGCGGGCGTGCTACGGGGCGATGCCACGCAGTTTGCGCACGTAAAGTTCTGGGGCGGCGTCGCCGCCGCCGCGGCGCTGGCCGGCCTCGTGCTCGTCTTTACACTCGCCGGTCATCCGGAACGGCTGGGGCGCGCCGCGGGTCGCATCGAGCGCGTGCTCCCCGCTCGCGCGGCGGATGCTGTCGCGCGGTTCGTTGAAAGCTTCGCGCAGGGCCTGGCGGTGATGCGGCAACCGGCGCGCCTGGCGATCGCTCTCGTGCAGTCGGTGCCGGTCTGGCTCTCGATCGGTGCCGGTATCTGGCTGACTTCCCGGGCTTTTTCTATTACGTTCCCGTATTCCGGTTCGTTCCTGGTGATGGCGCTCCTGACGGTGGGTGTCGCGGTGCCGACGCCGGGACAGATCGGCGGCTTCCATGCCGCGTACCAGATCGCCGTGCAGACGTTCTTCAACGCCTCGTACGATCGCGCCGTTGGCGCAGCGCTCGTGCTCCATGCGGTTTCGTTCGTTCCGGTGTCGCTGCTCGGCGTGATCTACATGGCGCGCGAGGGGCTCACCTTCCAGAACGCCCAGCAGATCGCGAGTTCGGAAACGACATGAAGTGTCCCTACTGCGCCCATCTCGGCGACAAAGTCGTGGACTCGCGCGAGAGCAAGGAGGGCGAGGTGATCCGCCGCCGGCGCGAATGCCTCGGCTGCGGCCGCCGCTTCACCAGCTACGAGCGGATCGACGAGATCCCCTATATGGTCGTGAAGAAGGACGGCAGCCGCGAGCGGTTCGAACGGCAGAAGTTGCTTGCCGGGCTGCTGAAGGCGTGCGAGAAGCGGCCGGTCAGCGTCGCGTCGCTCGAGGCAATTGCGGACCGGGTCGAGTCCGCCCTCCAGGAAAGGCCGGAGCGTGAGATGAGCACCGAGGACGTAGGCGCGTTCGTGATGAACGAGCTCCGCGTGCTCGACAAGGTCGCCTACGTGCGGTTTGCGTCGGTCTACCGGCACTTCCGGGACATCGGTGAATTCATGACTGAGCTCAAGGATCTGCTCAACGCCAAGGAGTAGGTCTTCGGGGTCCGTCAATCCGCCGGGGCGTTCAGCCGTTCGGTCTTCAGATCCATGTCGAACGTCAGCAGAGAAACCGTGAGGCCTGTGCTGCCGGCACGTAAGACGCCGGCCCGTCCCGTTCCGCCGGAGCGGCGGCCGCTTCGCGATAATCCCCGCCTCATCCTGCTCGGCATCGTCGTGCTGATCGCGGCGCTCGTCGCCATGACGGTTCTGGCGGACCACTCGGCGGAAATGAATCCCGACTTCCTGACCGAGGTGGTGGTCTACGCGCTCTCGGCCGGCGTGCTGATGATGCTCATCGCGCTGGCCTTCGTGCTCACGCGGAACGTCATCAAGCTCGTCGTGGAACGCAGGCGAGGCCTGCCGTTCTCACAGTTTCGCGCCAAGCTGGTCCTCGCGCTGCTCGGTCTGACGATTGTTCCATCGGTATTGGTGCTCCTCGTCGGCGGACAGCTCATTCGCAACAGTACCGCGCGCTGGTTTGCCGAGCCCGTCGAGACGATTCTCAAGTCCGCCAACGCCGTGGCCGTGGAGTACTACGGCGATCAGCAGGCGGAGGTCGCCGCTGATGCGGCGAGGATCGCGAAGGAAGTTCCGATCGAAGCGGTGCGATCGGGCGAGATCGCCGGGATCCGCAGGGCGATCGAAGCCGACGTGCGGCTCGGACGAGTGGCACTCGTCGAGGTCTACCAGGTGAAGGGGGACGCACCGCCGCGTCCGCTCGTCTCAGTGGAGTCGCCCGAGCTCGCGCGCGTTCGCAACCGAGCGTCGGCCGATCATCTCGCCGCACGCATCGCCGGCGGCAGCAGCGACGTGACCGCTCACGATCCGCTCGATGGCGGCGGCGATCTTCTCCGCGCCGGCGTCCGCGTCTTCGATCATAGCGGCACGCCCGTCGGCGTGGTCATTGCGAGCCGGTTCCTCTCTGGAACCCTGGCGCAGCATTCACGGCGGATCACCGAAGCATATGAGGGCTATACCCAGCTGCTGGTGATGAAGCCGGCGCTGCAGGGGGTGTATCTCTCGATCTTCATCATGATGACGCTGATGATCCTCATCAGCGCGACATGGATCGGCATGTATCTCGCCAAGCGGATCACGCGGCCGATTCACGCCCTCGCAGCAGGCGCGCGGGAGATTGGCGCCGGCCGGCTCGATCACCGCATCGAGCCCGAAACGCGCGACGAGTTCGGCTCACTCGTCGAAGCCTTCAACACGATGGCATCGGAGCTCGCGGCAAGCCAGCGGAAGCTCGAACGCTCCCGTCACGACCTGGAGCGGAAACACGAGGAAGTCGAAGAGCGGCGGCGATACATCGAGACGGTCCTCGAGCGGATTGCGACAGGCGTGGTGTCGATCGGCGCTCACGGACAGATCGAGACGGTGAACAGCGCGGCGGTGCGGCTCCTCGGTCTGGACCCGCGAGTCTCCGGGCGCGCCGCCGAGGAGGTGTTCGGCCGTGAGGACCTGCGCCCCCTGCAGCAGATCGTGAGGCGCGCGCAGGCCGGCCTGGCCGAGCCGGCGGCTCAGGAAATCGCTTTGACTCGTGACGGACGGGAGGTCCACCTCACCGCCGCCGCGACGCAGTTGCAGACTGAAGGGAGCGCGCCGGCGGGCACCGTGCTCGTGTTTGACGACGTGACGCCGCTGATCCGGACGCAGCGTGTCGCCGCCTGGCGCGATGTCGCGCGGCGGCTCGCTCACGAGATCAAGAATCCCTTGACGCCGATTCAGCTCAGCGCGGAGCGACTGCGCCGGCAATTCGCGGCCGCGCCGCCGACCGCGCGCGCGCTGATCGACGAGTGCACGGCGACGATCGTCACCGAGGTGGACTCGCTCAAGCAACTCGTGGATGAATTCGCGCAGTTCGCGCGGATGCCTGCACCCAAGGCCGTGCCGACCGAGTTGAACGGGGTGCTCGACGAAACGGCATCCCTGTACACAGGGCTCTTCAAGCACATCGTGCTGGAGACGAAGTTCGAACCTGGGCTGCCGATGGTACGCGTGGACGCGGAACAACTCCGTCGCGTGATCATCAACCTGATCGACAATGCCGTCGAAGCGCTGGGCGGTGCCGCCGCCGGCCCACGCGGCGATGGATCACCGCCACACATCGAGCTCGCCACGCAGCGGGATGCCGTCAACGGTGTGGTTCGGATCACCGTCAGCGATAACGGTCCGGGCATATCGCCCGCGGACCGCGAGAAGCTGTTCCTGCCGTATTACTCGACGAAACGGAGAGGCAGCGGACTCGGCCTGGCGATCGTGCGCCGCATCATCGCCGAACACGGCGGCGCCATCGACGTTGCCGACAACGTACCGTCGGGTACCATCTTCACGATCGAGCTGCCGTTGTGACTCCCGGCTCCCGGCGTTCGGTGTCCGGCTTCCGGCATCCGGTCCGGCTCAAATGAAGTCAACCGTTCTGATCGTGGACGACGAAGCGGGCGTGCGCAGCTCGTTGAGCGGCGTGCTGCGCGACGAAGGCTATATCGTCGAGGCAGTGGCGAGCGGAGAGGCCTGCCTGGATCGCGTCTCACGCGGCACGTATGACGTCATCGTCCTCGACATCTGGCTGCCCGGCCTGGACGGCATCGCCACGCTTGCGAAGCTGCGGGACCGTCGCGTCGATGCGCCCGTGGTCATGATTTCCGGCCACGGCAACATCGAGTCCGCGGTACGAGCGACGAAGCTCGGCGCGTACGACTTCGTGGAAAAGCCGCTGTCGCTCGAGAAGACCGTCCTCGTCATCGGCAACGCCGTCCGTCAGCGCCGGCTCGAGGCCGAGAACCGCGCCCTCCGTGCCACGGTCGACCGTCGCTTGACGATGGTGGGCGAGAGCTACGCGATGGGGCAGCTGCGCGAGCAGATCGCGATGGCGGCGCCGACGAACGGCCGGGTGTTGATCTTCGGCGAGAACGGCACCGGCAAGGAGCTGGTCGCGCGCAGCATCCACGCGCTCAGCCACCGGCGTTCGGCAGCATTCGTGGAGTTGAACTGCGCCGCGATTCCGGAGGAACTGATCGAGATCGAGCTGTTCGGCCACATGAAAGGGGCGTTCACCGGCGCCGTAGCGGATCGGCGGGGCAAGTTCGAGCTGGCCGACGGCGGCACGCTGTTCCTGGACGAGATCGGCGACATGACGCTGAAGACGCAGGCCAAGGTTTTGCGCGCCCTGCAGGAACAGGTCGTCGAGCCCGTTGGCGGTGCAGCGAGCGTGAAAGTCGACGTGCGCGTGCTCGCCGCGACGAACAAGGACCTTCCGGCCGAGATCCGCGGGGGACGATTCCGCGAAGATCTCTACTTCCGCCTCAACGTCATTCCCGTCTACGTGCCGCCGCTGCGCAATCGAGACGGGGACATTCCGCTGCTGGCCGACCACTTCATGACGGAGCTCGCCCGCGAATACGGCCGCCGTACGAAGCGCTTCGACGCGGGTGCTGCCGCGCGGCTGCGAAGCTATCCGTGGCCGGGCAACGTCCGCGAACTGCGCAATGTGATCGAGCGGCTGATCATCATGGTCGCCGGCGATGTGATCACGCTTCCGGATCTGGCATTCCTGGATGGCGCTGCCGTGTCAGACGTCGGCCAGGCGCCGAGCGACGGCACCCCGCTTCATGTGGCGCGGGATCGCTTCGAGCGCGACTACATCCTGCGGGCTCTCGCCGAGCAACAGGGCAACATCTCGCGCACCGCGGAGGTGCTCGGTGTCGAACGGAGCAATCTCTATCGAAAGATGAAAGGCTTCGGAATTATCCCGGCGCGACGCACTGAGAGTGAGGAAGAGTCGGCATAGCGCGGCTGCGGGACGGAAACTCAAAGATGGAAAATGGTCATCTTCCATCTTCCAGTTCAGCCCTCAGCTTGTTCTCCAAAACCTGCTCCGGTGAAAAACCGCCAATCTGCAGGTAGTACTCCGCCGACGCCATCAGCGCGGCGGCAGGGACCAGACCCACGACCTCGCTCTCGAGGATCGATACTCCGTAACGGTCCGCCTCGCGCTTCACCATCTCGAACACGCGAAACACGGGTGTCTTCTGGTAGTTGGTGAGGTTGATGGAGACCTGCGCGACGCGGCGGTCCTCGAGCATCACCCCCATCGCCTTGACGAACCGAAGACCCCCGCTGCTGTGGCGGATCGCCGTGGCGATCTTCTTTGCGACGTCGAGACGATCCGTATTCAGGTTGATGTTGTAGGCGATAAGCGGCATGCGCGCGCCGATGACGGATGCACCAGCGGATTCGTGCGGTACCCGTGGTCCGAAGTCGGGGGTCCACCCGGCAGATGCCATCTTGGCGGCGAGCCCTTCGAATTCGCCGCGGCGGATGTCTTCGAGATTCTTGCGTGCGGGATTCGTCGACGCGTCCTCGTAGAGATAAACCGGGACGGCGAAGCGCTCCGCGACAGTTGCAGCCACATCCTTCGCCAGCGCCACACAGTCGTCCATCGTCGCGCCGGCGATCGGCACGAAGGGGACCACGTCGACGGCGCCGAGCCGCGGATGCTCTCCGCGATGGGACCGCAGATCAATTGAGGCCACCGCGGTGTCGAAGAGCGCCAGGGTGGCGGCTTTCAGTGAGGGTGCATCCCCCACGAGAGTGAAGACGGAACGATTGTGCGATGCGTCCGACGAATGGTCGAGCAGCCGAACGCCCGGCGTTCCGGTGATCGCGCCGATCAGCTTGTCGATGACCTCCTTCTGCCGTCCTTCGCTGACGTTCGGAATCGATTCAATAATCGCCATGGCAAGACTATAATTCCGGAAGCTTTTCGCCGCTCCGACCACCATACATGTCAGATCCGCAGCGTTCAGACCGCTTCCCCGTCCACGAACGCGACGCGCGCATCGAGGAATTCCTGCTCTCAGGTCTCGATCACTACTTCTCCGAGCAGTACGAGCTCGCGATCAACGTGTGGACACGTGTGCTGTTCATCGATCGCGGGCATGCGCGTGCCCGCGCCTACATCGAGCGCGCCCGCGGCGCCATAGCGGAACGCCAGCGGAAGGGCGACGAACTGCTGCACACGGGCGCCGTCGCGCTGGATCGCGGTGATGCGGGCCGCGCGCGACAGCTGGTCACCTCGGCCGTCGAGCACGGCGCGTCGGCTGACGAAGCCCTCGCGCTTATCGCCCGGATCGACCGACTCGAGAATGCCTCGCAAGGCGTCACCCCTTCCAATCGCACCGCAAGTATTCAGGAGCAGAGCGGCGGCGCTGTGCCCGCGCTCGGACACGTTGCTCGATGGAGATGGGTCGGAGCCGGGGCGATCGGCGGAATCGTGATCGGCGCAGCGGCGCTCATCGCCTTCGGTCGCGGCAGCGGAACGTTCCCGCTCTTCGGCCCGCCCGAATCGGTGCCGGTATCGACGCTGAACGCGCCGCTGCCCGTACCGACCATCGGCGAGGTGCAGCTCTCCAAAGCTCAGACGCTTTACGCCCGAGGGCGTTTTCAAGAGGCGCTCGCCGCGCTCGATGGCGTGCCCGCCGGCGATCCTCATCGCGGGCGCGCCGACGAGCTCACGGCGACCATACAGCGGCAGCTGCTTGCCGCTGCGCGTTCGACCGGCCGGTCGGCATCATCCACGCCGCCTCGTGTCCCATGAAGTGTCCGAAGTGTCAGTACATCGGTTTCGAGCAGGGCAATCGCTGCCGGAACTGTGGATACGATTTTTCGCTCTCGAACGATCTCGCCGAGCTCGATCTTCCGATCAAGACAGGTGACGAGGCGCTCGGCCCACTCGCGGATTTCGACCTGGTCGAGGAGCGGGACGTGGTCGCCGCTGAGCAGTCGTCGGCCAGGCAGGCGGATCCGATGCCGGCCACACGTGTGCCGGAACTTCCGTTGTTCAGGGATCGGGTGTTCGACGATGACAGACCGCTCGTCAGTCTTCCTGCGACGCCGCGGGCACCGGTTTCCGTGCGCAAGTCGGCGCCGGTGCGGAACGCGGAGCGTGAGCGTGCCGAGGAACCCGTCCTCGACCTCGAGCCTTCACCTGCCGTTCCTTCGGGATCGCGACGCCGTCACACGCGCCTCAGCGACGCTCCGGTAACCGAACCCGAGCCGACCGACGATGCGGCAGCGCCGGCCGGCGCGCGGCTGATGGGGGCCACCATCGATCTCCTGCTGCTCGCGGCAATCGATGTGACGGTGGTTTACCTGACGCTGCGCCTGTGTGATCTGAATTTCGCGCAGTTGAGGCAGGTGCCGATCGTGCCGCTCGCGGCGTTTCTGGCGATGCTGAACGGCGGGTATATGGCAGCGTTCACGGCGGCAGGGGGGCAGAGCATCGGGAAAATGGCGGCAGGCACTCGGGTCGTCTCCGTCGACGAAAGCGCGGCCACCTCAGGGGTCCGGCTGGGTCAGTCCGTCGTCCGGGCCGCGGCATACGCGGTCTCGGTGCTGCCCGCCGGCCTCGGGTTTCTGCCCGCACTGTTCGGAGCGGATCGCCGCGCGCTGCACGATCGTCTCGCGCAAACGCGCGTCGTCAGGGCGTGACTCGTCTCGCCGTTTTCATTGCCACGGTTGGCTACTGTGGCTACTTCCCGTTCGCACCTGGAACCGTCGGCTCTGCGGCCGGTCTGGTGGTCTACGCGCTTGTCTGGTGGACCGCTTCACCCGTCCTCGAGGTGTCGCTCATCGTTGCGCTCTTCGCACTGGGCGTGTGGGCAGGTACGACCGCGGAGCGTTACTTCGGCGGCGTCGATCCGGGACCGATCGTGCTCGATGAAGTCGTCGGAATGCTGATCACGCTGGCGTTCATCCCCGGACTGGGGTGGTCCGGCGCGCTGGCCGGCTTCGTGCTGTTCCGCATTGCCGACATCATCAAGCCCTTTCCCGCCGGCCGGTTCGAACAGCTTCACGGCGGTCTTGGCGTGATGGCGGACGACGCGATGGCGGCCGTTTACGCGAATATCGCGCTCCGCTTTCTCCTCTGGCTCGTGCCCGGATGGATCGCATGACATCCACGCTTCAGACCGCCGAAGTAATTGCGGTCGGCAGCGAGTTGCTCGGCTCGACACGGCTCGACACCAATTCACTTTTCATCGCCGACCAGCTCGCGCGCGTCGGGATCGAGCTGAAAGGAAAGTCTGTCGTCGGAGACGATCGCGCACGACTGCGCGAGGTGTTCGCTGGCGCCCTCGAGCGCGCGGACCTCGTCGTCCTCACCGGCGGTCTCGGGCCAACAGACGATGATCTGACGCGTGAAGCGGTGTCGGACGCGCTTGGTCTCGAGCTGGTCGAAGATCCAGAGATCACCGAACGCATCCGCCGCCGATTCGAGAAACGCGGGCTCACGATGCCCGAGTTGAATCGACGTCAGGCAATGGTGCCGAGAGGTGGAACGTGGATCCCTAATCCCAACGGCTCGGCACCTGGCATGGTGATCCCCTGCGACGGAAAGCTCGCGGTGTTGCTTCCTGGGCCGCCGCGAGAGCTGCAACCGATGCTCGGCGATCTGTGCGCCGCGAGCGGAGCGATCGGCCGGCGGGCAGGAGCGTCGCGTATCTACAAAGTGTCGCTCTTTACCACCGGCCTCTCGGAATCGCACGTGGAGGAACTGGCGCAGCCGCTGTATTCGACGTGGCGCGACGGCGCCGATCCGATCGAGACGACGATCCTTGCGACACCAGGACAGGTGGAGCTCCACCTGTCCATGAGATCCAGTGATGAGCAGCATGCACGGCGCGTCCTCGAAGAAGCGCGCGGTGCTCTTACGTCGGCGATTGGCGACGCGGTGTTCACTACCGACAACCGATTGCTGCCGCATGTGGTCGGCGACATGCTCCGCGAACGACGGCTCACGATCGCCGCCGCCGAATCGTGCACCGGCGGATTGCTGATGCAGCGCCTCACGGATGTGCCAGGCAGCTCCGCCTATGTCAAGGGGGGCGTCGTCGCGTACAGCAACGAGATCAAGATCGACCTCCTCGGCGTCGACGAGTCGCTGCTGAGAGCGCACGGA
Organism: Vicinamibacterales bacterium; assembly: GCA_035537955.1. Taxonomy (GTDB): domain Bacteria; phylum Acidobacteriota; class Vicinamibacteria; order Vicinamibacterales; family 2-12-FULL-66-21; genus JACDCA01. Next base: position 20,642 of record DATLLF010000332.1, on the reverse strand, counting down.
GCAGTCAGCGAGCCCGTCGCTGCGGCCATGACGGATGGTATCCGGGCGCGCACTGGGGCGGACGTGTCCGTGGCGATTACAGGCATTGCCGGACCGGACGGCGGCACCGTCGATAAGCCGGTTGGCACCGTGATCGTCGCCGTCCTGATCGACGGGAAACCGCTCCAGATCAGAACGCATCTTTTCCCGGGCGGGCGCGAGATGGTGCGCCTGCAGTCGACTCAGACGGCGCTCGATCGCGTTCGCCGCATGCTGATGGACTGATGCGTCTCTTCGTTGCGGCCGAGCCATCAGACTCCGTTCGGGTTGCCGCGGCGTCGGCTGCGCAGCGACTGCGCGAGCGTCTCGAGTCCGCTCACGCCGACCGTGGCGTCCGCTGGATACCTGCCGAAAATCTGCATCTGACGGTCTGGTTCCTTGGGGAGGTATCGGATGCGAGGTCAACCGCGGTGCTCGACGCGCTGAGGCCGGCGATGGAGACTCGCGCCTTCGATCTTCACCTTGAAGGGCTCGGCGCGTTCCCGCCGTCAGGGCCGCCGCGTGTGCTGTGGATCGGTGTCACGCACGGCCTCGAGGATCTCGCGCGCGCGCACGAGGAGGTCGGCGCGCGGCTGCAGCCCTGGGGATTTCCGCCGGAGGGACGCGCGTATTCCGCGCACCTCTCGATCGGGCGCGTGAAAGAGCCACCTCACGGCGCCGCCCGAGCCGCGCTGCGCCAGGCGCTGGCGCACGTGCCTGCCGACGCCGGGCAGTGCCGGATCGCGTCACTCACCGTGTTCCGCAGCCGGACCGGCCCGCACGGGTCAGTGTACGAACGCCTGCTGCGAGTACCATTGAGTTGATGCTCGAGATCCTCATCGGGTACCTGGCGGGGTCCGTGCCGTTCGCCTATCTGCTCGCCCGGCGGCGGGGGATCGACGTGCGGGTCGCCGGAAGCGGCAACGTCGGCGCGGCCAACGTTTTGCGCACGACCGGGGCATGGCGCGGCGTGATCGTCATGGCGCTCGACATGGCCAAGGGCATAGTGGCCGTTTTCATCGCGCATCTTCTTTCCGGTGGTCCGGCGGCGATGGCGCTGAGCGGCGCGGCGGCAATCGTCGGGCACATCTATCCCGTCTGGCTCCGGTTCCACGGCGGAAAGGGTGTAGCCGTCGCTGCCGGCGTGTTCACGATGTTGTCTCCAGCGGCGGCCGGCGCGGCCGCCGTGCTGTTCCTGACGATCGCGTGGATCACGCGCTACATCTCGCTCGCGTCGATCGCCGCGACCGTCGCGCTGCCGCCGGCGGCATGGATCCTCGGTTCGCCGATGCCGGTCGTGCTTGCGGCGTTCGGCACGGCGTCACTGATCCTGTTTCGACACCGCGCGAACTGGCACCGGCTTCGACGGGGAACGGAGCGCCGCGTCGGGGTGCGCGCATGAGCGCAACCGCGGTCCTCGGCGCCGGAAGTTGGGGCACGGCGCTCGCCGTCCATCTCGCCCGTGCCGATCACGACGTCCGTCTATGGGCGCGCGATGCGGCGTTCGTCTCGGCGCTCTGCAGCGCACGGGTGAACGAACGATATCTGCCGGCCGTGCCCCTTCCCGAGCAGGTCCGACTCACGGACTCGCTCGACACTGCCGTCACGGGAGCGAAGTTCATCGTGGTGGCCGTGCCGTCTCACGGTGTCCGCGCCGTGGTGGACCGTGCCGCGGCATCAATGGGGCCAGGAACCATCGTCGTCAGCGCGGCGAAGGGCATCGAGGTAGATTCGCTGCAGCGCATGTCGGAGGTGATCGCCGAGGCGAGCCGCCACCGCTGCCCGGTCGTCGTCCTCTCCGGCCCGAGCTTCGCGGCCGAAGTCGCGCGTGGTCTGCCGACGGCGGTGCTCGCCGCCTCATCGAACTGTGAAGCCGCGCGCGCCGTCCAGGAAAGTTTTCGCGGCCGCGGCCTGCGTCTCTATGTCAACGACGATGTGGCTGGCGTGGAGATCGGCGGGGCGCTGAAAAATGTGATCGCGATCGCGGCCGGCTGCGTGGAGGGCCTTGGCCTCGGGCACAACGCACTCGCCGCCCTGATCACCCGCGGCCTCGCCGAGATCTCCCGCCTGGCGATGGCCGAAGGCGGACGACGAGATACGCTTTCGGGCCTGAGCGGGCTCGGCGATCTCGTGCTCACGTGCACGGGAGATCTGAGCCGAAACCGCCGCGTCGGCATCGAGCTCGGTCGCGGCCGCGAGCTCGACGAGATTCTCGCTGGACTGCGGATGGTGGCAGAAGGTGTGAACACGACCCGCGCGGCCCTGGCCCTCGGTGCGCGGCACGGAATCGAACTGCCGATCGCGGCACAGATGCAGGAAGTACTGGACGGCAGATGCTCACCGTTGAACGCGGTCGAAGCGCTGATGCTGCGGCGTCAGCGCGCGGAGGCGGACGGGTAGTACATGGGTTTTCTCGATCGGATCAAACAATCGCTCACGCGCACGAAGGAACAATTCGTCGAGCGCTTCGACGAAGTCGTTCGGCGCGCAGACGAGCCGGAAAAGCGGAGCCGCCCTGTCGACGTCGAAACGGTCGAGGCGCTTGAAGAAGCGCTGATCTCAGCGGACGTCGGCGTCGCAGCGGCGGAACAGATCGTCGCCGCTGTAAAGGCGAGACGCAGCCGCGGAGAATCGCTGCGGACTCTCGTGAAAGAGGAGATCCGCGCGATCCTGCACGGCGCGGAGCAGCCAGCATCGAACGGGCACAGACCGCACGTGGTGATGATCGTCGGCGTCAACGGTACGGGAAAAACGACGACCGTCGGCAAGCTCGCGCGCCTGATGAAGGACTCCGGCCAGGTGCCGATGATCTGCGCCGCGGATACCTTCCGCGCAGCCGCGGTCGAACAGCTCGAGATCTGGGCCAATCGCGCGGGCGTGGACTTCGTGCGTGCGAAAACAGGATCCGATCCTGCAGCCGTCGTCTTCGATGCGCTCGTCGCCGGGAAGGCGCGCGGTCGCGACGTGGTCCTCGTCGACACGGCCGGACGGCTGCACACGCGCGTGAACCTGATGTCGGAGCTCGACAAGATCCGCCGGGTGGCCGCGCGCGAAGTGGAAGGCGCGCCTCACGAAGTCCTCCTCGTGCTCGATGCAACTGTCGGCCAGAACGGTCTGACGCAGGCGCGCGAGTTCACCAACGTCGCCGGCGTGAACGGCATCGTGCTGACGAAGCTGGATGGAACCGCGAAAGGCGGTATCGCCGTGGCGATCGCACACGATCTGAAACTGCCGATCCGCTACGTTGGCGTCGGGGAGAAGATCGACGACCTGATTCCGTTCTCACCGGACGAATACGTGGACGCGCTGTTCGAAGAAAGATGGTAGGAGCGCCCGCGTCTGCGCAAGCCGGGAGCCGACCGAGCCACGCGAGCGCAGCGGGGCTTTGGGGCTTCGCGAGCGAGCGTGCAGGGGGTCCGCGGGCGAAGCTCCCGGATTGAGATGGACGCCTTGTTCATGCGCAAGGCCCTGCGTCTGGCCGAACGCGGCCGTGGGCGAACGTCCCCCAATCCAATGGTCGGCGCGCTCGTCGTGGACGCCGACGGCGTCGTCGTCGGTCGCGGCGCACACGAGTTCGCCGGCGGGCCGCATGCAGAGGTTGTTGCACTCAGTGACGCCGGACCGCGGGCGAGGGGTGCGACACTCTACTGCACTCTGGAGCCCTGCAACCACCTTGGCCGGACCGGGCCCTGCGCGCCGCTTGTCGCCGAGGCAGGCGTGTCACGCGTGGTCATCGCAGCGGAGGATCCGAATCCGGCGGCAACCGGCGGGAGCCGTTTTCTTCGCGACCGCGGCATCGACGTCACCTCTGGCGTGCTCGCGGACGCGGCGCGCAGGTTGAACGCTCCGTTCCTGACCAGGATCACGCGCGGGCGACCCTTCGTGACGATGAAGATTGCCATCAGCATGGACGGCCGGATCGCCCAGGGGACCGGCGTGCGCACCGCGCTCACGGGAGCCGCGGCAAATCGCCTGGTCCATTTCGAGCGTGCGGAGGTGGACGCGATAGCGGTGGGCGCAGGCACGGTCCTCACCGACGATCCGGTTCTCACGGCGCGCGGCGCGTATCGATCGCTCCCGTTCACACGCGTCCTCTACGATCGAAACCTGGCAGTGCCACCCTCTTCGCGCGTGTTTTCGACCCTGGATGCGGGGCCGGTCATAATTGTGAGTACGGGGCGCGCCATCGAGAATCGGCCGGCGCATGCGGCGGCGCTGCGTGCGGCGGGGGCCGAACTGCTGCCGACCGGCGATCACGACGAGATCCGCCATTCACTGGCGGCCCTTGCTGACCGCGGCGTTTCGTCGGTCGTGGTCGAAGGCGGCGCGCGGCTGCACCAGGCGTTCTGGGACGCAGGCACAGTGGATCGCGTCCAGATGTACGTCACCCGGCACGTGTTCGGCGAGAGCGGCGTCGCCTGGCTGCCGGGGCCCGTGCTGAGCTCGGATCGAATCGGGCGTCGAGCCGCCCGGCCGGTCGGAGATGACGTGCTGCTGGAGGGTTATGTTCACGGGGCTCATTGAAAGCGTCGGCGAGATCGCCGAGGTCAAGCCGACGCCGTCAGGTTTTCGTCTGCGGCTCACCACGGCACTCTCCCCGGAACTTCGCCCTGGTGACAGCATCGCCGTCAACGGCGTATGTCTGACGGTGGTCTCGGCTGACGCCGAGGGCATTCATGCCGACGTATCACCCGAAACCGCGCGCGTGACGGCGCTTGGGATCGCCAGGCGCGGAGCGACCGTCAATCTGGAGCGCCCGCTGCGTGCGGATGCGCGGCTCGGAGGCCACTTCGTCCAGGGGCATGTGGACGCGACAGGCACGATCGAAGACCTGCGGCACGAGGGAGACGCACACTGGCTGACCGTGAGGTATCCGCCGGAACTCCTCCCGTTCATCGTGCGCAAGGGGTCCATCGCCGTAAACGGGATCAGCCTTACGATCGCGGGCGCCGACGACAAGCGCTTCGACATTCAGATCATCCCGTTCACGTGGACGCACACGAACCTGCAACACGCGAAGCAGGCAGACGTCGTCAATCTCGAGTGTGACATCCTCGGCAAGTACGTCGTGCACGCGCTGGAAACACTCGGTACCTCGGACGGGCATTCAAGATCGACCAATGGATACGAAAAAGCGAGCGACGGCTAAGTCTCCCTTCGCGCGCATCGAAGATGCGATTGCGACGGTTCGTGACGGTGGCATGATCATTGTCGTCGACGACGAAGATCGCGAGAACGAAGGCGACCTGACGATCGCGGCGGAGAAGACAACGCCCGAAGCCATCAACTTCATGGCAACGCACGGCCGTGGACTGATCTGCATGCCGATGACGCGGCAGCGCCTCGAGGAGCTCGACATCCCGCTGATGGTCGCGCAGAACACCACGGTGTTCGACACGGCGTTCTGCGTCTCCATTGAAGCGAAGGGTGTGACCAGTACCGGCATCTCCGCGCCGGATCGAGCGGCCACCGTGCTGACGGCGATCGATCCGAACACGCGGCCGGCGGACCTCGCGCGCCCCGGCCACATGTTTCCGTTGCGGGCGCGCGACGGTGGTGTGCTCGTTCGTGCGGGGCAGACCGAAGCCGCCGTAGATCTCGCGCGCATCGCAGGTCTGTATCCGGCGGGCGTGATCTGCGAAATCATGAACCGTGACGGCACGATGGCGCGCGTGCCCGAACTGACGACGTTTGCGAAGAAGCACAAGCTGCTCATGATCACGGTCGCTGACCTGATCCAATACCGGATGCGGACCGAGGGGCTGGTGCGCCGCGTCGCGTCGGCCGCGCTGCCCACCGAACACGGCGACTTCCGCGTCATCGCGTATGAGAGCGTCATCGATCGGGAGACGCACGTCGCGCTCGTCAAGGGAGATATCGGCAATGGCGACGGCGTGATGGTCCGCGTGCACTCGCGTTGTCTCACCGGCGACGTGTTTCACTCCGCGCGCTGCGACTGCGGTCCGCAGCTCGAGGCCGCCATGGAGAAGATCGCCGCGGAAGGGCGTGGCGTTCTGCTGTATCTCAACCAGGAGGGCAGAGGCATCGGCCTGTCGAACAAGATCCGCGCCTACGAGCTCCAGGACCAGGGTTTCGACACCGTCGAAGCCAACGAGCGGCTCGGGTTCAAGGCCGACCAGCGGGATTACGGCATCGGCGTTCAGATCCTCCGGGATCTCGGCGTGAAGTCGATGCGCCTGCTGTCGAACAATCCACGGAAGCTCGTCGGCCTCGAGGGTTATGGTTTGTCCGTAGTGGAGTGGATTCCGCTGGAAATTCCGGCCTCCGAGCACACCCGCAGGTACCTGATGACCAAGAAACAGAAGCTTGGGCACAAGCTTACCGGCGTATAGATTCCGCTGATCACCGGACGTAAAAAACCTCACCGCGGAGCACGCAGGGGGCGCAGAGGTAGATCGGTTTTGCTGGGCCTGATTTCGCGCTCCCCGTTTCTAAAGATCGCTGGTTCTGGATGAATCGGTCCGCCCCCTCCCGAGATGTTCGTCCGGCTCGTAGCCGTTCACGACACGATGAACCCCGTCGATCAGCCGCGGCACATTGAAGTTGATGATCAGGCCGAGTTGTAGTCCGGTCAGCCTTAAACAGGTCAATAACTGCGCCCGATGGATCGGCGCTACCTTCGCCACGCATTTGACCTCCACAATCACTTGGCCCTCGACGAGTAAGTCCAGAACGTAAGCGCGGTGGATCGTCAGCCCCTCATGTTTGAGGCCGAGAGGTTTTTCGATCTCCACCTCCATCCCCTGCGCGACCAATTCCCGCCCAAGGCATGGCGTGTACACTGATTCCAGCAGACCAGGTCCGTATTTCTTGTGCAGTCCGATTGCCGCGCCGATGATACGGCCGCTTATCAGATCAACTTCCGCCACGAAATAGCTGAACGGCAAAGTTCAAGCCGCCCTGGCTCGGCGAGGAAAATGGCGGAGAACGTCGTGCCGCCGTCCGAGGGCGCGCATCTTCTGCGCCTTGGACGGGGCGGCAGGATCGCAAGTTTTCTCTGCGTCCTCTGTGCGCTCCGCGGTGGGGCTTTTGACAGTGGCCCGACGGCTGGCGCGAAATTGACACACGGCTGGCAGCTGGACTACTATAAACGTTTGCGTCTGAAGCTCTTACGGCCGCAGGGCGCCCGGATCCGAACCCATGTTTGATTCGCTCAGTGATCGCCTCCAGGGGGTGTTCCGCACCCTTAGGGGTGAAGCGCGGCTGACCGAGGAGACCGTCGAGGCGGCGTTGCGGGAAATCCGCATGGCGCTGCTCGAAGCGGACGTCAACTTCAAGGTCGTCAAGGCCTTCATCGATCGCGTACGCGACAAGGCGGTCGATCAGGAAGTGCTCAAGAGCCTGACGCCCGCGCAACAGGTTGTGCGCATCGTACGCGACGAGATGCTCGCGTTGTTCGGTGAAACGCAGGGAGGCCTGCCGCCGACACAGCAGCGTCCGCGCGTGATCCTGATGCTGGGTCTGCAGGGATCCGGCAAGACGACGACGAGCGGCAAGCTTGGGCGATGGCTGGCGAAACAAGGGAGGCACCCGATCCTGGTGTCGACCGACGTCAGGCGGCCGGCCGCGATCGAGCAGCTGAACGTCGTCGCGAAGCAGGCCGGTGTGCGCGTGCACGACCCGGCCGGTGAGCTCGATCCGCTCAAGCGGGCGTCGGGTGCGTTGAGCGAAGCCAGAAACGCCGGTTTCGATGTGGTGATCGTCGACACCGCAGGCCGTCTGCACATCGACGATGAGTTGATGACGGAGCTGCAGGGGATCAAGACGACCGTGCAGCCCACCGACCTGCTGTTTGTCGCCGACGCGATGACGGGGCAGGACGCGATCAAGAGCGCCGGTGAGTTCAATCGGCGTATCGGCGTGAGCGGCGTCATCCTGACGAAGATGGACGGCGATGCCCGCGGCGGTGCGGCGCTGTCGGTCGTCGGCGTCGTTGGCGTGCCGATCGCCTTCGTGGGCAGCGGCGAGCGGCTGCAGGATCTGGAGCCGTTCCACCCCGATCGCGTGGTGTCGCGGGTGCTCGGCATGGGCGACGTGCTGTCGCTCATCGAGCGCGCCGAGGAAGCGATCGACGTCGAGGATCGCGAGCGCTTCGCGGAGAAGACGCGGCTCGACGACTTCACGCTGGAGGATTTTCGCGATCAGCTGCGCACGATCAAGAAGATGGGTCCCATCGAGCAGATCATAGGGATGCTGCCGGGAATGGGAAACCTGAAGCAGATGTCGGCCGCGCGGGACCAGGTCGACGACAAGCAGCTTGCACGCGTGGAGGCGATCATCAACTCGATGACGCCGCAGGAGCGGCGCAATCACCAGGTGATCAACGGCCAGCGCCGGAAGCGAATCGCGAAGGGCAGCGGCACGTCGGTCGAAGAGGTGAACCGACTGCTGAAACAGTTCGTGCAGATGCAGAAAATGCTGAAGCAGCTCGGCGGCATGGCCGGTCTCGGCGGAAAAGGCGGCGGCATGAAGGCCATGCGGTCGCTGATGAACAGGTAGAGCCTGATTGGGCGCGCGGTGGCTTGGCCGCCGTAGGCTTGGGCGAAGGCGAGCGGGGTGGGCCCCGCGAGCAGTGATTGAAGAGGACACATGCTTGTAATTCGTTTGAGAAGGGCCGGATCCAAAAAGCGTCCGTTCTTCCGCGTCGTCGTCACCGACTCGCGGGCAGCGCGCGACAGCAGCTTCGTGGAAGTGCTCGGGTTCTACAATCCGCGCACGACGCCGGAGACGCTGAAGCTCGATCGCGAACGGCTGGATCATTGGCTCAAGGCCGGAGCGTTGCCGTCCGACACGGTGCGCACGCTGGTCTCGCGGATGCCCGAAGTGCCGGCAGAGACGGGCGCTCCTGTCGAAGCCGCACCGGTAGCGCCGCCTGCATCGTGAGCAAGGCGCGCGACCTCGTCGAAGTCGTGGCGCGCACGCTGGCCGACAAGCCAAACGCGGTGCGCGTGACCGAGCGCGATGCGCGGGGGCAGACGTTCGTGGAGCTGTTGATGGCGCCGGGCGACCTCGGACGCGTGATCGGACGGCAGGGCCGGACCGCTGCCGCGATCCGCACGCTGGCGAACCTCGCCGCAGAGCTCGATGGTCACAAAGTGACCGTCGACTTCAGGGATGACGACTGAGGAACGCATTCTCGTCGGACGTATCGCCCGCGCCCACGGCAACAAGGGTCAGGTGATCGTCGATCCGGAAACCGATTTCCTGGACGAGCGTTTCGCGGCAGGCAAGACGGTGTTCGTCGGTGAGGGCGCCGAGCCCAAGACCATCGTCGCGGCCCGCGTTCATCAAGGGCGCCCGGTGATCGCGCTCGAAGGTGTCGATACGATGAACGATGCCGAAGCGCTGGCAGGAGCGGAGTTGAAAGTGGACGCTGCCGAGTTGATGGCGCTGCCGCAGGGAACTTATTACCGCCATGACCTCGTGGGTTGTGAGGTGCTCGACACCGAGGGGCGGCTGATCGGTGAAGTGGCAGCGGTCGAAGGCCCGCTCGAAATGAGCCGCCTGGTGATCAACGCTCCGCACGGCGAGGTGCTGATCCCACTGGTGGCAGACATCTGCGTAGAGATCGATCCGACGGCGAAGCGGATCCGCATCGCGGCGCCGGAAGGACTGATCGAGCTGAACGCGAAGCGGTGAAGTTCGACGTCGTCACCATCTTCCCGCGGATCGTGGAAGCGCCGCTACAGGAAGGGATCGTCGGCCGCGCCATCGCGCGCGGGCTGCTGGACGTGAAGGTTCACGATCTTCGCAGCTTCACCACTGACCGGCATCGTGTCGTCGATGATGTGCCGTTCGGAGGTGGGCCGGGGATGGTGATGAAGCCGGAGCCGTTCTTCCGCGCAGTGGAGAGCATAAGCAAAGAGCGCGGGAAGCCGGGCGCGGTGGTGCTGACGTCACCCGACGGTCCCAAGCTGACGCAGCGGGTCGCCGAACGGTTTCGCGGATGCGCTCATGTAGTGATCCTCTGCGGACGCTACGAGGGGATCGACGATCGCGTGAGAGCGCACCTCGCGACAGAAGAGATCTCGATAGGGGATTACGTGCTCTCGGGCGGCGAGCTGCCCGCGCTCGTGATCGTGGACGCCGTCGCGCGTCTGGTGCCAGGCGTGGTCGGAGACGAGCAGTCGGTCGCACGTGACACGTTTTCAAGGGGATTGCTGGACTTCCCGCAGTACACGCGGCCGGCGGAATACGAAGGGCATGACGTCCCGCCGGTGCTGCTGTCGGGGCATCATGGGGAAATCGAGCGATGGCGCCGGCGCGCCGCGCTTGTTCGCACGCTGGAGCGACGGCCGGATCTGGTCGCAGCGGCCGATCTCGATCCCGAGGACCGGGCGATACTGGACGAACTGAAGAAGGAGACAGAGCAATGACTGCGGTTGAAACCGTCGAACGCGCCAACATGGTTCAGCGTCCGGCGATGAAGCCTGGCGATACCGTCCGTGTGCACGTCAAGGTGCGCGAAGGTGACAAAGAGCGCATCCAGGTGTTCGAGGGAATGGTGATCGGTCAGCACCGCGGCGGCGCGCGCGCGACCTTCACCGTGCGCAAAGTGTCGTTCGGCCAGGGCGTCGAGCGGATCTTTCCGCTGCACTCGCCGATCATCGACAAGATCGAGGTGCTCCGTACCGCCAAGGTCCGGCGCGCCAAGCTGTACTTCCTCCGTGATCTGAAGGGGAAGGCGGCGCGCATGAAAGAGACGAAGAAGCCGACGGCTTAACCTGACAGGGCGGCCCCTTCGTCCATGGTCAAGGTTCGGGCGTTCAGAACCCTCGAGAACTCGCTGCGGCGCATGGGGTTCAACTACGTGGCGGGGGTCGATGAGGTCGGGCGCGGCTGCCTTGCGGGGCCCGTCGTGGCGGCAGCCGTGATCCTGGATCCGGCCCGTTATATCCCTCGCGTCTGTGATTCGAAGACGGTCACCTCGTTGGAACGAGAGCGCCTCTACGACCGCATCACCCGCGTTGCGGTCGCGTGGGGGGTCGCCGCGTGCGATCCTCCCGAGATCGATCACATCAACATTCACCAGGCGTCGCTGCGAGCGATGAACCTGGCGGTGATGTCGCTCGAGCCGTTGCCCGACATTGTCCTCGTCGACGCGTTCAGGATTCCTGGACTGCCGATCGCGCAGAAACCGGTCGTGCACGGCGACAGCCGGTGCACGGCGATTGCCGCGGCCTCGATCGTCGCAAAGGTGACGCGCGACCGGGCGATGCTCGAACTGCACGCGGCCGACCCAAGATATGGCTTCGACCGGCACAAGGGGTACGCGACGCGCGATCACCTCGACGCCGTCGGACGTTTCGGCTACTCGGAGGCGCACCGGCGGTCGTTCCGGCCGCCTTCCCTGTTTGATACCATCGGCTGACGCCTCTCCTTTTCACCAGTGGCTATCGACCGCGAAGCGACGCTGAAGAACGCGGAGAAATTTCTCCGCGTCGGGCGTCTTGACGCTGCCATTGCGGAATACGTGCGCGTCGTCGAGGACCAGCCTCGAGACTGGAACAGCGCCAACACGCTGGGCGATTTGTACATGCGCGCGGGACGGCCCGGTCAGGCAGTTCCTCTCTACAGCCGCGTCGCGAACCACCTGCTCGCCGAGGGCTTTTATCCCAAAGCGGCTGCGCTCTTCCGCAAGATCCTCAAGATCACTCCTGACGACGACGACACGCAGTTGAGGCTTGCGGAGATTTCGGCGCGTCAGGGGCTGCTCGCCGACGCAAAGCTGTACTACTCGACGATCGAGAAGCGGAGAAGACAACAGGGGAACGCGACCGGCGCTGACGAGATCGTCGTACGTCTCGGCACGCTGGATCCAGAGGATCTGGATGCGCGCCTGACCGCCGCGCGCGCGTCCGAACGCAGCGGGCAGCTCGTCGAGGCGGCGCGACAGTACCGCGATCTCTACGACGAGTTCCTGAAAACCAATCGCCAGACAGACGCGGACCACGTGCTTCGCGATTGCGTCCGCTGCGACCCCGGCCAGCGGCGTTCGAGCCTCTTGCCGCTGGCACGGATCGAGCTGCGCGAGGGGCGGCTCGCTGAGGCGCGGGCGCTACTGGAGGAGCATGCGGCAACGGGCGCCCACGCCTACGGTGCGCTGCTCGATCTGGCGCGGGACATTGGCGGTGACTCACCGGAAGCGGCTGCGCAGTGCGTGGAGGTCGTTGCGGACGCACTCGTCGCCGACGGTGACTTTGGCGCGGCAGCTGCCGCTCTTCAGCAGGTCTCGGCAACCGCTCCGTCGAACGTGACGATCCTCCTGAAGCTCGTCGAGATCTGCGTGGATGGCGGCCTCGAGGAGGCGACGTTCGACGCGCAGGCTCAGCTCGCCGACGCCTATCTCACCAAGGGGAGCGCGATGGAGGCGCGCGTCATCGCCGAGGATCTTGTGGCGAGGCAGCCTGACAATGCAGTCCACATCGATCGCCTGAGACGTGCACTTCGTGCGTTGAGCGTGGAGGATGTGGAAGCCGCGATCGCCGAGCGCACCTCCGCGGCAATGCAGGAGGAACCAGGCCAGTTCGAAACCGCGGCATCCGCTGTTCCGAACCTGCCGGCGAGCGCCGCGCTGCCTCCGATCCACGCCGAAGAGCCGCCCGTCGAGGAGGAGCCTCAACCGGCTCCGACTTCTGTGGAAATCGACCTGACGGGCCTGCTCGGTGATCTGCAGGGTCAGGCTGCGGCGCCGGCTGCCCCCGTCACGCCTCCACAGGATCTCGAGCGCGTCTTTTCTGACATCCGCGCCGACGTCGAGGCCGCGGATCCGGACGCTGCAGGGGATCACGTGGATCTGGCCAGGACGTACCTCGAGATGGGCATGCGAGACGAGGCGATCGGATCGCTGAAAATCGCGGCGCGCTCGCCCCGCCACCGTTTCGCGGCCGCCTCGATGATCGGAGGGATCTACCGCGACGAGGGAGATCTGCGCGCGGCCATTGAGTGGCTCGAGCGCTCGCTCGACGCGCCCGCTCCCGACGCGGAGCGCGGACGCGCTTTGCTGTACGATCTCGGGGATCTGCTGGAGACCGTGGGGGAAACGGCCAGGGCGCTCGCCGTCTTTCTCGAGTTGAACGCCGACACACCTGACTACCGGGACGTCAGCGCGCGCGTGGCGCGGCTCGCCAGGGTCGAAACGGAAGGCTGACCATTTCGATTCTCACCCGCTTCATCTTCGCTGCCTATTTCATCGAGGCGGGGCTGGTCCTGATGGTCGCCCCATGGTCCGCCTTCTGGCACCAGAACTTCTTCACCCAGAGCTCTTTGGTTGGGGGGTGGATGTCGAACGCGTTCGTCCGCGGCGCCGTGTCGGGGATCGGCATCATCACGGTGACGGCCGGGCTCGCGGAGCTCGCCGGTGCGTTCCGCATGCGGCGCCGCACCTGAGGCATGCCCATCGCTCGTCCTGCCATCTGTGTCATCACACGTGGACGTGGCGCCGCGAACAGTCGCGAGCGCGGCGCATTGCTGGCGCGCCTGGCATCCGCGGCTGCCGCTGGCGCCACCATGATCCAGATTCGCGAACGCCAGTTCGCCGATCGTGAGCTTCTCGACTTCGCGCGGGAGGTCGTAGAGGCTGTCCGGCCGCATGGCTCGATCGTGACGCTGAACGAGCGCATCGACATCGCGCTTGCGGCCGGTGCCGGCGGCGTTCATCTCAAGAGCAACAGTCCGTCCGTCTCAGATGTTCGCCGGATCGTCCCCGCCGAGTTCCTGGTCGGGCGATCGGTGCATTCCGTCGAGGAAGCGGTTACGACGGCGGCTGCCGGTGGTTGCGACTACCTGCTCTTCGGAACGGTCTTTCCTTCCGCGAGCAAGCCAGCGGATCACCCGATTGCCGGCATCGACGCGCTCGAGCGCGTGTGTCGCAGCGTTTCCCTGCCGGTCATGGCGATCGGCGGCATCTGCGTCGAGAGGGCGCGCGCGCTGGCGAGATCCGGAGCCGCCGGCATAGCAGCAATCAGCCTTTTCGCCGAATCGACTGACATCGGACGAACGGTTCGCGAGGTTCACGACGCGTTGACAGTCTCGAGCGGGAATGTCTAAATTGGCCGTATCCATGAATGATTTTGGGGGGATGCTCCGGCAGGCGCGGGAGGGTCGCGGCATCACGCTGCGCCAGATCGCGGCGAGCACGAAGATCTCCGTTGCCGCTCTCGAGGCGCTCGAGCGGAACGACGTCTCGAAGCTGCCGGGCGGCGTCTTCAGCCGCGCGTTCGTTCGCTCGTACGCCGCCGAAATCGGGCTGGATCCGGACCAGGTGCTTCACGAGTTCCTCGATCGTTTCGATTCGCCGTCCGCAGCCATCAGGGCCGCCGGTATCGGACATGAGGAGGCGGCCTTCGAGCGGCGGAAGAAGCTCGCCGCAACGGTCTTCCTGATCGCGCTCGCGGTGATGCTGCTGCTCGCAAGCGGTTTGGTCTACTACCTGCTGCGGAATCGCCCGCTCTGATGGACGCCGGCATTCGATCCGCGCTGATTGATTTCTTCCGCCGCGGTGAAGTGGCAAGCGACGTGCGCATGCTCGCCGCGCGCGGTGCGCTCGCACCACGGGCGCATGAACAGCTGGGGCTGCTGCTGATCCTCATTGACGATGCGGATCCGAACGTCGCCGAGACGGCGTCCCGCACGATCGCCGCGCTGCCTGCAGGTTCCGTGGCGAAGTTCCTGGGCCGGTCGGACGTACCGCAGCTCATGCGCGACTTCTTCGCGGCCCGCGGAATCCAGCCCGAGGCGGCTCCCGCCACCGACGATCAGCCGCTGGTCGAGAGCAGCGAAGATCCGCCCAGCGAGGAAGCGGCGGGCGAATCGGATCCCAAGATCCTCTCGGCGCTGCCGGTTCTCGACCGCATGAAGCTGGCGATGCGGGGCACTCGTGAACAGCGCAGTCAGTTGATACGCGACTCGAACAAGCTGGTGGCGGTAGCCGTGCTGAGCAGCCCGAAGCTGACGGAATCCGAGGTTGAAGCGTTCGCGCGAATGGCGAACCTGACGGAGGACGTCCTGCGTATCATCGCGATGAACCGCGCGTGGGTGAAGAACTACAACGTCGTGGCGGCGCTGACCCGGAATCCGAAGACGCCGATTCCGCTCGCCATGGGCTTTCTGCAGCGGCTCAACGAACGCGACCTCAAGAAGCTCTCTATGGACCGGAACGTTTCCGAACCGATCCGCCTCGCCGCGCGGAAGTTCGTCGCGAAGGCGCAGCACTGAACTCCTTGCGCATCTCCGCCAAGCCGTCCATGTAGACCGTCGCGCGCTGGCGCTCCTCCGGCGTCGGAATCGATTTCAGCAGGTCGATGGCGCGGTCGAAGTCGGTAAGAATCGTGCCTTTTGTCGTCTTGAAATAGATCGAGCGGATCTCGGCGAGGATCTCGTCGGTGGGCCGCTGCGGCAGGCTGACGGGTGCGAGCGGAATTTTTCTCGCCATGGTCAGGCCGACCGGCGATTTCTCCGCAACGCCGCGCGAAATTGATCCACCGGCAGCGTGTTCAGCACGTCCGACGCTTCCAGCCACGCGCGCCGCGCCGTCACCGCGCCCCATCGCAGTGACGCCAGTCCGGCAGGTGAGTGGGCATCGGAGTCGATGATGATCCTGACGCCGCGCTCTTTCGCCATCCGCGCGTGCGTGTCATCGAGGTCCAGGCGATCCACCTGGCTGTTGATCTCGAGTGCCACACCACGGGCGGCAGCGGCGGCGATGACCTGTTCCATCCTCAGCTGGTACCCGTCGCGCTTGAGTATGAGGCGTCCCGTCGGGTGGCCGATGACATCCACATAGGGGTTCTCGATGGCGCGCAGAATCCGGTCCGTCATCTGCGCTTCGTCCTGATTGAAGGCAGAGTGCACGGAGGCGATGACGATGTCGAGCTGCGCGAGGCAGTCATCGGCGAGGTCCATGGTGCCATCGGCGCGGATGTCGCACTCGATGCCGGCGAGCACGGTCAGCCCCTCGAGGCGGTCGTTCAGAGATCGTATGGCTGCCGCATGGTGGAGCGCTCGCGCTTCGTCGAGGCCGTTGGCCATCGCCAGCGACTTGCTGTGGTCCGTAATGGCAATGTACTGCAGACCGGCAGCGAGGGCCGCGCGCGCCATCGCGTCCGCGTCGGCGCGGCCGTCTGTGGCTGTCGTGTGCATGTGCAGGTCGCCGCGAAGGTCCTCGAAGGCGATGAGCCGCGGGAGCGTGCGGGCATCGGCGGCCGCGATCTCGCCGCGGTTCTCGCGTAATTCCGGCGGAACGAACTGCAGACCGAGCGCCTCGTAGATGCCTGTTTCATCCTCACCGGCAACGAGCAAGTTGTCCTCCACCCGAAAGAGCCCGTATTCATTGAGCTTGAAGCCGCGCTGTATCGCGCGATCGCGCAGCGCGATGTTGTGCGGCTTCGATCCGGTGAAGTACTGTTGCGCCGCCCCGAGGCTCTCCCGCGGAACCACCCGAAGATCCGCCTGAAACCCGCCAAAGATGAGTACGCTCGATTTCGTGTCACCGCGCGCGAGGATCCGTTCGACGAGCTTGTAGCCGGTGAACGTTTCCATGATGGACGGTGGCGCACCGGCCGCGAGAATGTCGATGTCACCGCACGTCTCGCAGCCACGGCGCAGGCTACCCACCGGCGTGATCTGCGCGTCGGGGGCGTGCTCACGCAGCGCCGATATCAGCGCCGCGGCAGCGTCGTGCGCCTCGGCGAGCAGGCGACGACCCGCGACGCGCTGTCGATCCTCGAGTGCCTTGAGGATGAGCACCTCTTTCTTCGCTCCCATCCCCTTCAGCGAGCGAATGCGCCCTTCCTTCGCCGCCAGCTCCAGATCCTCGAGTGAGCGTACCCCGAGCGTGTGATAGAGCAGCGCGACGGTCTTCGGTCCCACCCCCTGCAATCGGAGCAGGTCGAGGACGGTTGGCGGGAACTCCTGCAGCAGTTCCTGATGGTAGGTACTGTTGCCTGTCTCGACAAGCTCGCCGATTTTCGCCGCGAGGTCCTTGCCGATGCCAGAAATGGCACGCCGTTCTTCGGGCGTCATGTCCGCGATGCGCGCGCCGAGATGGATCACCGCCTCGGACGCGTTTCGGTACGCGCGGATCTTGAATGGGTTTTCGTTCTTGATTTCGAGAAGGTCGCCGATTTCGGCAAGCACCCGCGCGATCGCGAGGTTATCCACGTCGGCTGGCGGACGGCATCGGGTCGGCGAGGGTTTGCACGGAGAGCCCCTGCGTCTCGATGCGGAAGTCGAGCAGCCGCGCGCCATTGTCGGCGAGCGCGGCGCGAATGGCCGGGAGGGCGTCCGGTTCGCCGATGCAGAAGAGACACCCCCCACCACCGGCGCCACAGACTTTCCCGCCCGCCGCGCCGGCACGCTGCGCCGCCGCCAGCATCGCATCGATCGCAGGCGTCGTCACGCCAGGAGCGAGGCCCTTGCGGTTCTCCCATTCTTCGGCTACGTGCGCCCCGACGGCGCGCCAATCACCACGTTCGAGCGCCGCACGCATCCTCGTGGCAATCTGGCCGATCCGCTCGAAGCGCGCCTGCACGTCGCGGTCGCCGTCGATGTGGCGCTTGGTCATCTCCCAGTTGTTGATGCCCGAGTTGCGCGATGCATTCGTATACGCCAGGACAATGCGCTGCTGCAGTGCCAACGGATCGACGGGAAGCGCCACGCGGCGGATGCCATCGACATTCAACTCCACCGCCGAGACGCCGCCGTAATATGCCGGCCGATAGTCCTGAACGCCGGTGGGCACATCGATCACCTGCGCCTCGACGTTCTGCGCGATCGTCAACAGCAGTTCGTCGGGGAGCGTGACCTTGCACCATTCTGCGAGTGCGCCGCAGACGGCGATGTTGAGCGCCGAGGATCCGGCGATGCCCGCCCCAAAGGGCGAA
Source organism: Vicinamibacterales bacterium (assembly GCA_035537955.1). Classification (GTDB taxonomy): domain Bacteria; phylum Acidobacteriota; class Vicinamibacteria; order Vicinamibacterales; family 2-12-FULL-66-21; genus JACDCA01. The sequence goes on along the minus strand of DATLLF010000332.1, from coordinate 2,721 downwards.
TCCGACCGCGTGCGCAGTTCGAGGCCCTCCGCCTGAAAGTAATGGAGCAGGCGCCCGAGGAGCACCAGATCATGGTTCTCGCGGAGCTCCGACCAGTGGTCCGCCTCGACGCGGATGCCCGTATCGTCTGAAACGATCGCGACGCGCTTGTCCGGCCGCGGACGGATCGAGCAGTACGCGCGCAGACTGATCGCCGCATTGATCGTCTGCGCATTCTCGTGAAACAGGTAGAGCGGCCAGATATCGAGCGTGCCGCCCGCCAGGTCGATCCGCGTAGGCGCGGATGATTCGATGAGCACGCAAGATAATAGAACTGCGAAGTTCAAACTCCAAACTCCAAAGCTCGGAGCGTTGGAGTGAGTCATAATTTCAGATCAATGTCTCTCAAGGATTTCAGGCGCCACGCAGGGCAGATTGCCATCGCGGGCTTCAGCGGTCACACGATCCCGGCGGACCTCAAGGCGCTCGCGCGCGAGTTCGACCTCGGCGGTGTCATCTTGTTCGCCCGCAACATCGAGTCTCCGGAGCAGGTCGCGGAACTGTCGCGCGAGACGCAGGAACTCGCCGGGGAGCTGCCGCTCTGGGTCAGCGTGGACCAGGAAGGCGGACGTGTCGCGCGCCTGAAGTCGCCGTTCACGGTGTGGCCGCCGATGCAGACGCTCGGGAGAAGCGGCGACGTCGCGCTCGCCGAGCGGTTCGCACGTGCGCTTGCGGCCGAGTTGAAGGCCGTCGGCATCTCGCTCGACTACACGCCCGTGCTCGACGTCCTCACCAATCCGAAGAACCCCGTCATCGGAGATCGCGCGCTCGCGGAGCGGGCCGAGGATGTGGCGCGTCTCGGCTCGGTCATCATCCGGACGCTCCAGGCTGAGGGGATTGCCGCCTGCGGCAAGCATTTCCCGGGGCACGGAGACACGAGCGTCGATTCGCATTTCGAGCTGCCGCTCATCGAGCATCCGCCCGATCGCCTCGAGGCGGTCGAACTGCTGCCTTTCCGAGCCGCGGTCGAGGCCGGCGTCGCTTCGATCATGACCGCACACATCCTGATTCCCGCGCTCGACGACGCGGTTCCCGCGACGCTATCCGCGACGATCGTGGACGGCATGCTGAAGCAGACACTTGGGTTCGGAGGCCTTGTGCTTTCCGACGATCTCGAGATGAAGGCGATCAGCAGTCGCTACGGCATGGCAGACGCAACGGTCCGCGCGATCGGCGCGGGTTGTGACGCCGTTCTGATGTGTGGCGAGGATCAGGATCAGCAGGCTCGCGCCGTCGAAGCCGTTATCCGCGCGGTCGAAGAAGGGAGCCTGCCAATCAAGCGCGCCGAAGATGCTCTCACGCGACACCGTCGGGTGAAGGAGCGCTTCCTCGCGAAACGCCCGATGCCGCTCGCGCGTGCGGCTCTCCGCCAGGTGCTCGGCCGCGACGAGCACCAGGCCGTTGCCGCCGAAATGTTGCGCTTCGCGTGAGCATGCGAAAACCGCGCCCCTTGCAGCCCGGGGACCAGATTGCCATCGTCGCGCCAGCGAGCTCAGTCGCTCAGGAACAGCTTCAGGCAGGCGCCGAGGAACTGCGATCACTTGGATTCGTGCCGGTTTACGATGAGCGATCGCTGTTCGAACGCGGACCGTACACCGCAGGATCGTCCGCGGTGCGAGCGGCCGCGCTCCGCGACGCATGGCTGAATCCGGACATCGCCGCTATCGTCGCAGCTCGAGGCGGGTATGGCAGCGTTCATCTCCTCCCGCTGCTCGATGCACACGAGTTTTCCACAATCGTCAAGCCGTTCATCGCCTACAGCGACAACACGTCGATCCTCTCCTGGCTCACGCTGACCTGCGGCATGGTCACGTTCCATGGGCCGATGATCGACCGCCGGCTGGCCCGCGGACCCGCCGGCTACGACCGGGATACGTTCCTCCGATGTCTCACGCGACCGGCACCCGTCGGTGTCATTACCAGCCCCGGAATCGAGGTGCTTCGGCACGGGGAGGCGAACGGGATGCTGATTGGCGGCACGATGACCCAACTCGCCGCCTCTCTGGGTACCCCGTTCGCGTTCGACCCCCCGCAGGGCTGCGTGTTGTTTCTCGATGAGGTCGCCGAACGTCCTTATCGTATCGATCGTCTCCTGACTCAGCTGAAGTTGGCGGGCATCCTCGACCGCGCCGGGGCGCTCGTCTTCAACGAGCTGCCGCGCTGCGACGAGCCCGGCGGCTCACTCGCGGCCCGGGACGTCGTCGTCGAACTCACGGAGGACTTCAATGGACCGGTCTTGTTCGGTCTGCCATCGGGCCACAGCGATGGCGCGACGCTCACGATTCCGTTTGGCCTCAGGGCGCGGATCGACACGCGCAGCCGGCCGGGACTGATCATCGACGAATCGGCGGTGCAAACGTGAAACGAGTCCACCTCATCGGCGTGTGCGGAACGGCGATGGGTACGCTCGCCGCGATGCTCAAATCACGCGGCTATGACGTGCGCGGTTCGGACCAACAGGTCTACCCGCCCATGAGCGACTTTCTCCGCGACCAGGGGATCACGCTGCTCGAGGGCTATCGCCCCGAGCACATCTCCGCGGAGCTGGACCTCGTCGTCATCGGCAACGCGATCTCGCGAGGCAATCCGGAGCTCGAGGAAGTGCTCGATCGCAAGATCCGGTTCTGCTCGCTGCCGGAGGCCATCCGCGATCATTTTCTGTGGGGTGCCAGGTCCGTCGTC
>DATLLF010000331.1:0-24442 GCA_035537955.1 Vicinamibacterales bacterium | reverse complement strand
GGCAGTACGACTTCCGGCGTTCAACGGCGGGCGTCGGGGACATGGGGACCTCCGCGGCGCTAGGCCGCGACACACGCGCGCGCGCTTTCCCACAGAACGGATTGCTGCTCGAACGTCTTGCGATACGCCTCGATCACGGCCAGGACCGATTGGCGCGCCGCCGGCGTGTCGGAATGAACCAGGAGCAGGACTTTCGACTGCTCGTGATCGATGCTGCCAGCGGGTGTCCGCCACTGGCCCTCCGCCTCCCACACGGTCAACCCGTCGGGAAACCGTCTGGTGACTTCGTCACGCAGGAATACCTGCCACTCGAGCTCGCTCACGGAGCCCTTCGGCCGCGCGAGGCCGAAATAGAGTGTCGTGCGGAGCTGCGGGGCGGACGTGCCGCAGTCCATGACGACCGTGAATCCCTGCGCCCCTACCGGTGGCTGCAGGCGGCCGCCGGCGAAGCAGCCCGCGGCGAAGATCAACGTGCCCACAGTAGTCATCAGCGCTCGCATGGGATCATCCTCCTCATGTCATCTGTTTGTCGCGCGCTCTGAAGAACACTTCAACAACCGGGCAGAACGCCCTATCGCTCCGCTTCGGCCAACGGCGCTCAGATTACGTAGATCTTTCACAGGACGATACGCCGTCGGCTGCAAGTGCTTGTCAGGCTGCGTGTCTGCGCGCCGGACGCACGGCAAGGGCCGTCAAGATCGCCGTCAGCACAACGAACCAGGCGAGACCACCGGCCATGGCGAGGTATTCGAGCCGCATGCTCGGGACCGTGTCCGGCCCGAGGGCCATCTGACCCAGCGCGCCCATAGCGACCAGAAGGAGCGATGACACTCCAAGGATCCGATGTCCGTGCCGTACGAGCCGCCACGCGACAACGGCGAACCACGATCCGCAACCCAGGAGTGCCACCCGCTCCGGGAGGAAGCTGCCGGCCGCGTTCGTAGTGATGTCGTCAAGAGCCAACCACGCTACGGCGACTGCGACCAGGGTCAGGGCCGCATCTCGCAAAAAGCCGACGCGCAACCTCGACTCATCACCCATGATCGATCTCCTCTCAATTACAGTGGCTGCCGCATGATTGCGATTCCACCCGTAATCACGGTGCCGACTAACAAGATCTGCAACACCAGATGCAAGGCGTCGGGCGGCAGATGGTTACCCCACCGGGGCAAGATCGGCGTCGCTTGAGCAAACGCGCGCGCGTAGACTTGCGACCAGTGCGCCGAGGCTCCAAACAGGTACGGTGGCCACCACGTCCACACCTGTAGACCGAGCCAGACGGTCGTCATCAGGAGCGCGAGCCACATCATCCAACGCCAGTCCCGCCGCGCACCCGCCCAGAATAGCGCCACGGGCATGAGAAACGCTGCCGTCCCGAGCGCGTCGCTCAACGAGAGAGTGCCGCGCCAGAGCTGCTCGAGTGCGGGCGGGCAGCAGGGTTGGTAGTTCCATCGCCCGAGCGGAACCCATGAGACAAGCTGCATGTAGATGGCCAGCCCGATCTGCCATGCCAGCGCCGTTCGGTACTGCTGCGTGGTCACCAGCGCGCGTCCAACAAACTTCCGTTCGCCGTGTCGGTCTAACGTTCTGCGCTTCAGCCGCGGCGGCTCACGATCGGACGGCCTTCGTCGGCTGCAAGCCGTGTTCGACAGCCAGACGGCCTCATCGTACGGGGATGATGGACCGACATGTCAGGTTGCACCGCGCGGGTCGCCGCGCTCGCTAACTGCCACTGCGGCACGACGTTAGCACGAGCGCCGCCGGTGGTGCGGATGTTGATGCACTTTCAGTCATCCGCTCGATGCCTGAGGAAACCCCGACACCGCCACCCAACAGACGATTGAAATCAGGACGACGCTATGTGCAGGTTCGTCCTCGCCGATGAAGCGCGCCGTCAACAAGGGAGTAGGTGCTGTCCGACGCGCGCTCGGTTTTTGACAGCCGCGGGTTCTCGCGCCACGACCGAGCAACCCATGACAGCCCTCCGTCTGGGATGACTCGACGATAAAAGAGGAACGTCCTAGTCGGCGTGCGCCTTCTCACCCGCGAGAATCTTTACATCCAGGCGATTCTCGCGGAGCGGGATCGGGCACGTGGTGAACGGATTGAAAGCGCACGGCGGGTTGTAGGACGTGTTGAAGTCGAGAACCGTCGTGCCATCGGACTGAAGGTCGGCGTAGAGAAAACGGGCGGTCTCGTAGGTCTCGATCCCGCTCGAGCCGTCGCGGAACACGAAGTAGAGTCGTCCGGGGCGCGTCGTGAACGGCCGCAGACGTTGCGCTCGGCCGAGCAGCTCGAATTCCACAACCCCTTCCGTGGTGTACTCGTCGATGTCGCCATAGGTGTTGACTACCTTGAGGCGTCGCGGCTGCGCGTCTTTGATAAAACGTCCGGCGACACGATACCGCGCATCGACGGGGAACCAGGCGAAGCCCCGAAATGCCCGGGCGAGTGGACCATTCGGGTCGCGCACACGGATCGAGCGCGTCTCACCGCTCACATGCACAACCAGCCGCACCTCGCCGATCACTAATTCCTCAGCGCCTCGCTGGGAGTCGTCGCTCAGATCAACGACGCCGGTCACGGGCGAATTCTTCAGGAGAACCAGCGCGTCCGACGACGGTTCGAACCGCACTCGCCCGTCGGCCAGATGGAACACACCGAGCCGTGCGGGCGTGGGCTTGGGCAGGACAATGTCGTTGCCGGGAGCGCTGCCGGCTGTGTTGCCGCCAGGCTTCAACGCATGCAGTCCGGCGACGCTCACCCAATCACGCCGGTAGTCCGCCTCGTGCTTCCTGCGCCACTCGGCGACGCTGGCATCCAGCCGTTCCCGTTCGACTACGTCACCCGGCGCTTCAGAAGCGCGGCACGCGAATATCGTCAGCGCGCAAACGAGTGTGGCAGCGCGCGTGTGACGTCGAGAGCCGAACGATCGAAGCATAGGAAGACATTGTCTCGCGGAAGTCGTGCTGGATGCCGCTGACTGCTGCGGCGCCCAGGGAGCTCATGCTCGCACCAGCCGGCGAGGGGTGACGTAAACTGCGCGGATGACCGTCGATCCACCGTGGGCGTCGGGCGTGTGCGCCGGACTCCACGCCGCCGGCAGCCGTCACGTCGTCTACGTACCCGACAATCCGCTGTCGCACGTCCTTCGGATCCTGCGCGAGAGCTTCCCGGATGTCACCACGACTCTGGCGACCCGAGAAGAGGAGGCGTTCGGCATTGCCGCCGGGCTGTATCTCGGCGGCGCCCGGCCCACCGTGATGCTGCAGTCGAGTGGGCTCGGCAACTCGCTGAATGCCCTCACTTCCCTGCTGATCCCGTACAAGATTCCCATGTTGATCGTGATCAGCATGCGCGGAGACGCCGGCGAGTGGAATGACGCGCAGGTGCCGATGGGACGCGCCGTTCGTCCGATCTGCGACGCGATCGGCCTCCCGCATTCGACGGCGGATACGCCGGAATCGACGCAAGACACTGTGAGGGTCGTCGGCCAGACGGCATTCGGCACGCGGCTTCCGGGCGTGTGCCTCCTGCCCCGCCGGCTCACCGTCCCGTCCCGGGCACGAGCGAGCATCGCGAGCGAGTCAGGCGAACGGAGCGAGCCGACGAAGCCGCGAGCGAGAGAGCCTGTGGGGGAGTCCGAGGGGCGAAGCCCCTCGGAAAGAGCATGAACCGCCTGGAAGCGACGCGACGGCTGGTCGCGGCGATTGATGCCGAACCGATCATCGCGAGCCTCGGCCATCCTGCCTACGACCTGTTCGCGGCTGGCGATCGTCCCGCCAACTTCTACACCTGGGGCAGCATGGGCCTCGCGTCGTCCATCGGACTCGGTCTCGCGCTGGCGCGTCCCGATTTGCGCGTCTTCGTCGTCGATGGGGACGGATCCCTCTTGATGAACCTCGGGTCGCTGGCCACGATCGGATGGACCCGGCCGGCCAATCTCGTGCTCATCGTCTGGGACAACCAGGTCTATGGGACGACGGGCGGGCAGGACACCGCGACCGCGCATGGGGCGGATCTCGAGGCGGCGGCGCGCGCGATGGGCGCGGCGGCGACTGCAACGGTCACGACGGGCGAAGCGCTTACCGCCGCCATCGAGCGGTCGCGCGTAGAAGCGGGGCCCTGGGTGATCGTGGCGAAGGTCGCCGAATCGGCGCCAACCGTGAAACCACCGCTCGACTGCGTGTTCATCAAGCAACGGTTCATGGCAGCGATCGGCCGGCCGGAAGAGGCGACGTGCGGAGGACCTGCGTGAGCCAGACCACTGCGACGACTGCCCGGCTCGGAGACTTCGTCAGCGATGCGGCGCCGCCGGCCGGCGCTCGCGCGCGCGCGGCGATTGCCGTCCTCGATACCGTCGGCGTGACTCTGGCCGGCGTTTCGGAACCGGCGAGCGTCATCGCCAGGCACGTGATGGCGGCCGAAGGCGGTGATGCCTGCGGGGTGTTCGGGACGGCGGTCCGGACCAGCATGACCGGCGCGGCATTGGCCAACGGCACGGCCGCCCACGCGCTCGACTACGACGACATGTGCTTCGTGTCGCTGGCGCATCCGAGCGCGCCGCTCGTGCCGGCGGTGCTCGCGGCGGCGGAATCGGAACGCCTCACGGGCCGCGCCGTCCTCGATGCCTATGTCGTAGGCTTCGAGATCGAGGCCCGGCTCGGCCGACTCATGAACCCGCGGCACTACCAGCGCGGTTGGCACTGCACCTCCACGCTTGGAACCATCGGTGCCGCGGCAGCCGTCAGCCGATTGCTGGGCCTCGAGGCCCGGGCGGCGGGTCACGCGGTCGCGATCGCCGCGTCCGAGGCGTCGGGCTTGAAGGAGAACTTCGGGACGATGGTGAAGCCGCTGCATGCGGGGTTGGCGGCGCGCAACGGCGTGCTCGCCGCTCTGCTGGCCAGGGGCGGGATGACGGCGAGCGAGCTCGCGCTCGACGGCCCGCAGGGGCTGCTGCATGCGATGGACAGCGAGGGAACGGCGCTCGCCGACGCGATCGCCGATCTCGGCTCGCGTTGGGAGATCCTCGACACGGGCATCACGGTGAAGCTCTACCCCTCGTGCGCCGGCACCCATCCGTCGCTCGACGCCATTCTCGATCTGCGCCGCCGCGGGGGGTTCACCGCGGACGACGTCGAGCGCATCGACATCGACGTCGACTCGATCGTGCCGACGATCCTGATCTACGACCGGCCGTCGACGGGACTCGAAGGCAAGTTCAGCCTGCCGTTCTGCGCCGCGGCGGCGGTCGCGTTCGGCCGCGTGGGGATCGATACGTTCGACGCGGACTCCCTGACGAATCCGCAGGTGTCGGCGCTGATGGCGCACGTCGCGATGCGGGTCGATCCGACCCTGGATCGTGGCGCTCCGCCGCTCACACACGCTCGCGTGCACATCATCCTGCGGGATGGACGCGTGCTGACGCAGGAGGCGCAGGGCGCGCGAGGCTATCCGGAACAGCCGGCCAGCGATGCGGAACTCGATGGGAAATTCATGGCGTGTGCCTGCCGTGCACTGACGGAGCCGGCAGCCGAACGAGTGCTCGGGCTGCTAAGAAACATCGCCACGCTCGAGGATATCAGCTCGCTCACCGCTGCCCTGGTACATGCCCGCGCTTCCAGATCATGAACGTCCGCGTGAACTCGATCACCGCCGCGCCGTGCTGGTTCGTTCCCGTCGTCTTCACGCGGACGATGCCGACGGTGGGGCGGGATTTGGATTCGCGGGTCTCGAGCACTTCGCTCTTCGAGCGGACGGTGTCCCCTTCGAACAACGGATGCGGCAGTCGCACCTCGTCCCATCCCAGGTTGGCGACCGCGTTGACCGTGAGATCGGTGACCGACTGCCCGGTCACCAGCGCCAGCGTGAAGCACGAGTTGACGAGCGGCTTTTTGAATTCCGTGGCGCTCGCATACTCCGTGTCGAAGTGGATCGGATTGGTGTTCATCGTGAGGCAGGTGAACCAGACGTTGTCGGCGGCGATCACCGTCCGCCCGAGCGCATGCTCGTAGACGTCCCCCACCTCGAAGTCCTCGAACACGCGCCCCGTCCAGCCCTTCTTCACCGCCATCAGATCATCTGCTCCTTCCGCCAGGTCGCGATCGTGCCGGCGTCGAACCCCAGCTCTTCGAGAATGGATTGACTGTGCTGCCCCAGCGACGGGACGGGACCCATGACCGGATCCAGTCCCTCCATCCGCAGCGGTGGCCGTAGCGCCCGCAACGGGCCGACCGGCGAATCGACGGTGTGCCAGCAATGACGATCCATCAACTGCGGATGGTTGATGAATCCCTCGACCGAGTTGCGGCGTGCGCACGCGATGTCGGCGCGTTCCAGGCGATCGAGGATCTCGGCGGCCGGCAGCTCTGCGAAGAGGCCGGCAATGAGTGCATGCAGGTCCGCCCTATGCCGCACGCGTGCTGAGTTGGTCGCGAAGCGCGCATCGTCGGCGACCTCGGGTCTCGCGAGCACGTTCTCGCAGAAGCGTGACCACTCGCGTCCGTTCTGAATCGCGAGATAGATCTCCACTGCGTCCGCGCTCAGGAAGAGCTCGTACGGCGCGATCGTCGCATGCGAGGCGCCACTCCGCGCCGGCTCCGATCCTCCATAACTTGTGTAGTACGCCGGAGCACCCATCCACTCGGCGAGCGCATCGAAGAGTGACACCTCGAGTGCGGCACCGGCGCCTGTCGTCGCGCGCGCGAGCAGTGCCGTGAGGATGCCCGAGTACGCGTACATGCCTGCCGCGATATCCGCGACCGAGATGCCGACGCGGCTGGGCACCTCGGGGGTGCCGGTGATCGACAGCAGCCCCGCCTCCGCCTGGATCAGCATGTCGTAGGCCTTTTTGTTGACGTACGGACCATCGGAGCCGTAGCCGGAAATCGCGCAGGTGACGAGACGCGGGTGGCGCGCGCGCAGGTCGGCCGTGGCCGCGCCGAGACGGTGCGCCGCGCCCGGCGCCAGGTTCTGTACGAACACGTCGGCTCGCTCGAGGAGCCGTACGAGCACCGGGCGCGCGGCCGGATGCTTGAGATCGAGTGTCAACGATTCCTTCGAGCGATTGAGCCAGACGAAGTAGCTCGAGAGCCCGCCGACGGTCTGGTCGTAGCCGCGCGCGAAGTCTCCGCCGTCGGGCCGCTCGATCTTGATCACGCGGGCGCCGAGATCGGCGAGCTGGCGCGTCGCGAAAGGAGCGGCGACCGCCTGCTCGATCGAGACGACGGTGACGTGAGCCAAAGGAAGCCGCATGAAGTTGAATCTTATCGCCGCAGGTGTCCAAGCATTCACCGCCGAGAACGCAGAGCGCGCCGAGGACTTTGGGTTGGCTCTCGCCAATCAGCAAGATCCAACCCCAATATCCTCAGCGTCCTCTGCGCGCTCTGCGGTGAAGGGTTTTGGCAGCAGCAAGTAGCTGGGCGCCTCGACTTCAGGGCAGCGTATCAATACGAGCGTGGAAGGCCGAGCACGTGCTCGCCGATGAAAGTGAGGATCATGTTGGTCGAGATGGGCGCGACCTGATAGAGCTTCGTCTCGCGGAACTTGCGCTCGACGTCGTAGTCTTCAGCGAACCCGAAGCCGCCGAAGGTCTGCACCGTGACGTTGGCCGCCTCCCAGGATGCGTCGGCGGCCAGCAGCTTCGCCATGTTGGCCTCGGCGCCGCACGGCTCGCCGCGATCGAACAGCTCCGCCGCGCGAATGCGCATCAGGTCTGCCGCCTCCACGTTGACGTGCGCGCGCGCGATGGGAAACTGCACTCCCTGGTTCTGGCCGATCGGCCGGTTGAAGACGACGCGGTCTTTGGCATACTTCGTCGCCCGCTCGATGAACCAGCGGCCGTCGCCGACGCACTCGGCAGCGATGAGGATGCGCTCGGCGTTCAGGCCGTCGATGAGATACCGGAACCCCTTGCCTTCCTCGCCGACCAGCGTGTCAACCGGCACCTGGAGATCGTCGAAGAACAGCTCCGGCGTCGCGTGATTCATCATCGTGCGGATCGGACGGATCGACAGGCCGTTCCCCACCGCCTTCCGCATGTCCACCAGCAGCACCGAGAGCCCCTCGCTTCGTTTCTTGACCTCGGAGATCGGCGTGGTGCGCACGATCAGCAGCAACAGATCGGAGTGCTCGGCGCGGGAGATCCAGATCTTCTGCCCGCGGATGACGTACTTGTCGCCTCGGCGCACGGCCATCGTCTTCAGTTGCGTCGTGTCCGATCCGGTTGTCGGCTCGCTGACGCCAAAGGCTTGCAGCCGCAGCTCACCGGAGGCGATCTTCGGCAGGTACTCGCGTTTCTGCGCCTCGGAGCCGTGGCGCAGCAGCGTGCCCATCGTGTACATCTGGGCATGACAGGCGCCCGAGTTGCCGCCGCTGCGATTGACCTCCTCAAGGATGATCGACGCCTCGGTGACCCCCAGCCCTGAGCCGCCGAACTCTTCCGGTATCAGCGCCGCGAGATAACCTGCATCGGTGAGCGCCTTCACGAAGGCATCGGGATACTCGCGTCGCGCGTCGAGCTCTCGCCAATATGAGTCGGGGTAGCTCTTACAGAGCGCGCGGACGCCGGCGCGTAGTTCGTGGTGGTGATCGACTGGCACGTGGCGAATCATACCGCGCGTGGGATGGCCACCGTCGCGGCGCATCCGCGGCGTGTCACCTCGAGTGAATCGAGACGTGGTAGTCGCGTAGTCGGTAAGACGTGCTGCGTGTGTGGCTACCTCCAGGCCAAAAAGAGCCCTCGGTCGGGAGGGAGCTACTTGTGGGCGATGCCAAATTCCTTCGCCAGAGTCACCAGTCTTGGGTCCGTCGTCCACAGTTTGAGGCGACCTACGAGCGACGATGCGAGCAAGTGGGCGTCGATCCACCCAATCCCTCGGCCATGTAACCTGCGGGCGCGAACGAATGCCACAACGTCCGCGTGTGGCACCAGCGGCGCCTGATGCATCTGCTCGTAGTCGTCGAGAAGCTGCTTGCGTCCCCCGACATCACCGATCAGCAGTTCGCCGTACACAAACTCATGGCCACAGACCTCGCCGCGGGTGAGCAGTTCCTCGAGTTCAGCGGCGTACGGTGCTCGATTGGACAGGAACCCAATCCAGACCGACGTGTCGACGAGGACCGTCATGCGACGGAGTGGCGCGCTCCTGATGTCCGCTCGCGGCGTCGCGGCACCTCGCGCGCACGCGGCTCCGTACCGCGGAGCGCACTCAGACGGCGATAGGCCGCGTGACGGACGAGGGCCTCGAGCCCCAGGCGAACTGTATCGGTGTCCGTCTTCGCGCCTGACGCCGCCCTGGCCTCGCGCAGGAGGCGGTCGTCGATGTGAAGTGTCTTTTTCATACATACGAATATGCCATACGAGTATGGCTCAAGCAAGAAGCGCCCGACTGGGTTGTATCGGTTCCTGCATGTCGAGGGGTGAACGACGGGCTATCTCGTGTGTCGCAGGAGCGTCTCGAATGCGGGGACCAGGTCCGACTGCATGAGCGCCTCTTCCAGCATCTCGAGCGTACGCCGCGCATAAGCGAGGTCGAGTGTCTCTCGCTGTGCCGCCAGTATGGCAACTGCATCCTGCTGATCCTTCGGCCGGGCGGCAAGGATCTTCATGATGAGGAGGTCTTCCGCGGAGGCGACAGGAATGCGTGCGCCTTCGACATCCTTCTCGGTCACGCGATCGAAGAACTGATCTTCCAGACCGGGGCCGGCAAGAATGGCGTCGACCGGGATAGCCGTGTCCTGATGAACGAGGGGAATGACCCGAGTGCGCTCGATCAAGCCTCGGTCGCTCGCGCGCAGGCTGAAGCCTTGGGTCTCGACGGCTTGAATCAGCGAATTCACCGTCGCCGGGGGATGGAGGCGAACCGTGACGTCGACGTCTGCCGTAAGGCGCGCGGCGCCGTTCAGGATGGCGGCCTGTGCGCCGAACAGATACCACTCGATGCGCGCGCGGGCCATGGCCCGCGCGAAGGCGGCGAGCAGTTCACCGACGGGTGAAGGCATGGGCAGCGCGATCCAGATGGTCCTTTACTCTCACGTGATGAGCGAGGTCCTCGGTTCGCATACCGTCGTCGGGAAACTCGGGCCGGATCGCTCGCATGTATACGAAGAGCCCCTGCGCGGCAGACCACAGCGCGCGCGAACCATCGCGGCGGTAGATGTCAGCCCAATGGGAGCGTTCCGCCGCTTCACCCTGTGCCCAATCGCGGCTCACGTATGCGTGCACCAGTGTCGGGTCCACGCCACCATTGTACCTGTCGAGGGACGCGTCGGGCGGGGCGGGACGGCGTGCGTTTTCTGCAGGCTGGCGTGCCCAGGCGACCCCGCCGTGCGCCATCGCCGCCGCCGATGGATCGGTGCCTGGATATTGCCAATCTGTGCGATTCCACGACGGCTGGTGTTTAGAGGAGAAAGGAAGAGGGTTGTCTCTCGCGGGTGCGAGGCCACACGTCTCAGGACTGGAGCTTGCGATGGTACGCCGCTGGACTGCTTTCGTGTGGGTTGTCGTTCTGGTGTTCTGCGTACATGTGATGGCCGCGGCGCCGGCGAAGGACCTGCCTGTCATCAGCACGTTGATGGGTGAGGGGCCATCCGATACGCTCCGGACCATCCAAAGCGACGGCCTCGGATCCTATCGACACTCCGCGAAAGCGTCGAGCGGCGTGCAGTCGATTATCCAGGGTGCCGGCGGGTGGGAGCTGGACGTCTTCTACTTCACCACGAATCGGCGTCTGTATTTCGACTTGCGGAATCTCGTCGAAGGCAGCGGAGCCCTCGATGCCCCGACGACGATGGTCACGGCTCCCGGCCGGTTGATTACCAAGTGCAACTCGACGACCGAGAACTTCCTGCAGATGAATCCCAACTCCTCGCTCTACAACTGTGCGCTCCACGGTCGATTCGACTACAACGGGCGGACCCTGCTGGTACGCATGGACGAGGCGAGCTTTCCGGGGACGAGAAACGTCAAGGTCTCGTGCACTGGAACGGACCCGGCGAACCCCGCGCGGTGCCATCACTGGCGCATCGACACGTGCACGGCCCAGGACAGTGCCGGGCTGTGTACGCAGTGGGGGTTCGACAACGGTCCGGTGGACCTGACGGCCAACGTCATGACTATCCTTGAAGAGACCTCCTCGAGAGGAAAGATCACGACGCGCAAGGTCGGCGACTACTACATGCAGTTTGAAATTTACGCCTCGAAACAATAGGAAGCGCGTTTGAACACCGCGTGGTGAGCTGCAGAGGACACGTGCGATTTTCACGGTGCCTTGGACTCATCGATCAGCGCGGGTACGGCAAGTGGTCCTTAATCAGGGTTGGCGAGCGCAGAGTACGCGACTTTCAACTTGCCAAGCGCCTGCTCCCATATCGAACAGCGTTACTTTGCCAGCATCGTGCAGTGCCCGTTTGCCCGTAGTGTCGAAGGAAAACCGCGGTAGCGACGCGCCATTCGCCGCAGGAGAATCACATGTCTCGACACGGATTTGCGCTCGGGCTATTCAAACGGGATAGTCCCGATAGATCTCCAGCTTCTCGCAATCGCGACCGGATGCGCTCGCCGCGCGTTGAGCTCTCGCCAATATGAGTCGGGGTAATTCTTGCAGAGCGCGCGGAACGCCCGCGAGAGCGAGTGGAGCGCGTCTCTAAGCGTCCTCGCAATTCGAAAGTGATTAACGGCCGACGGTTCTCGACCGGATTCTTGGGTAGACTCTGCCGTCATGGCTTCCGCTGTTTCGTCGAAAGCGATGGCTAGACGCGGGTGGGGCTCTCGCCGGGCAATTCTTACCGGCTGGCTTCTCTGCGGTGTTCTCGACATCACGGCGGCCTGTATCCAGGGTTGGATCCAGGCCGGCCGTGCACCCGCGGACGTCCTGCGCGGCGTCGCCTCGGCGCTCTGGGGCGGCGCCGCGATGAAGGGTGGCACTGCGATGGCAGGCATCGGCCTCGCCATGCACTTCACTGTGGCGCTGACAGCAACGCTGATCTTTTACGCACTCTCTCGTCGAATTCGATTCATGCGGAGCGCACCGTTGTGGATCGTCGGGCCGCTCTACGGCATCGCTGTGTTCTGCGCGATGAACTACGGCACACTGCCGGCGCTGTCGTGGCTGCGCAGCCTCTACCTGCACACGCCGCCGCGATGGCCTGGTTCGATGAGCTGGCCACAGCTTGCCATTCACATGGTGTGCGTCGGCATCCCGATCGCGTGGGGTGTCAGACGCGCGCGGTTTCTGTCCGGCAGCTGATTCTGGTTACATTTCCAAAAAAGCAGTAGAGCCATCGACCGACAGAACTGGAGGCTTGCCAATGCAATAACGCGTTCGTCCGGGATCAACCGTGGTGATAAAGGGTCAGCTGACGGCTCATGAAGATGTGGAGATTGCAGGCCGGTTCGAGGGATCGATCAATGTCATGGGGCATCTGGTCATTGTCGAGTCAGCCGCCCACGTTGTCGGCGACATCGGTGTCCCGCACGAACTGTGACGGCCGAGAGATGTTGTAACCCGCCCTGGTCCCTGATCCATGACACGCAGTTCAGATTGCTAACTTTCTCTGCGACCCCTCGTCGACCAGCGACCTCGCCGTGCGACAGGTGGCCATCTGGGGCACAAAAACAGACACCAGCCCGTGCCATTGGCATGACCATCTTGGACTCCACTCTCCGTCACCCATAGTCAGTTCATCCAGGCGGACAAACGGGCCAGCTGCGCGCGAACTTGTCCAGCGATTCGATTCGACAGCACCGATAGCTGACATTCATTGCAAAGAACTTTTCACGAATTGATTTTTCGCTTGACAGCTTCCTGCAAGCACTCCGCGCGAGATCTCGAACGAACACCAGCACACCGCAGACCGACGACGCTGCCGGCAGATTGAAGATGCTCGCCATGGCCGACCGAGATGGCTCTTCGGCGAGCGATCGCGCCCTCAGCGCCATCATCGCCGGTCACAAAACGCCGTGATACACAGGGGCATGACGACGAACGACTCGCTCTCACGCCTCTCGGACGCTGAACTCTTGAGCGAGGTGAAGCGGCTCGCCGCGATCGAACGGGAGGCGACGGCGGACTTGATCCGCTCTTTGGCCGCGATCGAAGCGCGCCGGCTCCATCTCGCGCTGGTTTTCCCGAACCATCGCTGAATGCGACGCGTGGGCAGGCCGCGTCGTCATACCCCACGTTCCTGCGCGATGACCCTCTGCGCATCTCCGGTGAGCTGAGTGGTGCGGTCACTGCAACCGACAGAGTTTCTTGAACTGCACGACGGATCGCACCGTAGCGCTCGGTGCTCGTCTGTTCGCCGAGGGGCACGGCGTCGCCTGCGCACCTAGAATCCCGGCGAGGATCAGCGGCACACTGTGGAGGCAACCGCGCGCCTCATTCCGCTGTTACGCGCCAAAGGCTATATCTTCGGGAGGTTCTAGGCTGATCCTGAGCCACGCACGCCTACTGTCGCTTCGATTCCACCTTGTCTGCCGAATACCGCGCGGCGATCCGCAGCGCCACCCTCGCGACGGCATCCCTCAACTCCTGGCCGCCACCCAGATTCGTGAACACCCCGACGGCGACGTCGCGCGAGGGCTGAATGGTGGCGTAGGCGACGTATGCGCCGGAGCTGCCGAAGTGCTCGTGCGACTCGACGCCGTCCCGTGGCATCACATTCCATCCCACCGCACCACCCCGCGGGGTCCCGTCCGGGCTCCTACCCTGCAGTACCTGAATCGTTCGCGCTTTCAGGCCGTCGTCCTGGCCTTTGAGACCCCGCAGGTGGAGCTGCAGGAAGCGGGCGCAGTCCGGCAGGGACGGCGACGCGTCACCCGCTGGCTCGATAGCGAGAGGAATCGTGTAGAGCGGGGCTGCCGGCGGCACCTCCACGACGGCGCCGAGGATCCTCCGGTGGCCCCACGGCTGGGGCTCGCCCGCGAGTCCGGGATTCCCAAACGCAACACGGGCACCGATCGGCGCGAACACCAGCCGCTCCACGAGCTCTCGATATGGCGAGCCGGCGATGCGCTCCGCCATCGCGCCGACGATGGCGGCCCCCGCGTTCGAGTACTCAAATCTCGAACCCGGATCGAAGCGCGGCGGTTCGGCGAGCACGCGCTGCAGGAACGCGTACCGTTGTTCGGTGGGCGTGCCCTTCAGCCCCAGCATCGGCAGCAGCGAGACGTTCGTGCCGTACGTTGCGATTCCCGCGGAGTGCCTGAGCAGTTGACGGACGGTCACCTGCCGGTAGGCCGGCTGCATCTTCGGTGACAGCTCGGGGAAGGTCTGGCCGATCGTCGTGTCGAGGGTCATCAGCCCTTTCTCGGCGAGCGCGCCAACGAGGGTGGCAGTGATGGCCTTCGTCAGCGAGCCGAGGTGCATCCGGTCGGCGGTCGTAATCAGGTCGCCTTTCCCGATCCGCCGCTCGCCGCTGACATAGACCCGCGGAGTGCCGTCGCTCCGAACGACGACCGCCGCCAGCCCGGGAAGCAGCAGCGCCCGCCGTTCGGCGTGGACGAACTCTTCGAGTCCCGCTGCCGGGTCGAGAGATCGCTCCTGGAGAGTCGAAACAGACGCGCAGGCGAGAAGAACCGCCACCAGGGAGGCGAGCGGGCGACAAGGTTCAGCCATCAGTTTCTCTCACGGCGGAGCCCGGATTATGCCACCGCGCTGAAACGTTGCACGTGACTGCGGCCGCTGGCCCACGGCGCTGACCGGTTAGATTTCCACGTCGTCTAAACGCGTCGGAGGGCCGACCATGTCATCAGGGCTCGCCTGCTATCTGCCCGCTCGGCGAGCGATGCGCGTGGATCCCGTCGTCGCGCTGCGGGAGGACTGAGGCACACACCGCGGAGTGCCCATCTACCTGAAGGCCTTGAGCACCTCTCTGGTCAGGTCCCACTGATTGAAACCCTGGCGTCCGTAGTCGAGGCCTCGCCGCACGATCACCAGGTCGCGCGAAGGCACGACGACGGTGTACTGGCCGCGATTGCCGGCGGTAGAGAAGGCGTCCTTCGGCACGTCGGTGCGATCGTCCGGCACCAGCCACCAGTGGCCGCCGTACTGGTTGCCGCGCTGGGCGGTCGCCGGCGCTGGCGTGCGGGAGAACGCGATCCACTTCTCAGAAATGATGCGCTCGCCGTTCCACACCCCGCGCTGCGCGTAGAGCATCCCGAGGCGCGCGAGGTCGCGCGCGTTGGTGTAGACCTGGCTGCTCAGGACGAAGTCGCCGAACCGATCCGTGCTGAGGAGTGTGTTTCGCATGCCGATCCGATCCAGCAGCGCCTGTCGCGGGAACCTCAGATAAGTGGCGGGATCGCCGATGGCCTGTTTCATCGCGTACACCGCCAGCAGCGAGTCGTAGTTCTCGTAGTCCCAGCTCGTGCCAGGCTGGCGGATGAGACCGCGATTTCGCGCGCCTTCGACCGAGCTGGCGCCCGCCCAGTACGCCATGCCCGATCCGGTGGCGTACTCGAGACCGCCGTTGTCGACGGTTTCGAGACCGCTCGACATGTTCAGCACGTGGCGGAGCGTGATGGCGGTGCGGGGATCCGCGACGCTGCCGCGCGGGCGCGGCAACCACTCGAAGCCAAGGGGCCCATCCAGCTGCAGCTTGCCGCGATCGACGAGGATGCCGACCAGCGTCGAGGCGATGCTCTTCGCCGTCGACCACGTCCGCGTGCGCGTCGCCATCGTGAATCCGGGCGCGTACCGCTCGTGTACGATGCGTCCCTTGTGCACGACGATCAGGCTGACGGTGACCTGTTCGGCTGAGGCCCGCGTGAACGCCCAGTCCGACGCAGCCTGCAGCCCCTTCGCATCGATGTTCGGTGGAAGCGGCGCGTCGGCGATGCGGTCGCCGTCGGGCCACGGAATCGTAGCGGCGTCGCCGGGAGGCGGCCGCAGGTCGAGCGATGGCAGGCCGGCGATGTCGGCGGCCGTTTGATCGGGCGCCATGATCACGCAGCCGATTCCCTCGCGGAAGACGGCGAGCATCACCGGCGCGGCGCCCGCCTTGCCGACGGCGACCATGCGGCGCGTCCGGTCGACCTCGTAATCGCCGCCGGCGGCGGTTCCGATCGGCTGCTGCAGATACTTCAGTTCCTGCGCGAAGACCTGTTCCAGCGTACGGTTCGACGTGAACAGGCCGTTGCACATGAAGATGGCCTGTTGTCCTCGCTGGATCATCTCGCGTTGAGGGCCCCAATAGTCGTAGCCGGACCGCTGCTGGGCGGCGGCGGGGGCAATCAACGCGACACAGGCGGCCAACGCGGCAGAGGCGGCTCTCAATTTCGAACGCATTAGTCGGATTGTACAGACGGTTAGGATCCTCAGGACAGCGAGGAAGACGTGTTGATCCCCCAGATGCACGACGCCGCCAGCGTGTGAAGCAGCAGCAGGACCAGGTAGACGGCCTACGCCGATGCTTCCGAAAAGATGGTGCAGGAAATCGCTCGGATCGCTGACCTCGAACGCGCGGCTCTTCGACTCCGTGTCGCGCGGCTCCGACTTGAGCGGGATGCCGCCATTCTTCGCCCGCTTCGCTATCTCGTCGACGCTCCCCGGCGTCGAGATCGACAAGCGCACGCCTTGTTGTCATTCTTCCGCAGGCTAAGGGGGCCCCGCCCGGATCTTCAAGCGCGTGGCCGTGCGACAAGACTCTTGCGGGGCTCGCGGCCCGCTTTGCATCCGGGCCGGCGAGTGAAGGCGACGCTTGTGGTTGACCTTCCCTCCACGCGCGGGCACTATGTAGATACGCATACAATGGCACTCGAGTCCCTCACTGCCTGCGCCGGTCTCTTCATATGCAGGAGCTCACGCAGGAACATCAAACGCAGCACGATCTGATGTGTCGCATCCTTTCGCTCCTCCTTGCCGCCATCGGCTTCATGGTGCCGTTCGATTCCCGCTCGCGCTGGCGTGAAGAATGGGTCGCCGAGCTCCAGAAGGTCGCCCACGCGCGCGGCCCGTTCGCCGTCGCCCGCCTGGCGATTGGCGCGGCGCCGGACGCCTGGGCGTTACGTCGTATGCACGCGGCTCACGTGCGATCCCATAGGCCCCTCAGGCGCGGATCGTTCCTGTCCTTCTCCTCGATGGACGTCAAGCTCGCGCTGCGGATGCTCGTCCGCTATCCGGGCCTGACGATCGTCGCCGTCATCGGCATGGCGGTCGCGATCGCGATCGTCGCTGGCGCGTTCAGCGTCCTCTACACCCTCATCGATCCAGCGCTCCCGCTGCCAAACGGCGATCGCATTGTCACGATCGAGATCCTCGACATCGAGACGAACCGCCCCGAGCGGCGGATTGCCCCTGACGCCCTGCGATGGCGCGCCGAGGTGCGAACAATCGAGGACATCGGCGCTTTCCGTCAGGTCTCGAGCAATCTCTTCACCGAGGAGGTGGCCGCCGAAACGGTCGCCGTCGCCGAGATGCATGCGTCCGGATTCCGGATTGCGGGCGTCGTCCCGCTGATGGGCCGGCCGCTTGCCGACACAGACGAGCACCCGGCGTCGCCGCCGGTGGTCGTCGTCGGACATGCCGCGTGGCAGAAATGGTTCAATGCCGACCCGGCAGTTGTCGGACGGACGATCCAGCTGGGCGACACGAAGTACACCGTGGTCGGCGTGATGCCGGAAGGCTTCGCGTTCCCAGTGAATGACGAACTCTGGGTTCCGCTGCGCCTCGATGCGTTGGGCTACGGACAGCGCCAGGGCCCCAGCCTGAGGATTTTCGGCAAGCTCGCGCCGGGCGCGACGCTCGCGACCGCGCAGGCGGAACTGCGGACGCTGGGGGCGCGCGCCACGGCAGACTTCCCGAAGACCCACGCCCAGCTGCGGCCGCGCGTGCTGCCCTACACCTTTCCATTCTTCGATATCGACGATCCGCGGGCAACGTGGGTCGTGCACCTGGTGCAGTTCCTGATCTCGCTCTTGCTGGTCATCGTCTGCGTCAACGTGGCGATTCTGGTCTACGCCCGCACGGCGCGGCGGCAGGGAGAGATCGCCGTGCGCAGCGCACTCGGCGCCAGCCGCGGACGGATCGTCAGGCAGCTGTTTGCCGAGGCTCTAGCCTTGTCGGCGATGGGCGCGGCGGCCGGGCTCGGCCTGTGTGCAGTTGCGTTGCGCTATCTCAATGAGCTGATGGACCAGATGTACGGCTCCAAGCCGTTCTGGTGGGATTTCGACGTGTCGGGAGGCGTGATCGCCTACGTCGTGTCGCTGACGCTCGTCGCGGCGGCGATCATCGGTATCCTGCCGGCGCTTAAGGCGACGGGACGACGCGTCCAGAGCGGACTGCAGGGTCTCTCAGCAGGCGGCGGCGCCGGCATGCGCTTCGGGCGCACGTGGACGGCACTGATCGTCGTGCAGGTGGCCATCGCAGTGGCGCTGCTCCCGGCGACCGTGTATCACGCCTGGAACGCGCGGCACTACGCCACGGTCGATCCCGGCTTCGCCGCGAAGGAGTTTCTCTCCACGACCGTGGGGCTGGACGCCGGCGGGCGCCGAACGACTCTCGCCCAATTCCAGGACCGCTACACCTCTGACGTGGAGGAGGTGTTGCGGCGGCTGCGGGAAGACGTATCGGTCGCCGACGTGACCTTTGCGACATCACCCGCCGGAGGGGAAGCCACCGTCGTCATCGACGTGGACGGTGTTCCGATCTCGAGCGAAGGTGTCAACTACAACATCCCCGTGGGCTCGCGGATGGGGCACCTCGCGCGCGTCAACCTGGTCGGGCCCAACTTCTTTTCGATGTTCGACGTCCAGTTGCTGACGGGGCGCCGCCTGACGGCGGCCGACGCAACGCCGGGGTCGAGCGCAGTGCTCGTCAACGCGGCATTCGTCAACAGCTTCCTCGGCGACCACGTGTTGGGGCGCCGGATCCGCTATGTCGGGCGCAGCGGCGACGTCGTCGCCGGGCAGATCACGCTGGATCGCTGGTACGAAATCGTCGGTGTCGTCGCGGATTTCCCCGCCACGATGATCGAAGGAGTCTCGAGCGAGAAGATCTATCACGCGGCGACGCTCCGCCAGGTGCAGCAGGCCAACCTGATGATCCGCGCACGCACGGAGGATGCGACCGCGTTCGCGCCCCGCTTGCGCGAGATAGCGGCCGCCGTCGACCCGAACCTTCAGCTGCATCGCGTCGAGACCCTGGACGCCAAGCTCCGCCACGAGCAGTCGGTCATGCGGTTGGTGGCGGCCGTGCTGGCCGTCTTGACCGCGAGCGTGATGCTGCTCGCGTCGGCGGGCATCTATTCGATGATGGCGTTTACCGTTGCCCAACGCCGGAAGGAGATCGGCATCCGCACGGCGCTCGGTGCGGATTCCGCCGATATCCTCCGGGCCGTCTTCGGCCGCGCGCTGCGGCAAATGGCGGCGGGCGCCGCCCTCGGCGTGGCGATCGCCGCGCTATTGGAGTTCGCTACGAAGGGCGGGTTGATGAACGGGAACGGAGAGATCGTCCTGCCGCTTGTCGGCCTCGTAATGATCGCTGTCGGCCTGCTCGCCGCCGCCGGTCCGGCTCGCGCAGGCCTTCGCGTGCATCCCACCGAAGCCCTGCGGCAGGAGTAAGGTGAGCGCCAAGGAAGCTACTATTGACGGTTCATGCCGGTCGCGGACCTCGTCGTCGGTCAACTGCTCAATGCAGGCGTCAGGACGCTGTTCGGCGTGCCGGGCGGCGGCGGCAACCTCGATCTGATCGCGGCGGCCGGCAGGGCGGGGTTGCCCTTCGTGCTGACGTCCACAGAAACTGCCGCCGCAATCGCGGCGCTCGCGCAGGCAGAGGTGACCGGCGCAATGGGTGCCTGTCTGACCACGCTTGGACCCGGCGCAACATCCGTCGTCAACGGTGTGGCGTGCGCGTTCCTTGAGCGCGCGCCGATCGTGGTCTTCACCGACAGCCAACCCGCCCCGTTCGAGCATCAGCGCATCGATCATGCGGCACTGATGGCGCCGATCACGAAGTCGTCCTGCAGCTTGAGATCTGACAGTGTGCTGCAGGTACTCGCGCCGGCCCTCCACATGGCAGCGCGTGGACGGCCCGGACCAGTACATGTGAACTGTCCGGGCGACGTCATGGCATCGATCCTCTCCGAGGGGCTTCGCCCCTCGGACTCCCCGACACGCGTCCTCGCTCGCCGCTCCGCCGGCTCGCTCCGGTCGCGTGGCTCACTCGCTACGCTCGCTCGCGACCTTCTCACCGCCGCTCGCAAGCCGCTGCTGCTCGTCGGACTTGGCGCTCGCGGTCCCGCGGATGCCGCCGCGATTCGATCGCTCTGCTCCGCGCGGAACATCGCGGCGATGGTGACCTACAAGGCCAAGGGAGTCGTGCCCGACGACCACCCGTGGTTCGCCGGTCTCTTCACCAACGCCACGATCGAGCAGCCGATGATGGATGAGTGCGATCTGTTGATCGGGATGGGACTGGATCCCGTCGAGCTCATACCCCGCGGATGGAAGCGCGACCAGCCCATCGTCTACTGCGGCCCGTGGTCCGTCGAAGACGCGCACGTTCCGTTTGCCGTGCAGTTCGTCACCGATGTCGCGAGTGCGGCAAGAGAGATCGAGGCGTTGCTGGCGCCGACGGCCTGGGATCCCGATCGCGTGCGCCGGCATCTCGACGAGCAGCGCCGGCAGATCGACGTGCCCGCCGACGGACTGTCGTCTCAACGGGTCGTGCAGATCGCAGCAGCGCGGCTGGCCGCCGCCGGACGCGTGACGGTGGACGCCGGCGCGCACATGTTTCCGGCGACGATGCTGTGGCCTGTTTCCTGTCCGAATGGCATGCTCCTCTCCAATGGCTTGTCGACGATGGGGTTCGCACTGCCGGCGGCGATTGGCGCGGCGCTCCTCGATCGCGATCGGCCGGTGATCGCGCTGACCGGTGACGGGGGGCTGCTGATGTGCGCCGGGGAACTCCTGACGGCGGCGCGCGAGAAGCTGCGCATCATCACCATTGTGTTCAGCGATGCATCGCTCAGCCTGATCGAGATCAAGCAGCAGGCGCGAGGGCTGGAGCCGGCCGGCGTCGCGCTTGGAGCGATCGACTGGCAAGCCCTGGCCGGCAGCTTCGGTGTGCGCTCGTGGACGGCCACAACTGAAGCGGAGCTCGATCGCGCGGCCGGTGAGGCGCTGGCGTGCGACGGACCAACCCTGATCGAAGCGAAGATCGACCGATCGAACTACGGCGCGACACTCCGCGCCGTCCGAGGCTAATCATGAACGAACAGCTCATCATCGACGGCCAGCGCGTTGACGCATCCGACGGCGGCACGTTCGAGGTCTGCGACCCGTCCACCGGCGGTCCGCTTGCAGCCGTCGCCAAGGCGACGAAGGCGGACGTCGATCGCGCCGTCAAGGCAGCGCACGCAGCGCTCGAATCGAAGGCGTGGGGGGGCGCGCCGCCGGCCGAGCGCGGCCGCGCCATGATCCGCATCGCCCAGGCGCTTCGCGACCGGGTCGAGGAGCTGGCCACGCTCGAGAGCCGCGACAACGGCAAGCCGCTGCGGCAGTCGCGCGCCGACGTCCAGGTCGCGGCCCGCTATTTCGAGTTCTTCGCCGGCATCGCCGACAAGATCATGGGCAACACCATCCCGCTCGGTCCGGGTTACCTCGACTACACCGTTCGCGAGCCGATCGGTGTGTCTGCCCAGATCATCCCGTGGAACTACCCGATCCAGATCGGCGCGCGCGGCCTCGCGCCGGCGATCGCCGCGGGATGCACCGTCGTACTGAAGCCCGCCGAGGACGCGCCGATGACGGCGATGCGTCTCGGCGAGATCGCGCTCGAGTGCGGCCTCCCGCCCGGGGTCGTCAACGTGTTGCCGGGCATGGGACCAGAGGCCGGGGCTGCGCTCGCCAGTCACCCCGATATCAATCAGCTCACCTTCACCGGCTCGGTCCCGGTCGGCATCGCCGTCGCCAAAATGGCCGCCGACAACGTCGTTCCCGTCGTGATGGAGCTCGGTGGCAAGTCACCCAACATCGTCTTTGCCGACGCCGACCTGGACCTGACGGTCCAGGGAGTTGCCAACGCGATCTTCCAGAATGCGGGTCAGACGTGCTCGGCCGGCTCGCGCCTGCTCGTGCAGCGGAAGGCGCATGACGAGCTCGTCGCGCGGCTCACCGAACGCGCGGCGTCGATGCGGGTAGGCCCCGGAGTCAGCGATCCAGACATGGGACCGATCATCTCGAACAAACAGCTCGAGATGATCGAAGGCTACGTGCAGATCGGCAAGGGCGAGGGCGCGCACGTGGCCGCGGGAGGCGCGCGCCCCTCAGGTCCCGATCTCGGTCGCGGGTTCTTCTTTCAACCCACGCTGCTCGATCGCGTCTCGCCCGACATGCGTGTGGCACAGGAGGAGATCTTCGGCCCGGTGCTGGCGATCATCACGTTCGACGACGTAGAAGAGGCGATCGCGATCGCCAATCGCAGCCAGTACGGCCTGGTGGCCGGCGTGTGGACGCGCGA
This sequence comes from Vicinamibacterales bacterium, assembly GCA_035537955.1. Lineage (GTDB taxonomy): Bacteria > Acidobacteriota > Vicinamibacteria > Vicinamibacterales > 2-12-FULL-66-21 > JACDCA01. The sequence goes on along the minus strand of DATLLF010000331.1, from coordinate 1,982 downwards.
CATCAACAAAGCCATGACCGTGGCTTCGCGGATCAAGTCGGGCCAGGTCTACATCAACACCTACGGTGCTGGCGGCGGAGTCGAGCTGCCGTTCGGTGGGTACAAGAAGAGCGGTTATGGACGGGAGAAGGGCCTCGATTCGCTGGCGAGCTACACGCAGATCAAGAACGTCTGCGTGAGGTTCGCTTAGCCCGTGCTGAAAACGCATCCTGGCCTGGCATTTTGTCGTGGCAGGGGGCCCGGCGCCTGTTCACAGATCCTACGTGACACTCACGTTACCCGCGAATGTGTGCACTGCATTTGATCTCAACCAACGCCGCCGGTCGGGGAAGATCGCTTACAGCCACAGTCGCCCGTGCCGGAGGTTCGGCCGGGAAGAACTCCTGATACACCCGGTTCATTGCAACGTAATCGCCCATATCGCGCAGGAAGACCGTGCATTCACCGACATCCGACATCTCGGCACCCGCAGCCCTCAGCGCAGCCCGGATGTTCTCCAGAGTCTGCCGCGTCTGTGCTCCGACGCCGCCCGCGATGATGTCCTGCGTGCCCGGCACGACACCTGTCATCCCGGACACGTAGACATGGTCCCCCGATCGAACCGCCACGGAGTAGGCGGGAACGAGCGGGGTAATACCCTTCAGGTCGATCACCTGTCGCTCCGGCCGCGACCGACCTGCCGCGGATTGCTGTCCGGACGGCTGGGTTGAGGAGCACGCGGCGCAGGTCAGGATGAGAACGGCTGCGGAACAGTTCGCGAGCTCCGATGAACGTCTGGGCATGTTCACCTCTGTGCTTAAGAGCCCTACACGATTCCGACGCGGGAGCGCCGGCGAGGAATCCGTCTATTGGATTGGAGGTACAGCTTGACTGATATCTTAGTCGGCGCAGGTGCGATTTCACCGCATCCTCAATGGCCAGCATCTGCCTTGAGCGCGCGCTGGAGCGGCGGCAGCACGCAGGCCCGCATTTTTCAGCGGCCCGAGGAGTTCAGGGATGGACCGGATAGGTTTCATCGGAGTCGGCAACATGGGACGTCCAATGGCGTCCAATCTCGTCCGCAAGGGATTTCCGCTTGTGGTCTACGACATCAAGACCCCGCCGTTGCGACAGCTCGAAACACTCGGAGCGCGGGCCGCGGGCAACTGCACCGCGGTTGCCGACGACAGTGACGTCGTCATCACAATGCGGCCCAACTCGGCTGACGTGGAAGAGGTCCTCATGGGTCCAGGCGGCGTGCTGGCGCGGCTGCGCCCGGGCGGCGCCGTCATGGACATGAGTACTGTCGATCCGCTGCTGACCGATCGCGTCGCCGCCGCGGCCACGGAGAAAGGGATCGCGTTCGTCGACGCGCCCGTCGGCCGGCTCGCCAGTCACGCCGAGCGCGGCGAATCGCTCTTCATGGTCGGCGCGACGGCCGATGCATTTGCCCGCGTGAAACCGCTGCTCGAAGCGATGGGCACGACCATCCACCATTGCGGCGGCCCCGGTTCGGGGATGCGAACCAAGCTGGTGAACAACTATCTGGCGATCGTCTCCTGCGCGTTCAACGCGGAGGCCCTGGCGCTCTCGCAGCGATTCGGCCTCTCGCTCGAGAAGACGCTCGACGTCGTGCACGGGACGACGGCGACCAACGGACAGCTCAAGATTGCGTGGGCCACCAAGGTACTCAAAGGAGACACCGAGCCCGGGTTCACGATCGACCTCGCGCACAAGGACCTGACGTTGATTGTCGACGCTGCGCGCGCTGCACAGGTCCCGATGCCGATCGGCGCGACCGCTCTGGAATCATTCAGCGCAGCGCGGACGCACGGCTACGGCAAGAAGGATTTTTCCGCGATGGTCGACATCCTGTGCGACAGCGCTCGCATCGATCGACCACGGCTTCCATGAGGATGCGATGCCCACGACGTTCCCGAACCTGATCGACGGCCGGCAACTCGATTCGACAGAACGCACGACCGACCTCAATCCCTCGAACC
>DATLLF010000330.1:0-3587 GCA_035537955.1 Vicinamibacterales bacterium | reverse complement strand
GCCCAGACGGGCAGTGCCGGTTCCTGGAAGCGCGGATCGCCAGCCGCGGTGCCGAAGTAATGGACTTCCTGACGCGAAGGTTGTACGCGGTTGCCGATGACGTCAGGGAAGATCTGCCCGAGCCAGGGGCCGCATGCGAACACGTAACGATCCGCCTGCAGCCGCGTTCCATCGGTCAGCCGAACGTCCGGCCGTCCCCGATCCTCTTTTATGGAGGCGACGGCGAGTTGCTTGTAGGTGCCGCCGAGTCTCACCACCTCGCGCGTCACCGCATCGCACGCCTGCCGCGCGAGGAGATATCCTCCTTCGTGCTCGAGGAACACGTGCTCGACGGCCTCGAACGCGATCTGTGGCCATCGCCGCGTCGCGTCGGCGGGTGAGATCTCTTCGTATTGCAGCGCGAACTGGCGCAGCAGCGGCAGCGACTGCCGTGGATAGCTGTCGTCCTTGCCGGTCATCCACAGCACGCCGGTGCGCCGATAGAACTTCTGCACGCGTGCACGATCCCATTCCCGCCACAGCCAGAGGGATCGCGCCGCCATCTCCACGTGCCTCTTCGCCCCGCCGTAGATCGCGCGGATCACCCGTGTCTCGCCGCCGGAGCTCGCGCGCGCATTCCCCGGGCCCCAGGCGTCGATCAGCGTGACCTGTACTCCTGCACGCCGAAGGTGCAGCGCGGTCCAGCCGCCGAAGGCGCCGGCGCCGACGACGGCGACACGCAGCGGCGCCACCCTGATAGACCGCTGGCGAATGGCTACGGCTGCGGGAAACACAGCCGAGGTCTTCAGGAAGTCGCGCCGCGAAATCCCTTCCGGCATGCGGCGCATGTTATCGCGATCAGCGACATCTCGAAATGACGCCTGCCATCGGTTGCTCTGTGTTGAAGACAGCAGCCGCGAATGAGTAACGGATACAATCCACATTCATGATTCTGAACAAGCGCCTTCTTGTCGTATGTCTCGCCATATTCACAGCGGCTCCGCTCCACGGTCAGTCACGTCAGCAAGCCCGCGGCAAGACCAGCATCGATACCGATCTCTCGCAGGCCCGGCCCGGACGCGACCCGAATCAGCCGATCGACGAGGCTTACACGGCCGCGATCAAGAAGCACACGACGGAGACGTTCTTCCTGTCGCCGCTGGTCGATTACTTACCCGCATCGAAGAGCGTGCCGACGCCGAAGGCGATTCTCGGCGACATCGCCGGCGCCGAAGGGAAGCTTCCGTACACGAAGGAAGTGCACGATTACATGCGGATGCTCGCCAAGGCGACGCCGCGCGCGAAGGTGTTCACGATCGGCACGTCTGAAGAAGGACGCGAGATGATCGCGATCGCGATCGCCGCGGAGTCGCTGATGGCGCGGCTCGAGGAGAACAAGGCCGACCTCGCGAAGCTCGCGGATCCACGAACCCTGAAAATGGACGATGCGGCGGCGGACGCGATCGCGCGCCGCGCCGCGCCGGTGTACTACATCACCGGCACGATTCACTCGACCGAGGCGGGAGCGCCGACCGCGCTGATGGAGCTCGCCTACCGCCTCGCCGTCGACGAGAGCGCGTACATCCGGAACATCCGCGAGCACGTCATCACGCTCATCACGCCGGTGGTCGAAACGGACGGGCGCGATCGGATCGTCGACGCCTACAACTGGCGCAAGAAGCACCCGAAAGAGACCCCGATGAGCAACCTCTATTGGGGCAAGTACGTCGCGCACGACAACAACCGCGACGCGATGGCGCTCACGCTGAAGCTGTCGCAGAACGTCCTGAACGCATACCTCGGCTGGAAGGCGCAGGTGCTGCACGACCTGCACGAGTCCGGATCCTTCCTCTACGACAACACCATCGGCAACGGTCCCTACAATGCGTGGCTCGATCCGATCCTGACGAACGAGTGGCACCTGATTGGCTGGAACAACGTCAACGAAATGACCCGCATGGGGATGCCCGGCGTGTACGCGTGGGGAACGTTCGACACGTGGTCGCCGGGGTACCTGATGTTCATGGCGGCGACGCACAACGGCATCAGCCGCTTGTACGAGACGTTCGGCAACAGCGGATCGGCCGATACCGAGGAGCGCACCCTCTCGGCGGCCGAGACCTCGCGCACCTGGTTCCGGCAGAACCCGCCCATCTCACGCGTGCGCTGGTCGCTGCGCAACAACAACAACTACGAACAGACGGGCCTGCTGGTGTCGCTGAACTACTTCGCGAGCAACCGCGTGTACTTTCTGAGGAATTTCTACGAGAAGAGCAAGCGCTCGATCGTCAAGGCGCGTGCCGAGGGTCCGGCGGCCTACGTGTTTCCGGCGAACGATCCGCGCCCGGGAGCGCAGGCCGAACTCCTGCGCGTGCTGCAGAAGCAGGCGGTCGAGATCTGGCGAGCGTCCGCGGCGTTCACGGTCACCATACCGGCGCGTCCCGCAACCGGCGGTCGCGGGCGCGGCGGCCGCGGTGGTGCGCCGGCTGGTGAGGCCGAGGGGGAAAAGCCTGCGCCGCCGGTGAAGCCTACCCCTGTGAGCCGCGAGTTCCCCGCCGGCAGCTACGTCGTCCGCATGGACCAGCCGTACTCGCGCATCGCCGACGCGCTGCTCGATTACCAGTACTGGGCGCCGAACGATCCGCAGACGCGCCCCTACGACGATACGGGCTGGACGTTCCCCGAAGGGTTCGCTGTGCAGGCAGTGCGCGTGACGGACGCCAAGGTGCTCGACGTCCCGATGGAGCCGGTGAAGGGTGACGTGAAAGCGGCGGGCGGCGTCACTGGACAGGCGACCGTCTTCGCCATCAACCACAATGCCGACACTGCGCTGATCACGCTGCGCTACCGCCTCAAGGACGCGGACATTCAGCTCGCGGAAGAACCGTTCGAAGCGGAAGGGACGAAGTTCTCCCGCGGGACGTTCCTGATCCGCAACGTTGCGCAGGCTGACCTGAGCAAAGCCCTGGGAGAGCTCGGACTCAAGGCGCAGGCGCTCAGCGCCGCGCCGTCGGTCAAGACGCATCCGGCCCGCGCGGCACGCGTCGGGCTGCTGCATACGTGGGCGAGCACGCAGACCGAGGGCTGGTGGCGCCAGGCATTCGACTTCTACGGGATCCCCTACGAGTACATCGATCCGCAGGTCGTGCGTAACACGGCTGATCTGCGCGCCAAGTACGACATCATCATCTTCGGCCCGGGCGGCGGCCAGGCGGTCGTGACCGGCACGCCCATGTGGCACACACCGATTCCGTATCAGAACTCGCCCGACACGCCGAACATTCCGAACTGGGCGCAGACCGCCGACACGCGCGTCGGAATGGGATTCGAAGGCCTGATCAACCTCCGCAAGTTCATCGAGGAGGGCGGTGTCTTCCTGGGCGCGGATAGCTCCGCCGAGTTCGCGATCACGAACAACTTCAGCTACGGTGTCAGTCTCAATCGGCCGGGGTCGTCGTCACGAGTCGTCGGATCGCTGCTGCGCACGAAGCTCGTGGACAACACCAGCCCCATCGTTTACGGCGTGCCCGACAACCTCGCGATCTACAGCGACACGGGTGATTCGTTCAGTGTCAGTGCGAACGTGGGCGGCGGCGGACGCGGCGGCG
>DATLLF010000329.1:0-11273 GCA_035537955.1 Vicinamibacterales bacterium | reverse complement strand
AGCCTCTACGGCGCGAACATCGCGCCGTAGAGGCTGGCGACCGCGTCGAAGCTGGCATCGGGGTACGGCAGCGCTTCGGCGTCCCCTTCGTCGAACCGCACCTCAAGGCCGGCGGCGGCGGCCCGGCCGCGCGCGGCCAGAATCAGGTTCGTCGCGATATCGACGCCCGTCACTTTCAAGCCGCGCTCGGCGGCGACGAGCGCCAGCTGTCCCGACCCGCACGCCACGTCGAGCAGCGCCGCGCCAGGGGAGAGCCTGAGGGGATCGAGGAATTGGGCGGCACTCGAGGCCATGAACCGGGAGAAGTAGTCATAGTTCCCGTCCATCCATGTGGCCTTCAGGCGGGTCTTCAGAACGTCGAGTGCGGTGTCAGCAGTCGCAGATGTCATCGTCATGTCCTCCTGCGAACACTATGACGGCGGTCCGCTCTCGAGCCCTTATCCGCGTATCCAGCGTATTTGACTGATCAGCCGAAAAAACCAGTAGACTGCCTCCATGGACGCGCTTGCCGAGGTGCTTCGCGCCATCAAGATCGATGCGGCGATCTATTTGAACGGCGAGTTCTCGGAGCCCTGGTGCGTGCTGGCACCCGAGGCCACCATGCTCGCGCCCCTCTTCGGACGCGACGGGGCCCACGTGATCATCTATCACCTGCTCTGCGAGGGCCGGGCGCGTTGCGAAATCGATGACAGCGACCCCATCGATCTCTCCGCCGGCGACCTCGTCGCCTTGCCGCATGGCCATCCCCACCGGATCGGAAACGGGCGCCCCGCAACACCGATCGACGTGAGCAACGCGCTGCCGGGCCTTCTCGAACGTGGGCTGCAGCCGCTGATGACTGGAGGCGGCGGCACCGTGTCCAAGTTCATCTGCGGGTATCTCGCCTGCGATCGACAGCTCAGCCAGTCGTTCTTGACCGGTCTGCCGCCGCTGATCCGTCTGAATATCCGCGACGACGTGTCGGGACAATGGCTGGAGAACTCGTTGCGGTTCTCGGTCGCCCAGGCGGCGTCGCGCGACGCAGGCGCCCTGGAAGTCGTGGCGAAGTTATCGGAGGTCTTCGTTGCGGAAGCGCTGCGCCGGTACCAGCGCGAGTTGCCGCCGGGACAGACCGGGTGGCTCGCCGCCGCACGCGAGCCGGCCGTCGGTCGGGCGCTGATGTTGGTGCACCACCGCTCCGCGCATCCATGGACGCTCCCGAGTCTCGCACACGAAGTCGGTGTCTCTCGCTCGGTGCTCTCGGAGCGGTTCCGCCACTATCTCGGCGAGTCGCCCATCGCGTATCTCACCCGATGGCGCCTGCGGCTGGGGGCTCGCGCGCTCACCTCGACAGGCCACACCGTGGCCCAGATTGCCTTGGACGTGGGCTACGAGTCTGAGGCGGCCTTCAACCGAGCCTTCAAGCGCGAGTACGGCCACCCCCCTGCTCGACACCGACGCCAGCGCCAGGCGGGTGAATAGAGCCATTCGCCGGGCTCGAACCACACGATGTCACCGGCGCGGATCTCTTCGATCGGTCCGCCGTCGCGCCGCACGCGTCCATCCATCGTTCTCCCCTTGACATTTGATAGGAAACGCCGTTTCCTATCAAACATCTATGGGACGCAAGAAGCAGACGCCAGGCCCCGGCGAACTCGTGCAGGGCACCCTCGACATGCTCGTGCTCAAAGTTCTGTCCCTCGAGGCGATGCATGGCTGGGGCATCGCGCAACGAATCCGGCAAGTATCAGGAGAAGTTCTCCGGGTCGAAGAGGGCTCGCTGTACCCGGCTCTCCGTCGCTTGGAACTTGACGGGCTCGTCGAGGCCGAATGGGGCACGTCCGAAAACAATCGCAAGGCACGGTACTACCAACTCACGAAAGCGGGCCGACGTCGCTTGGCGGACGAGCAGGACCACTGGCAGGAGCTGGCCGCTGGGATAGCCCGCGTCATGCGAATGGTCCGATGAGCCTCCTTCGTCTCTGGCGCGTGTTGAGGCGTCGTCGGGACGACGACGCCATCCTCCGGGAGGAGCTGTCGGCGCATCTGCAGGCGCTCGAAGAGCACTACCGCGCCGAAGGGCTGTCGGCGGAGGCTGCGCGCGCGGCGGCCCGCCGCCAGTTCGGCAACGTGACCAACGTCAAAGAGGATGTTCGAGAGGAATTCAGCTTCGGCGGGCTCGAGCGGCTTGCGCAGGATGTTCGTTATGCCGCACGCACACTGAGGGCGAGCCCGGGCTTCACTCTCATGGCAGTTGGATCGCTGGCCCTGGCGATCGGCGGATCGATGGCCGTATTCACCCTGCTGAATGCTGTCGTCCTTCGGTCGCTGCCCATCCATGAACCCGACCGCGTCTTCCAGGCGCTCCGCGCGAGCGGGGACGAAACGGTGGGCAGGCTTGCGTGGCCGACAATCCAACGTGCTCAGAAGGAACTCGCGGGTCGAGCGGAGATCGCTGCGGTGTCGAGGATCGCCGGCATGCAACTCGAGCCTGAAGGACGCGGCGCGGGCAATGCCGAGCGCGGCACGGTGCAGCTCGTATCCGGCGAGTACTTTGAACTGCTCCGCCAACGGCCACAGCGAGGGCGCCTGCTTACGGGGAGTGACAACGTCACGGTCGGGGCTCATCCGGTCGCCGTCATCAGCGATGCATACTGGCGCCGTCAGCTTTCGGCTTCCGAAACGGCCGTTGGAAGCAATCTGACAATCAACGGCAGTGCGTTCACCGTGATTGGTATCGCCGAGCCGCAGTTCTTCGGAACGACACTTGCCCTGCGCAGCCCGGACGTCTGGATTCCACTCGTTATGCAACCGATCGTGCGATACGCGCAGAACGCGAGCAGCCACGACGGCGCCGACACACGTCAACCGTGGCCGCCGCAAGAAACGATCGAATGGCTCAGCGCGTTCGTACGAGTGCCGCGTGCGACGGATCCGTCCGCGATTGCGGCCGCTTTGACCGTGCAGCGACAGCGTGAGGCCGTGACGTTGTTCTCAGGCGGCAGCTTCGGGAACATGCGAGACATCGTGCGGAGCGAAAGGATTCTCCTGGAGCCGGCGTCTCGCGGACTTTCGCCGTTTCGAGACAATACGTCCTCGTCGCTGTTTGTCCTCCTCGCGATGATGGGCGTGCTGCTCGCCGTCGCCTGCGGCAACGTGGCGGGTCTGCTGATCGCGCGCGCCTCGGCGCGCGAGCGCGAGATCGCCGTCCGATTATCGATCGGCGCCGGCCGGATGCACGTGATGCGTCAACTGCTGACGGAGAGCCTGCTCCTCGGCGCAGCGGCCGGCGCCGCAGGTATCGTGCTCGCCTTCTGGAGCCGCAGCGCGCTTCTGAAGATGTTCGCGCCCAGCGCCAACCTGATCACCATGGACATCGGCTTCGACGCGCGCGTGTTCACTTTCGCAATCGGCGTGTCGATAGCGACGGGGGTGGCCTGCGGCATCTTTCCGGCGATCCGCGGCACGCGCGTATCGCTGGCCGATGCGCTGAAGGCGCAGACGCGCGCCACCAGTGGCGGCCGACAGTCGCTCTTCGTCGGTAAGGCGCTCGTGGCACTCCAGATGGCATTCTGCCTGCTCGCGCTGGTTGTTGCCGCGCTGTTCGGTCGGAGTCTGCAATTGCTGACCTCCATGGATATCGGTTACGACCGCGAACACGTTGTAACGGCGAGGCTCGACGTACGCACGCTCCGTTACACGGCGGAACAGCGCCAGGCATTTTACGGGCGAATTCTCGAACGCATACGGCAGATCCCGGGCGTCACGTCCGCGAGCCTGTCCATGAATGGCCCCCTGTCTGGTTCCGAGACAATCGGCAATTTCGGCATCGAGGGCTACACGCCAGGCGAAGGAGAACGTCTCAGAAGCAATGGAGAAGTGGTGACGGAGGACTACTTCAGCACGGTGGGTCTTCGGCTCCTGCAGGGACGATTGTTTGAACCTGCGGATCACGCGCCCGGCAACCGCAACACGATTGTCAACGAAACGGTCGCGCGGCGATTCTTCAAGAACGGAGACGCGATTGGCAAGCGCTGGGACTGGGGAAGCCCGGTAGGACCGGACGGCTTCGTCATCGTTGGCGTCATCGAAGACGCGAAGTACGTGGATCTGAGAACGCCTCCGCTGAACATGGTCTACCAGCTTGCGGCGGCGCAACCGGACGATGTGCTCAGCGACCTGGAGATTCGCACGGCTGGCTCACCCACGACGATGACGGCGAATGTTCGTCAGGTGCTCGCCGAATCCGAACCGCGGCTGCCGGTGCTTGAAGTGACGCCGCTCAGCGGCCGCATGGCGCAACGAGTGTCACAGGACACACTCATCGCGCGGCTCACTTCGGTTTTCAGCGCCATCGCCCTGTTTCTGGCGTGCCTCGGGCTGTACGGCACCATCTCGTACGGCGTCAACCGACGTACCCCAGAGATCGGGTTGCGTATGGCGCTCGGCGCCGATCGGCGGTCAGTTCTGAGGCTGATCCTGCGCGAAGCGCTTCTGCTGGTGAGTCTCGGAGCGATCGTTGGCGTTCCGCTCGCCTATATCGCGGGGCGTAGCCTGCGAACGATGTTGTATGAGATTCCGCCTCTGGATCCGATTTCATACGGCGGCGGCGCAATCGTGCTCATCGCCGTCAGCGTACTGGCAGCGTTTCTCCCCGCGCGCAGGGCATCGCGGATCGAGCCAGTGCTGGCGCTGAATCGCAGCTAGACCGAGCGTTCCCTGCGGCGTGCGGCAAGATCCGGGCGCAGAATACGCGCGAACTGGTCAAGACGTCAGCACGCGGCAGGCCGCTCATCCTGACGCATACGCACGCGGCCTGTTCGGTTTTCGCCGAGTGCACGAGCGCACTGAATACGCAGCGCGTCAACCCTTCAGCTCGCCGATCGCGTGTTTTTAGAACGGCGATTCCATCTGCGACCTGCTTCGACCATTCGCCGGCAACGGCCGACGATGTCGCCGCGATTCCTGAACCCGCACGCGAAGCCGGCAAGGCCAATGCGCCAACGGCCTCTTTGACAGGCCGACGGGCTGCGTTATCATCCCTAAATCGTTTATGGGAGCACAGGAAACCCGCGAGCTGATGCCCGGCACGCTCGACATGCTGATTCTCAAAGTGCTCAGTCGCGGCGAGATGCATGGCTACGGCATCGTGTCCGCCATTCAGCGTGCGTCCGACGACGTGCTGGGCGTCGTGGAAGGCGCGCTCTATCCGGCGCTCCATCGTCTCGAGGTTCGCGGCTGGGTGCGCTCGAAGTGGGGCGCATCGGACAACAACCGGCGCGCGAAGTTCTACCGTCTCAGCGCGCTGGGCAGGCGCGCGCTCGACGAGGAGGCCGCGTACTGGCATCGCGTCGCGTCCGCGGTCACGCGCGTGATGCAGGGCGCTTGATCATGGCCGTCATGAAGCGCCTCCATGACGCGATCAGTTGGGGGAATCGGCTGCTGACGCTGTTGCGCCGCGGCCGCCGCGCCCGCGACATCGACGACGAGATCGCGTTCCACCTCGCGATGCGTCAGGCCGAGCACGAGCGCGACGGCCTCGCTCCCGAGATCGCGCGGCGGACCGCCGCACGACAGTTCGGCAATATCACTGCACTCAAGGAGCAGACCCGGAACATGTGGACATTTCCTTCGTTCGAGAGCTTCGTGCAGGATCTCCGCTACGCGCTCCGCACGCTACGCCGCGCGCCGGCGTTCGCGCTGGTCGCCGTGCTCGTGCTGGCGATCGGAATCGGCGCGACAACGGGCATGTTCAGCCTGGTCGACGCTATGCTCGTGCGCGGTCTGCCCTACCCGCAGGCCGACCGTCTCGTCGTGCTGATCGGCAACGTCGAGCGCGCCGCCGGTGTGGAGCGGCGGGGGAATTCCTATCCCGACCACGTCGACTGGCGCGCGCGGGCGACGAGTTTCGACGAGATGGCGGCCTACACCACGCTGAACACGACGCTCCAAGGCGTCGACGAACCCGAGCCCATTCCAAGCGAGGCCGTCTCGCCGCCGTACTTCAAGCTCCTCGGTGTGTCGCCAACGCACGGCCGCGTGTTCAGGCCGGAAGAAGACGCGGTGCCCAATCGCGACGCCGTGGTTATCCTCGGCGACGGACTCTGGCGCCGGCGCTTCGGCGCCGATCCCTCGATCGTGGGTCGAACGATTCAGCTCGGCACGCGAACGTTCACCGTCGTCGGCATCATGCCGGCGGGCTTTACCGGCGTGTCCGACACGGCGCAACTCTGGATTCCGTTCGCCATGAGCGGCACGCCGCTCGACAATCGCGGTAGCCGCGGGTTTCAGACGCTCGCGCGCCTCAAGGCCGGCGCGACGCTCGCCGAGGCGCGCGCCGAACTCGACACGATCTCGCGCCAGCTGGCTGCGGCCTATCCGCAGACCAACGACAAGCGTGGTGTCGAGGTCAGTCCGCTGGCAGATTATGTGCTGCAGCAGCTCCGCCCGATCGTCGTGGCGCTCATGGCGGCCGTCACCTTGGTGCTGCTGATTGCCTGCGCGAACATCGCGGGTCTGTTGATCGGCCGGTCCGACGCCCGGCAGCGCGAAATCGCGGTGCGCACGGCACTGGGCGCCGGCCCGGGTCGATTGCTGCGGCAACTCGTCACGGAAAGCTGCGTGCTGGCGCTGCTCGGCGCGCTGGCGGGCATGGCGGTCGCGCAGATCTCGCTCCCTTCGCTCATCGCCGCGAGCCCCGTGGCATTCCCGACGTTCGTGCCGCCGCAGTTGAGTCTGAGAGTGCTCGCGTTCGGCATCGTGATCGCGCTGCTCAGCGGCATCATCCTCGGTCTCGCGCCGATGATGCACACACGGTTACCCCGGCTGGGCGATGCGCTCAAAACGTCTTCGCGAGGTGGCTCGATCGGCATGCGCTCGCAGCGTCTTCGAAGCGGGCTGGTCATTGTGGAGGTCGCGCTGGCCGTCGTACTGCTGGCCGGCGCGGGGCTGATGATCCGTTCGATTCAGAAGCTTGCGGCGATCGACCCGGGGTTCGAGGCGGCGAACGTGCTCGTTCTGAACGCGACCATTCCCCGGCAGACGGCGCCACCAGCCCTGCCGGGCGCGGCGGCTGCGGCGCCCGCGCCGTTCGTCACCTCGCATGCCGATTTGCTCGATCGCGTCCGTGCCGTGCCCGGCGTCGAGGCGGTCAGCCTGGCAAGCGACACTCCGTTCGGCGGCGCGTCGGCGATCTTCTATTCGGCCGAAGGGGACGCGACGGTCGCCGCCGAGACGCTGCCACGCGCGTACATTCATCGGGTCACGCCGGAATTCTTCGCCACTCTGCGAATCCGGCTCGAGGCCGGGCGTACGTTTCTGCCAAGCGAAGAGAGGCCGGACAGCCCAGCGGTCATCGTCAGCCACAACGTGACGCGCCGGTTCTGGCCGAATCAGGATCCGATCGGCAAGCGCATCAAAGTCGGCGCACCCGGCAGCCAGAATCCCTGGATGACGATCGTTGGCGTCGTCGACGAGGTGAAATATCGAGGGCTGCCGGAGAATCCGACTCGAGATCCCGATCTGTACCTGCCCTACCTCGACCGCGCCAGCCAGGGGGTCCTGGTCCGCACTCGCGTGGAGCCGTCATCGGTCGCGTCGGCGGTTCGCGCCGCGATCCGCGATGGGAATGCGTCGATCGGGACGTTCAACGCGCGCACGCTGGCGGATCTGGTTGCGCAGCAGTCATCCGCCTCGCGTTTTACGAGCTGGTTGCTCAGCGTCTTTGCGGCGACCGCGCTGGTGCTGTCGGTGGTGGGCCTGTACGGGGTCATGTCCTATCTCGTGGCGCAGCGGACGCGCGAGTTCGGCATTCGCCTCGCGCTCGGTGCGAGCCGCGCGGAAATCGTGAGGCGCGTCATGCGCGACGGCACCTGGCGAGTCGCGATTGGCGCCGCGATCGGTCTGGCGGCTACGACAGGATTGGCACGGCTGCTGGCGGGGCTCGTCTACGGCGTGGGGACGTTCGACATCTCGTCACTTCTTGCGGTCGCCACGCTCGTGGTCGTCGCCATCGTCGCCTGCGGTATCCCGGCTGTGCGCGCGACGCGGGTTGATCCGGCGATCGCGCTGAGAAGCGAGTAGGGCACGTGCTCGACGAACGGCACCAAGTACACGTAGTCCTCACGTCGCAGGGCGAAGATGCGTTTGCCAGCGTAACGGTCGGGGCTCGGGATTCGGGCGCTCAAGGATGTCGAGCAGGTCGCCACTTCCGTGTCAGAGGAACCTCGCGCTCCAGCCCGTACTGTTGGTGCAGCAAATTGTGTAGGGAACGTGTCGGCAAACGGCAGATCGGGACTCGCCGAGACAGAATCACGATCGGGAGGCTTTCGGCCAGAAACAACTGATTTGTGCGCGATCCGAGGAGGAGCAACAAGGCTCCGACCGGCTTCGCAAACCGCCATATCAGGTGCCTCACGGACGAGCCAGTTCTGTTTCGTCCAGCGTCTTCACAGCGCCGTCTGACACCTCCGGTTTTCCTCCGCAAACCGGGTCACACCGGCACAACCGGGGTCGAACACCTTGACGATGCGCGGGTGCCGGATTTAGCGTAGGGGCCGCCATGCTCGTGTCGCTCCGAGCCATCGCGCCGCTGATTCCCGCCGCCCTCCTGCTGTTGACGCCGGCGCTGGCCGCGCAAGGAGGCAACGCCCCGCGCGCCGGCTCGCTCATCGACACCCTCGAGAAGGGCGACGTCATGCACGTCGCTGACGACAACGACGGCCGCATGGATCTGCTCTCGGTGCTGCTCGCCGCGTCGCATGCGAAGTGCGAGGATGTGCTGTCCCCCGGGTTCGCGAAGCTCGCGGTGTACATCGCCTACCTCGGGTCCGACAGCGTCACCGGCAAGTACCCGAGCGGCGAGTTCCTCGCGCGCGGCCTCATCAGCGCGGCCTTCTCGAACGACAGTCAACCGGGCCAGGAGAGCAACGCCGACGCGCCGTGGCTGCTCAATCCGAACGCCGCCGCCATGCTGGCGCTGGGCGCGCGCGGCTGCAGCAATCCGCGTTATCAGACGGTCCTCACGAATCTGTTCAAGGCGATCGACCACCATATCGCGTGGCATGATCAGAACCTCGGCACGCGAGCGCCGCTGATGCAGCAGCAGGTGCGGCCGGTCCGCGCGGCAGACTTTCGCCCGTCGATCGAGCAGGATGTCGAACTGCCCGCGCAGCCCGTGGCAACGCGACAGGTTACGGATCTCGAGACGCGGCGTGCGACGTACCTTGACTGCGTCTACGGTCCGCTGCATCCCGACAGCACCGGCTCGACGATCCTCGACTTCTGGAATGCGACGGTACCAATGCCGGGCGGTGAGTTTCTCAAGGTCTCGCGCAAGCATCCGCTCGCGAAATTTGGAGACGTCGCGCTCCCGAAATGTCCTGCGACCCTTCCGGAGGCGCGGCAGCGGATCAACGAGTCGCGACGCACGGCCGAGGCCAACGCCGGCCCCTCCCCACTGCCGCCTGTGCCGGTGAATTTGCAGTTGATGATGGGCCAGTACTATCCAAACTATCTCTATGTGAAACAGAGCTGGCTCGCGTACCAGCAGACGCACAATCCGACGGACCTGCAGCACGCGATTGACACGAAGGCGCTCCTGCTTCGCATGTACGCGCGGTCCTGCGGAGTCGAGAAGCCGACGCCAGGCGGACAGACCGGCATGTTCTGCCAGCTCTCGAACCAGTTGACCAGCGAGTTTGCAGAAATCCCGGATGGGCCGACGTCGACCGCAGTGCCGAAACCGGTCGACCAGGATCTGCTGATGCAGTCGATGCCGTCGAGCGCTTCGCGCCCCGGGCCGGTGCAGCCGCAGCAGCGTGGCGACATTCCCGCTGGCACGCAGCTCGTGGTGACGACGAGCCAAGCGATCGACTTCACGCATCCCGGCAGTTACCACGGCCGGCTCGCGCAGCCGGTGCAGTCAGGCGGCCAGGTGATCGCCGCCGCGCAAAGCGAGGTACTGCTCACCGTCTCCGAGCAAAAGACGCAGGGCACCATGGTCTACGCAGAGCTCACGGTTGACACCATCACGGCAGGCGGCAAGACGCTGCCGGTGATGTCGCAGCCGATGATGCGGCCGATCTCGGCGAACGGCCGCGCGACTGGTGGCACGACCGCGCGGGCAAACAGCACACTCGTGTTCACGTCACGATGAAAGAAGGGACGATGCCGATAGGACACATTAGGGTGCGCGGAAGGTTTGCCAGTTAAGGAGACTTGCACGATGTCAGCAGACGACAACAAGGCCATCGTTCGTCGCTTTTTGGAGGCACTCGACGAGAAAAACTTCGAGGCACTGAAGGAGCATCCGGGACTCTATCAAACGATCGAGCGGCAACCATTAATACGCGCCGCATTTCCTGATCTACAAACTACGATCGAGCACCAGATCGCGGAGGGCGACACCGTTGCTACCCGCGCAACACTGCGTGGCACGCATCTCGGGTCCTTCATGGGAGTGGCGCCGACGAACAAGCAGCTGACATGGGGTCTCCTGCTGATGGACCGGATCGAAGCCGGGAAGATCGTGCTGCACCACGCCAATGCTGATTGGTTGGCGGTGCTGGTAAAGCTCGGCGTTGTTCCGCCGCCACCTGCAAGCGCGAACCTGCAGCCTTGAGTAGATGAAAAGACCGGCGCTACTGTGCACAGCCCGCGCGGCTTAGAACGCCAGGTGGCGCTGGATCCGGTGCTCGCTCACGAGTCCTGCGCCAAGCTTCTTCAATGACGCGTCCAGATCGATCGCCGATAGAGTCGGCACGAGCTGCACGTCTTCGCGTGCAACCAGCAGAACAGAACCTTTGCTCGTATCGGGCACGGACGGGACGAACACGATGCCATGTCCGTCGACCTCTTGTTCGACGACGAATACGGGTCGCCAGAAATCCCGCTCCTTGATCAAGGCGCTCGTGTATGGAACCCGAGCCCGGCCGCACAAACGAAAGACGAGGGTCGGGTGCGTCTCATTTCGAAGTCCGGTTACACCAGCGCGTTGAGCCTTGCCGTTTCGCGGAACAATGCCGCGCTCTCTTCGGCGTGCGCTGTTGCGTCTTGAAGTCGACGTACACGATCCCGTACCGATTGCGGAAGCCGGCCGTCCATTCGAGGCTGTCCATCGCGCTCCAGTAGAAATAGCCCTTCACCGGCACACCTTCGGCCGTCGCGCGGTGCAGCTGCGTCAGGAACCCGGCGGGATACCCTCAGGGGCACCCTTCTGTCGCTGCCGAAGATCGCTTTCTGAGACTGACGATTGTCGAAATTAGGCCGAAAAGCGAATCACAGTCCCTCGCTCC
>DATLLF010000328.1:0-31627 GCA_035537955.1 Vicinamibacterales bacterium | reverse complement strand
CCGGCACCGGTGGGCCTATGCCTGCAGCAAGGCCCTCGACGAGTTCCTCGCGCTCGCCTACTGGAAGCAGAAGCAGCTCCCCGTCGTCGTCGTCCGGTTCTTCAACACGGTCGGGCCGCGGCAGACGGCGCGCTACGGCATGGTCCTGCCCACGTTCGTGCGGCAGGCACTGGCCGATCAACCCATCACGGTTTTCGGCGACGGCACGCAGTCGCGCAGCTTCACCTACGTCGGCGATGTCGTGCGCGGGCTGGTCGCGCTCGTCGACGAGCCGCGGGCTGTGGGCCAGGTGTTCAACATCGGCAACACCAACGAGATCACGATCGGTGATCTGGCCGACAAGGTGAAACGCCTGACGGGCAGCGCGTCGGAGATCGTCCGCATCCCTTACGATGAGGCGTACGAATTCGGATTCGAAGACATGCCGCGGCGCGTGCCGGACATCACGAAGATCCGCCAGCTCGTGGGCTACGAGCCAACGGTGGAACTCGACGAAATCCTCAGCCGCGTGGTCGAATACTTTCGGCAGCAATAAGGACCGATGTCACATCCGGTCGGAATCAAGAAACATTTGCGGAGCGCCGCCGAGAGCGCGCTGCGCAGCCAGGCGAAGCCTGTTCGCAGGATCATGCTGGCGACCGGCCGCGACCATTCCCCGATCCTGCCGGAGATCGTGCAGATCGAAAGCACGAACATCTGCAACGCGAAGTGCGTTTTCTGCCCGCGCGACGAGATGCACCGCCGGCAGGGGATCATGAGCTTCGATCTCTTCAGGAAGATCGTCGACGAGTGCGTGGACCTCGGGATCACGCACGTCCGTGTCCACAACTACGGTGAGCCCTTCGTCGACCGCAAGCTGGTGGAGAAGGTGCGCTACGCGAAACAGAAGGGCATCAAGGAAGTCGGCATGATCAGCAACGGATCGCTGATCACCGAACAAGTCGCCCGCGGCATGATCGAGGCAGGCCTCGACGCAATCAACATCAGCGTCGATGCCTCGGGCAAGGAAGTTTTCGAGTCCACGCGCATCGGACTCAAATACGACAAAGTCATCGCGAACATCGAGCGCCTCGTCCGCCTGCGCGGCGAGGCGGGCAGGCGCCGGCCCAAACTGATCCTCTCGTTTGTACGCCAGAACAACTCGGCCGACGAGCAGGCCTTCATCGAGCACTGGCGCAAGGTGGCCGACAAGATCCACATCACGGATCTGCACAACTGGGGCGGCACGCTGCATCAGCAGTCAGACGTCAATTACCCCTGCTATCGTCCGTGGCTCACGTTCACCGTTCTCTGGGACGGCCGCGTTGCCCTGTGCTGCGCCGACTTCGACGGGCACACGATCCTCGGCGATCTCAACACCGCGTCCATCAAGGACATCTGGAACAACGACCTCTACAGGAGTGTCCGACGCGAACATCTCGAGAGCGGCGGGCCCGACGTCTGCCGCGCCTGTGACCTGCCGCGGAAAGACTCCCCCCTCTGGGTTACCAAGCTCATCTAGGTCCCGGCGGCCTCCTTTTCCAGTCCGTCCCGCTCGCCATCCTCTCTAACGAGGCGTATACTGAATTTCTGCTTCGGGAGTCCAAAAATATGCGCAAGTTCCATCTGCTCTTCGTGATCCCGGCGCTGCTGGCTCTCGCGACCCCAGCCTCTGCGGGCGAGTTCAAGCTCTCAATTCAGAACGGCCTCGTCACCCTGACGGCTGACGACGTGCCGCTGTCGGCGATCATGGCCGAGTGGGCACGCGTGGGTCAGACGCGGATCGTGAACGGGGAGAAGGTTTCCACTCCCGTCTCGATTCGGATCGCTGACATGCCCGAGCGGCGCGCGCTCGACATCCTCTTGCGTGCGGTCAGCGGCTACATCGTCGCCGAGCGTCCGACTCCGATTGCAGGAGCGTCGGTGTTCGATCGCATCATGATTCTGCCCACGAGCCGGCCGCCCGCGAACACCGGTCCGATCAACACGTCGGCGCCGCCGATGTTCACGCCGAGACCCGCGGCTCCCGCGATCCCCGATATGGATGACGAGCCAGTGCTGCCGCCGGGAGTGAGCAACCAGGCTCAGCCCAACATGCCGCCAGGCGCGCCGCAGCCGATGGTACCGGTGCCGGGGCAACAGTTTCCGCCGAACGCGAACGCGCCGCTCACGGCGCCGCGACCAGGTCAGCTTCCGGCTCCCACACCGCAGCAGCCAGTTCCGTTCGGGACGCCAGTCGGAACGCCGGCAAAACCAGGGGGCGGCGGCGGCTCCGGCGGCGGCGGCTTCTAGATCCGCGGCATCGGCGCAGGCTCGTCCGCGCGAACGGCGAGCCTGTACAATCTCCTGATGCAAGCCAGGTCACCGGTGGTCCGGCGTGACGGTGAGTACGCCGCCCGCGGCGAGTACCACCGCGAACTGGATCCGGACTGGGACTACTACCCGACCTACATTGCAAAGCTCGACTTCGTGAGGCGCTGGCTCGACGCGCTTCCGGCCGGCACGCGTGTGCTCGATGCAGGATGCGGTGAGGGCGTGCTCGTTGACGAGTACACCGGCCGCCTCGCCATCGAAGGCATCGATGCATCCTATTCCTCGGCGGCGGTGCGGCACGGCTCACTGACGTCACTGCCTTACCCGGACCGCAGCTTCGATCGCGCCCTCTGTCTCGACGTGCTCGAGCATCTCTCGTTTGCCGAGCAGCCGGTCGCGCTCGCGGAACTCCACAGGGTTCTGAAGCCTGAAGGTGAGCTCCTGGTCTCGGTGCCCAACCTGGCGCACCTGCAGTCGCGCGTACATTTCCTGCTGCGGGGCCGGCTGATTCGCACGGCGTCGGAGTTGAAACACCCGGGAGACCGGCCGGCAGAGGACTATATCGACCTCGGGCGACGCGCCGGGTTTTCACTCACGTCGCGAAAGGGCGTCTTTCCCACGGTGCCACTCGTCACGCGCATGATCCGCCGGAAGCCGAAGGCACTCGCCCCACTGCATCGCTGGCTGACTCGGCTCCTGCCGATGCCGGGGTTGTGCTTCCTCAATCTCCTGACGTTCCGCAAACCTTGATTGGCTCGGTCCTGCAGCTGATCGAGCGTCGCACGGTATACGTGATCGTCGCCATCGGCCTGCTGTTCACCCTCGCGTACGTGACCAATCTCGTGCTGTTTCCGAAACCGGATGGGCGCGTGCTGATCGGAGATGCGGTTCACCATTACGTGCAGCTGCGATCGGCGGTGATCGATCACGATCTCCAGTTCAGGAACGATTACATCCGCATGTACCGGTTGCAGGGCGGAGAGAAGGACACCGATTGGGTGTACGAGGACACGGCGACGGGCCACGTTCGCAACTACATGCCTGTCGGCCCCGCGATTCTGTGGGCGCCGTTGTTCCTGCTGGTATGGATGGGCGCCTCACTCGCAAACCTTGTCGGCGCCGGCTGGCCCGTGGATGGTTACTCGCGCTTCTACCAGGCGACGGCCGGCATCAGCGGCGTGCTCGCCGCGACGGCAGGTGTCGTGCTCTCATGGCGGCTCGCCTCCAATGTCTTCAGCGCGCGCGCCGCCGCGTGGGCCACTCTCGTCATGTGGCTCTCCTCGAGCGCTATTTACTACTCACTCGTATCACCGAGCTATTCGCATGCCGCCTCGCTGCTCGCCACCAGTGCGTTCTGGTACGTCTTCATCCGCACGCGTGAATCGAACGACTTGCGACGCTATGCGATGCTCGGCACTCTCGCCGGATTTGCCGCCCTCATGCGCTGGCAGGATGCGATCCTGCTCGCCTCGATCGCTTTCGATCTCGGCTGGCGGCTCAGGGCGCGAGCCATCCGCCTCCCCGAGGCGCTGATCACTCTGTTTGTGGCCGCCGGTGCCGCGCTGCTGGTGTTCGTGCCGCAGATGATCGTCTGGATGTCGCTTTATGGCCGGCCCCTGGCGATGCCGCAGGGACCCGGATTCATGCTCTGGACGCAACCCGCGCTGCTCGCCGTCCTCGTGTCGGACTGGCATGGTCTCTTCACCTGGACCCCGGTCGTGGCGATCGCATTGATCGGCTTCATTCCGTTGTGGCGGCGGCAGCCATTGATCGCGGCGAGCGCGGCGATCTTCCTGATGCTGTCGTGGTATGTCAACGCGGCGGTCGCCGACTGGTGGGCGGGTGAGGCGTTTGGATCACGCCGTTTCATCAGTTGCATTCCGGTGTTCGTCCTTTCGCTCGCGGCGCTGATCGACGCCTGGTCGCCGTCAGCGCGACAGGTGGCGCTCGCCAGTGCGGCTGTCATCGGTTACACCTTTCTGCTGCTGGTCCAGTACCAGGCGTTCATGCACGGGCTGCGGCAGGTCGCCCCATATCCGCTCGGCGGTTACAACCTGTGGCTGGCGCGCTTCGTCGTGCCGATCGATGTCATCCGGGAGTGGCTCGGCCGATGAGTGATACGCGCAGCCGGAGTGGTGTCGTCCAAGTCGATGCACCCGGGTCCACTCTGGATGCTCGCCGCTCTGTGATCTGGGCGCTCGGAGCGGTTTCGGTCGTTGCACTGGTGCTGCGTCTCGTCGGCATCCAATACGGGCTGCCCGCGGTCTATAACCCGGACGAAGTCGCCATCATGACGCGAGCGCTGTCGTTCGCAAAAGGGACGCTCAACCCTGGCAACTTCCTCTACCCCACGTTTTACTTCTACGTTCTCTTCGGCTGGGTCGGTGTCTATCTCGCCGCGGTCTGGTTGACGGGCGGGGTGTCTTCTCTCGCGGCACTGCAGGAGCTGTATTTCACGAATCCGGTGGGCATCTATACCGCCGGACGGCTCCTCACCGCACTATGTGGAACGCTGTCGGTCGTCGCCGTATACCGTCTCGGACGAGAGTTGTTCAACGTTCAGGTGGGGCTGGCCTGCGCGCTGTTTCTCGCAGTGTCGCCGCTCGCCGTGCGCGATTCACACTACGTGAAGCACGATGTTCCCGTCACGCTCATCATCGTGCTGGCGCACGTGGCGATCATCAGGATCTGGCCGTGTATTCGAACGCCCAACCGCGCCGCACGTGATGTGATCGCAGCGGCCGCGATCTGCGGCGTGGCCTTCTCGACGCATTACTACGCGATCTTTCTGACGTTTCCGTTGGTGTGGGCGATCGTGCAGCGCTGGCGTGGAGCCGGCACACGCGTCGTGCTGCGCCACCTCGTGGCCGCGGCGATCGTGTCGACGATCGTCTTTTTTGCCCTGTCGCCGTTTGTCCTCGTCGAACCAATCACGGCCATGCGCGACATCATCGCGAACCGCCAGATCGTCATCGACAGAGCCGTCCATGACCAGCCGTTCGCTCCGCTGGGGCGCTATATGGAGATGCTGTGGATGGACTCTATGGGAGGTATCGTCGTTGCCTTCGGCGTGGCCGGCGCCACCTGTATGGCGTTCGTCGCACCCGCGCGCGCGGTGCTGCTCCTTCTCTTTCCGCTCTCGTTCCTGCTGTTCATCGCGAACACGGCGCCGGCCAGCCGCTATCTGAATCCCATGCTGCCATCGATTGCCATCCTGGCCGCATGGATGATCGACCATCTCGCGTCTACGTTTCGTGTATCGCGCGTCGCCGCATGGATCGTGATCCTCGCGGCGGTGCTGACGCCCTTGCGCGAGAGCGTCCGCGTAGACCAGTTCTTTCGCACCGACGACACGCGGACCGTCGCACTGCGGTTCGTGCACGACCATGTTGCTGCCGGCGCCACCATCCTCATCCAGCCGTATTCCGTGTCGCTCACGCCGTCGCGCGACAGTCTTCGCGAAGCGCTCGCCACCAATCTTGGAACGGTAGAGGCGGCCTCTACGAAATTCCAGATCCAGCTGAGGATCGAACCATATCCGACCCCCGCATACCGGCTCATCTGGCTCGGCAGCGGTGGACTGGACTCCGACAAAATCTATGTGGACCCCGCAAGACTCTCCGCGGCGGATGGCGTGCGGGAACTGAAACGGCTGGGCGTGACGTACGTTATCCTGAAACGCTACAATAACTTGGATCGTGAGCTAGCGACGTTCGTCACGGAACTGTCCGAACACGGACGGCTGATCGCCCGGTTCTCGCCCTACCGGCCTGAAGCTACACAGGCGGAACGGTCGCGAACGGAACCTTTCCTGCACAACACCGACACCCGGATCGACGACGCTCTCGAGCGTCCAGGTCCGCCGCTGGAGATCTGGCAACTGGATGACCCTTCGTAGACTGCGCGAATCGGTCGCGACTCGAGCGCGCGCGATGCCCCTTGCCCGTCATGCGTGGGCACGCTATCGCCGGCACCGCTACGAGCGTCGAATCAGTCGCTTCGTCCGGGAAAAGTCCGGTCGCGCCGATCGGCTTCCCTTCGGCGCGGTGTACGAAGCCACGATGCGGTGCAATCTGCACTGCGAGTTCTGCTACGTCGGCGACTTTCTGAACATCGAGGGCGAGTGGCGCCAGGAGCTGAATCTGGAGTCACTCGACCGCGCGTTCCCGGAGCGCGACGGGTTTCAGATCAGTCTGACGGGCGGAGAGATATTCATGCGGAAAGACATTCTGTCCGTCATGGATCTCTTCAAGCAGAAGGGCTACGCCTGCGGATACCTCACGACCAACGGCACGATCATCACCGAACAGCGCGCAGACGCACTCGCTGAACTCGCGGCGAACGGCTTCCTGAAGCACATAAGTGTTTCGATCGACGGGCCCAAGGAACTGCACGATACGGCTCGCGGCCTGAAAGGGACGTTCGAGAAAACGTGCGCCGGGCTGGGGCGGCTGCAGGCGGCGGCGCGACGCCGGCAGGCGCCGCTTCGCGTCAGCATCAACACGACCGTGACGCATGAAACCCTCGACGCGCTCGATGAGATGGTCGACGTCGCGGATGAACTCGGTGTCGACGCGATCGGGCTCAACCATCTGATGTTCAGCACGCCCGAGGAAGTGGCGGAGACGGTGCGGTTGCTCGATGCCGCGTCGCCTTCGGTTATCGCCACGTTCGTTACGCACGATCCCGGTCTCGACATCGCGCGAGTGCGCGCAAAAGTCGCAGCGCTCCAGCAGAAGTGCCGTGAGCGGAATATCCTCTTCGACTATCGACCGAAGGTTCACCCGGAGTTGATCGACAGCTACTACACGCCGGGAGCGAAACTCGAGGGCCGCTGCCTTTATCCGTTCCTGCAGGCGCGCGTGTCCTATTCCGGAAAGGTCTACTTCTGTCCCTTCATCCGGGTCGAAGTCGGTGACCTGAACACGCAGACACTCGAAGAGATCTGGAACGGCGAGAAGCTCGTCGACATGCGGCGGCGCCTCGTCGAGAACGGGATCTTTCCCGTGTGCCGCCGCTGCTGCAAGGTGGAGCTGTCGCCGCACCCGGTCACGCAGGCTGTCAATTCCGCTGTCGCCGCGACCCCGCGACGGTCGATTCCGTTGACGGTGGTCCGCTGATTCAGACGATGCTCGGTCAGAAGACACTCCTTCTCAATCCGCCCCTGATCAATGGCGTGGCGTTCACGCGCCAGGGTCGCTGCCAGGAGCGCGACGACGTGCTCGGCACGACGAAGCCTCCGTATACGCTGGCATTGCTCGCTCAGCTCCTCAGGCATGCCGGATGCGAAGTGCGCCTGGTGGACGCGACCATCGAGCGTCTCTCGATCCAGGACGTGATCAGAAAGCTCGACGACGAACGGTTCGAGCCGACGCTGATCCTGTTCCCGAGTACGACACCCACGCTCGACGTCGACGCCGCGGAAGTCGGCCGCCTCAAGACGCGCTACGGCGCACCGATCTTCTGCTTCGGGCCGCATGCGTCCACGGTGCCGCAGCTGGCCATGGCGCGGTCACCGCAGGTGGACGGAATGTTCGTCGGCGAACCCGAGGGCGCGGCCGTGCAGCTCGCCACGCTCGGATCGATCCTGGAGTTGGGCGCAGTGGCGAGTCTCACGTGGCGATCGGCGGATGGGAGCGTGGTGCCGCATCGCGCGCACGGCAGCTACAGTGGATTTCTCGACGCGCCGTATCCGGCATGGGATCTGCTGCCGCTGGCGAAATATGTCTTGCCGCTCGTCGACAAGCCGTACGTGATCGTCGAAACCAGCCGCGGCTGCCCGTACTCCTGCGATTTCTGCGTCGCACCCATTCATCAGGGGCACAAGTTTCGTGAGCGCAGCGCAAAATCGCTGGTCGACGAGATCGAGCGCAATCACCGCGAGCACGGAATCGAGTTCTTCTATCTGTGGGGCGACACGGTCACGCTCAACGTGAAGTCCTTCACCGCGTTCTGCGATGAGTTGATCGCGCGGCGGCTCCCCATTCAATGGTTTGGCAACGCCAGGGCCGACAACCTGACCGATCCCGCGTTCGTGCATCGCCTGAAGCGCGCTGGTTGCTGGATGCTCGCGCTGGGCATCGAGACCGAGTCCGAAGATGTGCGGAAGAACATGATCAAGCGTCTCGAGCGGCAGAAGATCCAGACCGCCTTTCGCAATATGCGCGAGGCGGGGATCCGCTCTTTCGCGTTCTTCATCTTCGGATATCCAGGGGAGACGCTGGCGACGATGGATCAGACGGTGGAGTACGCGATCGAACTGGATCCCGACTTCGCGAATTTCTATCCAGCCGTTCCTTATCCGGGCACCGGCCTCTACGAAAAGTGCCTGCGCGACGGGCTGCTGCCCGCCGACGCCCGGGATGACTGGTCACGCATGGAGTATTCGTACTACGTGCTCGAAGGCAACGGGCTGAACCATCGCGTCGTCATGGCGGCCATCAACCGCGCCAAGCGACGGTTCTTCCTCCGTCCGTCCTATGTCACGAGACACATTGGCGATCTCGCGCGGCTTGCCGTGACGAAACGGGCGATTGCGTGGCAGGTGGCGTCGCGGACGTTGTTCGGCACCGAACCGTTGGTGACCAGGGACGCAATTCGCGACGCGCGCTGAGACGCGTAAGGACGGGCGCGCGTTCGGCGGTGCGGATCAGGCGCGGGTGATTTCCAGAATGCGGGCCGCGGCATTCACCTGCGCGAGCAGGTCGGCTGAACGAAGCAGACGCCGCAAGGTCTTGAAATCCGACGCGACGCCCTCGGCGAGTGCGTCGGAGGCTGCCTCCCGAATACCCACATTGTCGCTTCGCATCAGGTCATCGAGCACGTTGTTCGCCAGCGTGGTGTCGTACGGCGCGATCAGTCGCGCAGCGCCGAGGCGCACCACCGGGTCGGAATCATTCGTGAGACTGCGCACGAGGCTCTGCCAGGACGCATCGGGCCGGGCGGAGAGCTCCCGCGCCGCAACCAGGCGAATGGCCGCATGCTCGCTCGAGGCGATCTGCATCAGGAATCCCAGACCGCTGGAATCGTTCAAACGGAGAAGCGCTCCTGCCGCTTCGACCTTGACGGGGAAACTGGGATCGTTCAGCAGCGGCCGCAGGTCGTTGATCGCATCCGTCGCGCCGAGTCTCCCCAGCCCGTCGGCCGCGGACGCACGATTGGTGTCATTGGGGTCTTTGAGCAACGCTCTCAACGGAGGAATGGCCTTGCGGCTGCCGCTGTCGCCCAGAGCATCGATCAGGGCCGTTTTTGATCCTGGCATCACAGCGAGCTGCTGGATCAGGCGCTCGACCGCACGCTCGTTGCCCAGTGCCGCGAGTGAGCGCGTCTCGACGAACTGAGCCGCCGCCGACCCTTCTTCCAGCCGCGCCGCCGCCTCGGCGTCGCCATCAGCGGCAAGTGCTGATAACGCGTTGACTCTCGCCTTTGGGTTCGCTTGTTTGCGTGCGATGTCCTGCAGAAGGGCGCGAGCGATGCGGCGGAGCACATGCGCGTCGTCGAGACGCCGAGTGCCTACCCATTTTTCGTACGCGTCGAGGGCGGCGGGTGCGCCGCTGCGCTGAATTTCGGCGTCGACGAGCAGAACGAGCGCCGCCGCGCTTTGCGGATCGCGAGTGAGTTGTTGCACCGCGATGGCTGCGGCTCCGGCGGCGTCGCCCCGGGCGAGCAGCCCCCATCCGTTTGCGAGCGCAGCAGCTTCCCCGGAGGGAGAGCGCTGCTGCGCTAACGCGATACTCGTTGCGCTGAGGGTCAGCGCGGCGGCGAACAAGTGGACGCCCAGATTACGGGCGAACCTCCGAAGGAACATCGATCAGATCCGCGCGGTGGCCCTCAAGGAAGACGAACGGGGAATCCCTGGGGGACCCAGCCGCCGTTGATGCAGACCCCGCCGCCGAGACTCGTGAATGGATCGGGGCCAATGCACGTGCCGGGGAACCCGTTTGGCACCCAGCCGCCGTTGAGACACACACCACCACCGAGCGAGGCGAACGGATCGGGCGTGCTGCATCCCGTGGGTGCCGGCGCCGACGGTGGTGGGGGCGTCGGTGCGACTGAGGGTGGAGCGAGCCCGGGAGGCAGCCATCCACCGTTCACGCACGTTCCCCCGCCAAGGCTGGTGAACGGATCCGGCGTGGTGCAGCCGGTGTTCGTAGGCGGTGGCGGCGGAGGGGGTGTCGCCGGCGGAGGCGCGGGCGCCGGACTGCCGATCCCAGGCGGCAACCAGCCTCCGTTTACACACGTACCGCCGCCGAGGCTGACGAATGGGTCCGGAGTGCTGCACCCATTTGTGGGCGCTGGTGCCGGTGCCGGCGTCGGCGTCGGCGTTGGGCCCGTCAGCGGCGAACCACCGCCGCCACCGGTCGTTCCGGAAGCGACGATCTGGTCGGTGGCGCCTCGGAAGTCCCGCGAATAGATGACATTCCAGTTGTTCGTTCCCGCCCGCGAGGTAGCGAGGGGATGGAACGAGCCGAGAGCCGCGCCATTCGTGACGACCTGCGCGGTCGTGTTCGGCTGACCGTTCCCCGCCACTTCCAGCGCTCCGACTTCGAGCGAATCACGGTCCGAACTGACGGCGAGGAACGTCCCCGTCGCGGAGTTGAACGCCAGACCGAGCGACTGATCGAAGCCGAGGCGGCTCGTCAGAAAGCTGGTGCCGAGCAGTGAACCGCCCGCATCGAACACGGCCGTATTGGTTCCGGGATGTAGCGCCCACGCCATGACGTACTGGCCTGTCGAAGTGTTGACGTCGATGCCGGTGGCGAACGTGCCAGCGCCGAACCCGAATGTCGTCTTGGCCGAAACGCTCCCGTCGGATGCACGCACCCTGCGGAACATGGCAAACGCGCTATTGCCGCTCCAACCGGTGTAGGCGAGGCCGAATTCGTCGGTTGCCGCATTCCACGCCAATGATGGATCGCGACTTCCGCCTGGATTCTCCAGCTGGATGATCCCGCCGAGTGGATTACCGCCGATATCGACGAGCCGTCCCTGAATGCCGTATTGGACCGTTCTCCACGCCACCAGGAAACGATGGCTCGAGGCCGAAAACGCGACGGCCGGGCCAGTCTCCCACCATGTTCCTCCCTCCTGGCCATCAGAGAACTGCCGGATGGGCGTCTGCAGAAAGCCGGGGGCAACGTAGGACACCATTCGCCCCATGACGAAGTTGGGCGAACCGATATTCTGATGCCAGGTGACGAGAAATGCGCCAGCGTCTGAGGTGTACTTCACGCGCGGGAAGTGGGCCCATCCGCTGCCGCCATCCATGATGACGAACGGAGCACTGACTACGTTACCCGCACCATTGACGAAGACTCCATACACGGGACCGTTGCCGGTCACGACGAGGTAAACCCCGTTCGTAGGGTCGTAGCCGACATCAGTGCCTCGCATGGTCCCGCCGGGTTCGAGCACCCCTTTGGAGATGTCGAGGCGCGTCAGCTGCGCCAGCGCGGGGGCACTGGTCAAGAACACCATGGCAATCGCGCCCACCGCCGAGCGGGCGAGGAGCCGATTAACGCAACGTTTCCCGCAGGAGAGCGTCCGGATCATAGAAATCGAGCCTTTCAGGTACTTGTGGGCAGATGCGATACGCGAGCGGTATCGGTCGCTCGTGGTTCCGCCTGTAGGGGGAGCGTTGCCGTATAGTACAGGCTCAGCGAGTGATTTTCAACCTGACCGGCTCCAATTCCAATCTCAGCCGGCCTGCTCTTACTCCCTGATGCGAAGCGACTTAGAGCTGCGGAAGCTCATGCCGTGGATAGTCATGGTGCTCGTGCTGCTGGTGTTGCGGCTGCCGTCGCTCGCCGAACCGGCTGGCGGGGACCAGGGGCTGTATGCCTACACCGGCAGCCGCATCATGGCGGGCGGTGTCATGTACCGGGACGCCTGGGACCAGAAGCCTCCCGCAGTCGCCTTCCTTTATGGGCTGATGCTCACCGTCTGGCCGCATGAGAGCGTCGTCGCTGGCGCCGATCTGGCCGCCGCCACCCTCGTTGCACTGTTGCTCGTCAGGTTGGGATGGATGAGGTTCACCCGGCGAATCGGACTGGCCGCGGCGGGTCTCTTTCTTCTGCTCGGCGACCCGTATCTCCACAGACTGAGCGGCATCTACGTAAGGGGCCAGTGCGAACCGTTCATATCACTGGCTGTGACCGTTGGCGTGGTTCTGCTGGCCCATCCACGACGGCGAGCAGTCCATTCGCTGGCTGCGGGCACTGCACTCGCTGTCGCGTTCTGGCTGAAATACAACGCGGCGGCGTACGCGCTGCCGGTCGTGGCCGCGAGCTGGTTCTGGAGCCCGCATGATCCGCGGGATCTTCGGAGCCGCGCGGCCGACCTGCTGCGCATCGCGATCGGATTCGCGACGGTCACCGTCATCGTGCTCGGTTACTTTGCGCTGAATGGCGCCCTCAACGAGCTGCGGCTGGCGACGATCGATTACAACGTGCGGTATTCGCAGGAGACCTACCACGGGCCGGGGACCATCGTGCGTTATCTGTTCACGTTCCCGTTCGAGCGCGCCCGTGTCGAGTTCCTGTGGTTTCTCGGCGGCGCGGGAACATTGCTCCTGTTCCCCTGGCGCGACGCGCGGTCGATCGTAAGCCTCTCGTGGCTGGCGGCGGCGGCACTTTCGATTGCGGTGAACGGCAGCCGCGATCTTCCGAACTACTTCGTGCAGGCGGATCCACCCCTTGCGCTCGTTGCCAGCGCCGGTCTGGCGGCACTTGCGCATCGCGGCTGGACCGTGCGGATCGCCACGGCTGCCGTACTCGTCGCAGCGCTCGCGCGCGTTGGCGCCGAACAGCCACTGTGGGGCCTGCGCCTCGCTGGTCTTCCAGGGCTCGTGGAGAATTTGCAGTATGACCTGCGTTTCATCCGCGGCCGCGTCGATCGGCAAACCTATTTGGAACGGTTCAGGGGACAGAAACATGACGTGCCCGAGATCGATGCTCTGGTCCGCTACGTCGCGGCGAATACAGCCGCGGAAGATCCGATCATGGTGTTCGGATTCTCGGGCGGCAGCGTCTGCTGGAAGAGCCATCGCGTCAGTTCGTCTCGTTTCTTCTGGAGCCGGCCTGTCATCATCGAGTTTGCCGCCGATCATCCGGGTTACGGCTCCGCCGGACTGCTGAGCGATCTCATCGCGCGTCCCCCGGCGATCGTCGCGCTCCAGAAGGACGAGTGGGGATCGCGTGAGTTCTTCCTCGACACGCCGCGGCTGCACGCGTGGCTGCAGGAGGGCTACGTTCTGGATCACGAGACGCGAATGTTTTCGGTCTGGCGGCGAACGCCGCTGACGAGAGCCACTGGAAATTGACGCGTCACCACCTCTGTTCCATGATGCTCGGGTGAGTGTGTTCATCCATCAGCGGTTCGAGCAGGTCTTTCAGCGCGAGCCGCTCGTCCTCGTCGATGTCGGTGCGCGAGGCGGCCTGCGGCCGAACTGGCGCGCGGCGCAGCCGCACCTGAAAATCGTCGGGTTCGAGCCGGAGGCCGACGAGTTCGAGCGGCTGAATCGGCAAGCCGGCGCTGACGGGATGACCGTGTTCTTTCACGCCGCGCTCCACAAGCGTGCCGAGTCGCTGGTGCTGCATATCGCGCGTGACCGCGGCCTCACGTCCATCTTCGAGCCCAACCGGGCATTCCTCGACAGCTTTCCGGAAGCGGAGCGCTTCGATACCGTCGCCACCGCGGAGATGACGACCGACACGATGGACCACGTGCTCCACACGGGGGGAATCGGCGACGTCGACTTCGTCAAAGTCGACACACAAGGCAGCGAGCTGTTTATTCTTCAGGGCGGGGAGCAGACGCTTCGAAGGTCGGTCGTGGGCGTGGAAGTGGAAGTGGAGTTCGCGCCCGTCTACAGGAACCAGCCGCTTTTCGCGGACGTCGATGCGTATCTGCGATCGCTCGGTTTTTCGCTCTTCGACCTGCGGCCCTGCTACTGGAAGAGAGCCGATGGACGTACGGTCGGAGGACCGCAGGGGCAACTGATCTGGGCCGACGCCCTCTACCTTCGAGAGGTTACGGCGCTGCCCGAGCTCCTGAGCGAGCTCGAGCCCGCACGAAGAGCCGCGAAGTTACTGAAGTCACTCTCTGTATCCATTCTCTACGGCTACTTCGATTACGCCCTCGCGCTACTGACAGCATCAGGCAGCGTGCTGTCCGCGGAGGACCAGAGGGTCGCGCGCGAAGCCGTGTTGTCGGCGGGAAAAGAACGCGACCCGATGCCGACGTTCCCGGGTCGGACCCACGTGGCGCGCGCGGCGCGCCGGCTATGGAAATTGAGCGCCGAACGCAATCACGCCTGGTCGATCAGCGACGCGGAGCTGGGGAATCCTCGCTGACGGGCGGCTCCGGCGCCGTCGTCACCAGTTCTCCAGCCATTTCGACCTGCACCGACTCCGGCTCGGGCCGTTGCGCTCCGCCGCGCGCGCGAACACGCAGCCACGTGCTCTCCAGCACCCGCAGCTCGCCTGAATGGAAGAAACCGCTCACCGCCAGGACGCCGCCATACACGCACGCTGCGACACTGCCACGAACCAGGATCGCCGTGAATGGATGCGAGGTCAGCGGGAACGCCGTAGCGGCTACGAACGCGAGGCCGCCGGATAGGCCAACCCTCGCGAGACGACCCCATTCATATCGAATGGGATAGACGGACTGAGAGAACGCGATCGTCACCCCTGCGAGAGTCGCGTAAGCAATGGTCTGCGACCACGCAGCGCCCATCAGTCCGAACCGTGGAATGAGCAGGACATTCGACGTGACGCTCGCGATGCCAGCGATGCCCGTCGCGATCGGATAACGCGAGGTGCGACGCGTGATGATCAGACCGATGGAGCCAACCAGATACAGTCCCTGGAACATGACGCCCAGAGCTATCCACGGGGTGACGAGCGCCGCCGAGTGAAATCGCGGGTGTGTCATGAAGCGGATCAGATCCGTGGACACCGAACAGAGCCCCGCTACCAGCAAGACGAGGACGGCCACGATATAGGTGGAGATCTTGGTATAGATGCTCTTCGCGTCCGGTTCCTTCATCACGCCGAGAAAGAACGGTGTCCACGCATACTCGAACGCGCTCAGAAACAGCTTCAGCGCGAGCCCGAACGTCGCCCCCATCGAGTAGAGGCCGACCTGGTCGAGTGTGCCGAAAGCTTTTAGGAAGTAGCGGTCGGCGATGCCGATCACCTGCTGCGAGAGGCTGTGTGGAATACGTGGCAGACCGAATTCGAGAGCCCCCCGGAGCACTGCCCTGGAAAACATCGGCCTGATGAGCGGCGCAAACCACCGCAGGAGTACGAGCGTGAACACCGCGGTAACGATCAGATCCGCGAGCACGATCCCCAGTACGCCGAGGCGCACCCCGACCACGAGCACCAGCCGCATGAGGAGCGTGCCGACGGATCGGCCGAATACGAGCGCGATGAACGTTCTCGACTGCTCGTTGATCCGAAGCACTTGCAGCGGAATGAAATAGAAGCCGACCACGAACGTGTTGAGGATCACGAGCGTGATCAGCGTCGCGTTCTCTCGTGAGCCGAGAAGCTCGCCGCTCAACCACGGCGCAGCGGCGATCGCGCCGGCCAGCAGCAGACCGTTCGCACACAGCAGGAAGCCCAGGATCGTGCTGGCCAGCCGCTGCCGCGAGCGCGTGTCCGTGTAGTCGTAATACATGCGCATGAAGGCGGTGTCGACTCCCCAGCGGAAGAGGATCTTGGCCACCGCCTCGATCATCAGCAGCATCGCGATCACGCCGTAATCCTCCGGGGAGAGGACGCGCGTGTAGATCGGCAACAGCAGCAGATTGGCAAGCGAGGTCGCGACGTCGCCCAGGCCGTAAACGGCGAGACTGCTGAAGAGCGCTTTCAGACGCGAGAGCACGCGGCGAGGGTCAGAGCGGAGGGTGAACGGACGGCAGGAGCGTTGCGACCCGCGCCGACGACAACCGCTCGTAACGGCGCGATGGCGAACGCCGACCGGTGAGACGGAGCCGGTACAGGTCCCGCAGCTGCAGGAGATAGCCCAGCGCCTCTCGCAGGCTCATCTTGCTTTCGCCAAGCTCGCGGTCGTCGAAGCGATACGGCACTTCCACCAGGCGCTCGGGCCAGGCGCGAACGATGATCTCGAGGCAGATCTTGAATCCTCCCGCCTTGATGGTCAGGCCTTCGATCACTGGCCGGCGAATCATGAAGAAACCGGAAGCGGCATCGCGGATCGGCGAGAGCGGTCGCGCCAGCGCGCACGCCAGTTGAGAGAGCACACGGCGCTTGAACGGCCAGCTCGGTGTGCTCCCGCCAGGCACATACCGGCTCGCGACGACGATGTCGGCGCCGGTGGCTTCGATCGTCGCGAGCAGGCTCGGGACCAATGACGGCGGGTGGCTGAAATCGGCGTCCATGACGCCGACGATCGGCGCCGTCGACACCTTGAATCCCTCCATCACGGCGGTGCCCAGGCCCAGCTTGCCGGCGCGATGGACCACGCGGACAGGTCGCGTGCGCGCAAGGTCGTCGGCAACGGCTCCCGTACCGTCCGGAGAATTGTCATCGACGATGACCAGCTCCAGGCCGATACCGTGCGGTGCACAGGCAGCAAACAGCGCGTCGGCCAATGGCGCGATGCCTTCGCGCTCGTTGTACGTCGGCACGACCATGGTGAGATCCGGCCGCTTGTCATGAGACGCCATCTGCTGGGCTCCAGCGGGTACTATAAATCACCGTGCCTTCATTGATCCGGCGCGCGACACGATCGCACGCCGTGCTCACCTGTGCCATCGCACTGTGCCTCGCGACCACGTTGCGTGTCGTCTGGCTCACCAGCGATCCGCCCACCCACGCCACCGTCGGCATCGTCTGGCACGACGAAGGCGCGTGGACCCACAATGCACGCAACCGTGTTTTGTGGGGTGCCTGGAGGACGGACGAATGGAACCCGATGTTCCTCGCACCGGTGTTCACGGGACTCGAATACCTGGCGTTCGAGGCATTCGGGGTTGGCACCTGGCAGGCTCGTCTGGTGCCGGTCGCCTCGGGAATCGCCTCCGTGGCGCTGATTGCCATCGGGCTTGCGGCCGTTTCGGGCGGGCGCGCGGCGGCGATCGGCGCCCTTCTGCTCGCGACCAATTATGTCTTCGTGATGTGGAATCGCGCGGCGCTGATGGAGTCGACGATGACGGCGCTCATCGTTGCCAGCTGGACCGCATACGCGGCCGCTGAACGCTGGCCGCGGTTGGGGTTTCTTGCCGGATTCGCCGTCGTGGCCGCATGGTTCACAAAAGCATCCGCCGCCTTCTTCATACTGGCCATTGTCGGCGATTGCGTGTTGACGCTGGCGCTGGCGCGCTGGCCAGCGGCGCGACAGCGGATCGCCGCATCAGAGCCCGGCGCCGCCGCCGTGAGCGCAGCCATCTGGACGCTCGCAGGTCTTCTTGCCGCCGCCGCACTGGCGCTGGTCTTGTTCGTCATGCCCCACTGGCAAGAGTACCGTTTCTATACCTGGCAGATGTCCGTGGTACGCAAGCCGGCGTACACGCTGCGGGCGTTCGTGGATCGCGCGTCGTGGCTTCCCATCGTCCACGACTTTTTCACGCGGATGTGGCTGGTGTTGGGGCTTGCGGCGCTCGGGACAATCACGATCGCCGCCCGATGGCGCAACGCAACCCCGGCAGAACGAATGCTCGTCTGGTGGCTCCTCCTGGGGCTGGTCGAACTGGTCGTGCACGATTCGGGCAATGAACGCAGGTACATCATGTTCGTGCCCGCGCTCGTGGCACTTGCGGCCGTGTTCCTCGGCCGCACCACCACCATTCAGATGCCGGACGAAGCATCCACGGCACGCGCTCGTTGGCTGCTGCTCCCGCTCCTCCTTCTGATGGCATACCTCGTGTTCGGGAGCATCATTCGGCTCGCGTTCCTGTACGAGGTCGGGCCGAACGTCAGGCTATCGGCGGCCGCCGCGGCGTTGATGGTTGCGGTTCTCCTGGTCCGATGGCGTCTGGTGATCGTGTGGTTCGCGCGACAGCAGATCAGCACGCGGGGCGCCATTGTGGTCGTGACCATCGCCGTTGCGGGGGATCTCGCCCAGTATGCGCAGTGGGTGACCCATCGCACCGAGAACAATTACCGCGCATCGATCGAGCTCGGCCGCGTGCTGGCGCCTGGCACCCTCGTGCAGGGAAAGCTCGCGAATGGTCTCTCGCTCGAAAACCGCATCCGACCGCTCTTCATCGGCCATGGCTTCGGCAACTTCGAGGACCGGAAAAACCGTGAGGACGTGCGGTATATTCTGAGTTATATCGCGCCCAGAGTCGGGTACGAAGGATCGCAGATCCTCGACGTGCTCGACGCGTATCCCAACCGCAAGATCATCATGACCTTCGAGGTGGCGGAAACCGCCACCGGCCACGATCGGGCCGCCCTCATCGACAAGTTCGGCACGACCGGCAGCACGCACGCACAGACGACCGGTCGTGCGAACCATTGACGATCGCGCCATCAAGGCGCACGCCCATCTCCGCTTCCGGTCCGAGCGCGATTACGCGCTCTTCGAGTACTACCGCAGTGCGAAAGTCATCGCATTCCTGGACCGCGTGGGGGTGCGGCTGACTGGACGGATCCTCGATGCCGGCTGCGGCGGCGGTGGCATGCCGCTCTCGCTCGCTGAGGAGGCACAGCTCGTCGTCGGCATCGACCCCGTTGAACGATTCCCGGACGCGGGCGTCGTGCTCGGTCGCGAGCGGTCGCTGCGGAACCTGCACTTCGCGCTCGCGGACGGGATGTACCTGCCATTTCGAGATGGCACGTTCGACGTGGTGCTGTCCCACGCCGTCATCGAGCACGTGGCCAACGCGCCGCTCTACCTGCGCGAGTGCGCCAGAGTGCTCGCGCCAGGTGGACGCCTGTATCTCTCGACCGCACCGTACCTCTCATTTGCCGGAGCGCACCTGCCGCGATTGAAGATTCCGGTGCCCCTGCATCTCATCGCCGGACGGAGGGTCGCCTTTGCGAC
Source organism: Vicinamibacterales bacterium (assembly GCA_035537955.1). Classification (GTDB taxonomy): domain Bacteria; phylum Acidobacteriota; class Vicinamibacteria; order Vicinamibacterales; family 2-12-FULL-66-21; genus JACDCA01. Next base: position 12,316 of record DATLLF010000328.1, on the reverse strand, counting down.
ATTCCAGTTCCTTGCGCGTTATGCGCCGTGGACTCTGAAGGAACCGGCCAACGAAAACTCGTTCATCAAGGCGGCGCGGCGGGGAGAGCGCAAGCACGACGATCTGCTCGAGCTCGTCACCGTTCAAAGCCTGCGCCGGCAGATCGCGGACGCGGGCCTGCGGGTCGTCCGCGAGGAGCTGTCACCGACGGCCACGGTCCGCCGGATGCCAGCGCCCGTCGCGCGCTGGCTGCGGGGGAGCCCGTTGACCCAGAACGCGTTGATCAGCACCATGGAGTACGTCCTCGAAAGGGCTGAACGGTAGTGGCAGACATCGATCGATACCGGCCGGACGACAAGCGCGCGGTAGAGGCGCTCTATCGCCGTGTGTTCGGCCACGATGCCGCTGAGTCGAGCCGCCTGCGATGGGAATGGCAGTACCGTAAGAACCCGAACAATCCCGGGCATGAACCGGAGATCTGGATCGCGCGTGAAGGCCCGGCAATCGTGGGCCAGTACGCCACGATGCCCGTCCGCCTCTCGCTGGGATCGCGCGAAGTGCAGGGTTCGTGGGGTATGGACGTGATGGTCGCCCCGGAGCGACAGCGGCAGGGCCTCGGCGAGCTGCTGTTCCGAACGTGGGACCGCAACGTCGGCGCGTCCCTCGGCCTCGGCCTGTCAGACTCCTCCTATCGCCTGTTTCAGAAGCTGCGCTGGCCCGATGTCGGCCCAGTGCCATGTCTGGTCAAGCCGATGACGCGGCGAGCGCTGCGGCGGCCGAACTGGCCGATGGGGCTGAATCGGCTGGTTTCAGTCGTGACCCTGCCGGTCGTGAAGATCGTCGCGCGCAGCCGCCCCCTCGGCGCGGACGTTCGGATGATCCAGCGATTCGATGACAGCTTCACCACTTTATGGGAGGAACTGGCGCCGAAATTCGGTCTTGCGGTACGCCGTGACGCGGCGTATCTGAACTGGAAGTACGTGACCGCCCCCCACGTCCGTTATCAGATCGCGGCGTTGCGCCGCAACGATCGCAACGTCGGCTACGCGGTCTACCGCCATTTCGTCGAGCCGCGCGGCCGCGTCACCCTTCTCGTCGATTTCCTGACGGATCCCGCCGATGAGACCGGCATCGCCACCCTTCTGCGCTGGGTCGATCGTGAGGCGCGACAGGCGGACTCGGACAAGATCCGCACGTTCGCCATGCACGCGGGGTTCAGGAAGGTACTGCGGAAGTCCGGCTACTTTCTCGTCAAGTCGACGATGGAGTTCGTCGTGAAAGTGAACGGCGTCCCCGTGGAGCCGGCGTTCTACGACCGCACCGACGACTGGCACATCACGCTCGGCGATTCGGATCAGGATCGATGAAGCACGTGCGCACGTGACCATGCATCTCCTCGTCGGAATCGACACCGAAGGTGACAATCAGTGGAGCGCGGAGGCGCGGCGGAACCAGCGGTTCGAGAACATTTACGCGCTGCCGCGGCTGCATGCGCTGTTCGCCCGTCACGGCGTCCGCCCCACATACGTCATCACGTATCCTGTTGCCACCGATCCGGCATCGGCGGAGGTCCTGCGCCAGTTGAGAGAACGTGGGGACTGCGAGATCGGCGCGCACCATCACGCGTGGGAAACGCCCCCATGCACGGAGGCCGACATCCAGCGGCATCCATATGCGTCGGTGCTGCCGCGCGAGCAGTTCGAAGCGCAGCTCGAGCGGCTGACCGCGGCAATCACCGAGGCGATTGGTGAACGGCCCGTCTCGTACCGCTCGGGACGCTTCGGATTCTCAGCCGACCACGTCGCCGGGCTCGAGCGGTGTGGTTACCAGGTCGAATCGAGCGTGGCACCGCTGTTCTACGAATCGCACAAGGGCGGTCCCGAGTTCGTCGAGGCGCCGCTGAAACCGTACTTCCTCGCCTACGACGCGGCGACACGGCCCGGCGGCAGCAGCGTCCTCGAGGTGCCGGTCTCCGCGGCGCTCAACCGGCAACTCCCCCGATTCCTGCAGTTCGCCTACGCGCGCGCGCCGAGGCCGTATATGACGAAGCGCACATTGCGCGCGCTGGGTCTGCTGCGCATGCGCTGGCTGCGGCCGTCCTATTCATCGCTGGATGACATGATCGCCCTGGCGAAGGACCTCTCGCGCTGGAACGAACCGGTCCTGAACCTGCTGTTCCACTCGAGCGAAGCGATCGTCGGCGGCAGTCCATACAATCGCACCCAGGCCGAACTGGACGCGTTCTGCGACCGGCTCGAGCGCTTCCTCTCGTTCGCGACGCGTGAGCTGCACGCCGTGCCGGCGACGTTCGCAGAATTCAGATCCGCCTACGTGTCGGGCGCGCCATAGCGGCCCTTCACTGAGCCGCATGCGCATTCTTCACGTCACGCCACACCTTCCGCCCGATCAGGCGGCGAACGCGCTACTGCCATGGCAGCTCGGGAACTGGGCGCGCGACGAAGGGGCCGACATCGAGTACGTTGCGCACCCACCTCGCGGCGGCGGTCACGCACCGCTGGCAGGCCCCGTCGGATGGCTGCCGCGGTCCCGTGGTGGCGCGCTCGCACGGGCGCTGAAGATCTCATCCACTCTTGCCGCCTACCGCATCCGGCGCACCTTGGTTCCTCGCATCGCCCAGGCCGACGTGATCCATGTGCACAGCAACGGTCTGCTCGCGGAGCTCGCGGTACTGCTCGCCAGGCAGATGGGCAAACCGGTCGTCCTGACGCTCTACGGCACGGAGATCTGGCATTACGCGCCGAAGAAGATGGGACCAGACCTGTTTACGCGGGCCTATCACGCCGCCTCGTACGTGACGTTCTATAGCGACCGCCTGATGGTGCGCGCTCAGGAGCTCGGGCTTGCACGCAGGCGTATCAAGACGATCTATCCGCCCGTCGCCGACACCTTCACCTGGCACGACGAGGACGCGCAGCGGCAGGCACGCGCCTCGCTCGGCATCCAGAGCGCCCATCTGCTGCTGAACGTGAAGCGGCTTCATCCGCTTGCGGGCCAGCGGTACCTCATCGAGGCGATGAACGAGATCATCCGGCTGCACCCGGACACGCGGCTGGTCATCTGCGGCACCGGTGCGTTGCTGGACGAGCTGAAGTCCGTGACTCGGTCGGCGGGCGTCGAACGCCACGTGACGTTTGCCGGCATGATCGACAACAGCGCCATTGCGCGCTATTGCGCAGCAGCCGACCTCTTCGTGCTGCCCTCCCTCCTCGAGGCGCTGCCGACGGTGGCCGTCGAAGCGCTCGCGTGCGGGACGCCGGTGCTGTCGAGCGACAACCCCGGCGGCCTCGAGCTGAGCGACGTCTTCGGCACCGACGTCGCGATCGTGCCGCGAGAGCAACCAATGGCGCTCGCGTCCGCGATCGGCGACTTCCTCCGCACCAAGCGACGGACCCTGCGCGCGACACGCAGCGTCATCGATCGTGAGTTCAGGCCGAAGGCTGTCGCATCGCAGTACTGGCAGGTCTACACTGAAGCGCAGGAGCAGCCCTGAGGAGCAGACATGGCGTTCATCGACAGGATCAGCAGCGACCTCACCTCGGCGATGCGCAGCCGCGACCAGTTGAAGCTGGGCGCATTGCGGATGGCCAAGGCCGCCTTGATGAACCGCGAAGTGGAACGCGGTCGCGCGCTCGATGACGCGGAGTCACTGCAGGTCATCGCGTCGCTGATCAAACAGCGGCGCGATTCCTTCGAGCAGTTCGACAAGGCAGGGCGGAAGGACCTCGCCGACAAGGAGCAGGCGGAGATCGTCGTGCTCGAAACGTACCTGCCACCCCCAATGGATGTGGCGCAGCTCGAACGCATCGTCGACGAGGCCATTCGCGAAACGGGCGCGGCGTCGCAGAAGGATATGGGCAAGGCTATGAAGGCGGCGATGGCCCGTCTCGCAGGCGCGCAGGTGGATGGAAAGGCCGTCAGCGAGCTCGTCAAACGCAGGCTCTCAGGTGCGTGAGAAACAGCAAACCTTTGTGAAGGGTCGCTCGTCTAATCGAATGAAAGGCACGCACAAGCCTCTCATCCATCCTCCATCAGGCTCCTGTCGCAAGACAGGAGCCTTCTTTTTTGCTCGCGCGTCCCGCTTTCGAGACGCGCACTGTCCGCTCACTGCGAAAGCGGACGGTGCCGCGGGCGTATGTCAAGCTTGTAAAGTCTCTGCATGAGCTCGCGCCTCGCCAAGTCGGCCGGATTGATCGGCCTTGCCACGATGACGAGCCGCGTGCTCGGGCTGGCTCGCGAAACGGTTCTTGCGGCGGTGTTCGGCGCGAGCGCCAGCATGCAGATGGATGCGTTCAACGTCGCCTTCCGCATCCCGAACCTGTTGCGGGATCTGTTCGCCGAAGGAGCGATGACGGCAGCGTTCGTCCCAACGTTCACCCGCACTCTCGAGACGCAAGGCAGGGAAGCGGCGTGGCGCGTCGGCAACCTGGTCATGAATGCATTACTCGTCGTCACGGGTGTGCTCGTCGTCGCCGGGATGATCTTCGCGCCAGGTATCACGCTCGCGCTTGCCGACGAAAAGTTCACGAGCCGTGAGGGTGCGCTCGATCTCACCATCCAGTTGACGCGGATCATGCTGCCGTTCCTTACGACGCTCGCGGTGGCCGCGGCGATGATGGGGATGCTCAACTCGCTGCGGCGGTTCTTCGTTCCGGCTCTCTCGCCGTCGATGTTCAATGTGGCATCTATCTTCAGCGCAGTGGCGCTGGTGCCGTTGATGCCGCGCTTCGGTCTCGAACCAATCGTCGGGATCGCGGTGGGGACGTTGCTCGGTGGCCTCGGACAGATCCTCGTGCAGTGGCCCAGTCTGCGTCGCGAAGGCTTTCGCTTCCAGCCCATCGTCAGCTTCAGGGATCCTGTCGTGCGCGAGATCCTCCGCCTGATGGCCCCGGCGACGTTCGGGCTCGCCGCGGTGCAGGTGAACGTGTTCGTCAACACCCACCTTGCGACCGGGCAGGAGCAGGGGGCCGTCTCCTGGCTGCAGTACGCATTCAGGCTGATGTACCTGCCGATCGGCCTGTTCGGCGTCTCGATCGCTACCGCATCGCTGCCAGACATCTCGCGACACGCCGCGACGGACGATCTGCGCTCGATCCAGACCACCGTCTCCCGCGCGCTGCGGATGATGCTGATGTTGAACGTGCCCGCGACGATCGGGCTCATGGTGCTCGCCGAGCCCATCGTCGCGCTGATCTACCAGCGTCGCGCTTTCACGGCCTACGACACCGCGTCCACTGCCGCTGCGCTGATGTTCTACGCGCCAGGACTCCTCGGCTACTCGGCGGTCAAGATCGCGTCGCCGACCTTCTACTCGCTCCGCGACAGTCGCACGCCCGTGATCGTCAGCGTGATCTCGATCGCGGCGAACCTCGCGATCAATCTTGTTCTCGTGAGGGTCCTTGGCTACCGGGGCCTCGCACTGGGCACGGCGAGCGCCGCGATCCTCAATGCCGTGGTGCTGCTGTGGCTGCTGCACGGACGGCTCGGCGGTCTCGACGGTCGACGCGTGACAACGGCGTTCGTCAAGATCACGTGCGCATCCGTGTTCATGGGCGTTGCCGCGTACTTTGCGGCGGCATGGCTGGGCGGATTGCCCTCACTGCATGGTGAAACAGGAAAGTTCGTGCGGGTCTCCCTCTCCATCGTGACTGCCCTCATCGCGCTCGCCGTGTCCGCAAGGCTGCTCCGTATCGACGAATTCACTGACGCGACGGCGCGCGTCATGCAGAGATTCAGGCGCTGAATGACGTCCGGCTGGCGCCTGCATCCCACAGTTCTGCTGATGGCCTCCGCCCACATGATGGTGGACGGCTACGGCAACATTCTGGCGCCGCTTCTGCCACTGCTCATCACGCGTCTCAATTTGAGTCTCGCCGCGGCCGGAACGATGACCATGCTGTATCAGCTTTCGGCATCGGTGGCGCAGGTTGGGTTCGGACACCTGGCGGACCGGTGGCGCCCTCGACTGCTGGTGATGGCCGGGCCCGTGATCTCGGTGGCGGTGCTGAGCCTCGTCGGCCTCTCGACAACGCCGGCGATGCTTGGCGCCATCCTGGTGCTGGGAGGTCTGGGGGGAGCGGCCTTTCACCCGCCGGCCGCAACGCTTGCACACCAGCTTGGTGGTGAGCGGCCGGGGCTGGCCATGTCGTTCTACATCTCAGGGGGCACGCTCGGCTTCTCGCTCGGCCCGCTGATGTTCGCGCCTTTTGCGCAGCACATCGGCATCGAGTGGACGCCCATTCTCGCGCTGCCCGGCCTCGCGGTCGTCACGTTCTTCATCGCGCGCGTGCCGAAGATCGAGTGGGCGGCGCATTCGAGTCAGGGTCTGCGGGCGCTCCGTCCGTACGCAGCGCCGCTCGGGTTGCTCTATTTGATCGTTGTCCTAAGAACTATGACTTCGATTGCGTTCGCCACGTTTCTACCGGTGATGCTGACTCGGCGTGGAATGAGCGTCGGTGGCGCGGGCGCCGTCGTCGCCGCCTATCTGTTTGCGGGTGGTCTCGGCGGGTTCTTCGGTGGGCCCGCGGCGGACCGCTGGGGGCCGAAGACGGTCATCGCCTGGTCGCTGGTCGCCGCAACCCCGTTTCTGCTCGCCGCGCCGATGCTGTACGGTGCCGCGTTCGTCGTCATTCTCGCGATTGGCGGGTTCTTTCTCCAGTCCACGCTGCCCGTAAACGTGATTTTCGGACAGGCCATCGCGCCCGTCAGCGCTGCCACGGTGTCATCGCTGATGATGGGCTTTGCGTGGGGGACCGGCGGCATGACGGTTCCGTTGACGGGCTTCGTTGCGGACAGGATCGGCATCGAACGCACGCTGATTGCCCTCGCGCTCGTGCCGCTGCTTGCCGCCGCGTGCGCACTACCGCTGCCCGGCGGACGAATCGGACGTCACCGCGCGCAAGCGGTCGAAACTCCAGACGTCTCGATTTAGGATCGCGCAAGTCATCGGACCCGCCGGCCCCAGCGCCCGATCCTGCGTGGTACGATAGTTTCTTTCACGAACTGCGATGCGACGTTACGGCCCTGCCACATCAATGGCGTATTCCTTCGGTCCGGGTCCCATAACCCCGGCTGTGAAGGCCATCATCTGGGCGAACATCGCGTTGTTCGTCGTTTCGCTGTTTTACCGCGACATCATTCACTACCTCGGCCTCACGCCCGCCGCTGTTCTCCAATGGGGATGGATCTGGCAGCCCGCGACGTACATGTTCCTGCACGCGGGCGCGATGCACATTCTCTTCAACATGCTGGGCATCTGGATGTTCGGCGTCGAGCTCGAGCGGATGTGGGGAACGCGGTTCTTCGCACGCTACTATGCGATCACCGGCGTCGGTGCCGGGCTCACCGCGATCGGCGCGTCGTTGCTCCCCGTCGACGCGCTGCAGGCGACATATGCGTTGCCTACGATCGGCGCGTCGGGGGCGCTGTACGGCTTGCTCCTGGCCTTTGCCATGTACTTCCCGGATCGGCCGATCCTCATGTTCCTGCTCTTCCCGATCCCGGCGAAGTATTTCGTGATGATCCTTGGCGGGCTCGCGTTTCTCGTCTCGCCGGGCAGCCAGGTCTCGAACTCGGCGCATCTTGGCGGGCTGCTGTTCGGCTACGTGTACCTGAAGAGCCGGCAGGGCGGCGGCGGCAGCATCAGCGCGGAGATCAAATACCGCTACCTGAAATGGAAGATGAACCGCCTGCGCAGAAAGTTCGACGTCTACTCGGGTGGCCGCTCAGACTGGGACAAACACGTTCACTGATAACTTGCGATGCTGAAGGCTGCATGTTCGGCATTCAGCGTTCAGCATTCAGTCGTCAGCCTTGCGATGAAAGTAGGCATCCGTCCCATCGAGCCAGTCCTGGCGGATCGGGCTGAAAAGATCCAGTTCGAAGGTATCGTCCAGCGCTTCGGCCTGGTGCTCTACCCATGACGGGATGTGCAGCACTTCCCCTTCGCGCACAGTGATTTCTTCCCCGCCGATCAGGAACTTCAGCGCTCCCTGCAGTACGTACGTCATCTGCTCGCTTTCGTGCGAGTGCATCGGCACCAGCGCCCCCTTCTTCAAGTAGATCTGCGCCAGCATCTCGCGAGCGCCGGTGACGATCTTGCGCGAGATCATCTCGGTGACCTTTTCCAGCTCGATCTCATCCCAGCGGTGAAGCTTGGCGGCCTGGCTCACGGAACCTGCTTTCTGAAAGAGCGATGGAAGCGCGGACTATAATTGCCTGTTCCTGAAACCCGTATCTTACGAGGGAATCTCCAGGCATGAAAGCGACCGCAATCAGCAACGGCGCCGGGGCGCAGACGGCACGCGCAGCGACGACCTTCCAGGGGCTCGAGCGCGAGGACCTGCTGCGTGCGTACCGGACGATGGTTCTGTCGCGGAAGATCGATGACAAGGAGATCCAGCTCAAGAATCAGAGCCTCATTTTCTTCCAGATCAGCGGTGCCGGCCATGAGGCGGTGCTGGTTGCGGCCGGGATGCAGCTGAAGGCCGGTCACGACTGGTTCCATCCGTACTACCGCGACCGCGCGCTGTGCCTGACGCTCGGGATGACGCCGCTCGAGATGCTGCTGAGCGCCGTCGGCGCCAAGGACGACCCGAACTCCGGCGGGCGCCAGATGCCCTCGCATTGGGGACACAAGGCGCTCAACATTGTTTCCCAGTCGAGCCCGACTGGTACGCAGTGCCTTCAGGCGATAGGCTGTGCCGAGGCCGGTGGTCTCTACGAAAAGATCACGAACATCGAAGGGCGCGAGTCCAGGTTCCGCGACGACGAAGTCGTCTACACCTCCATCGGCGAGGGGACGTCGAGCGAAGGCGAGTTCTGGGAGTCGCTGAACCAGGCGTGCATCGGCAAGCTCCCCGTCGTCTACATGATCGAAGACAACGGATACGCGATCTCGGTGCCGGTGGAAGTCCAGACGGCCGGTGGTGACCTCTCCAAGCTCGTCTCATCGTTCCCCGGACTTCTGGTGCAGACGGTCGACGGCACCGACTTCCTCGCGAGCTACAGGGCCGCCGGCGAAGCCATCGCTTACGCGCGCGCGCGCCGTGGCCCGGCGCTCGTGCACGCGAAGGTCATCCGCCCCTACTCGCACTCGCTGTCCGACGACGAGAAGCTGTACAAGACGAAAGAGGAGCGCGCCCAGGAGTCGAAGCGCGACCCGATCGTGCGTATGGCGACGTTCCTGGTTTCGGAAGGTCTCGCCACCGAACCCGAGCTCGAGGCGCTGGTCAAGGAAATCGAGCAGGAGGTCAACGCTGCCTCCGACGCGGCGGTGAAAGCCGAAAAGCCGGCGCCTGATACGGCCACTCTGTATGTTTACTCCCCTGATGTCGATCCGTCATCGGATGCGTTCCGGACGGATCCTGCACCCGAGGGGAAGCCTGACACGATGGTCGCGGCGATCAATCGAACCCTCAAGGACGAGATGGCGCGCGAGCCGCGCATCGTCGTGTTCGGAGAGGATGTGGCGGACGCGAGTCGCGAGTCGGCGCTGGAGTCGGTGCCGGGCAAAGGAGGCGTGTTCAAGGTGACGCACGGCCTGCAGCGCGCCTTCGGCGGCACACGAGTGTTCAACACCCCGCTGGCCGAGGCGAACATCATCGGCCGCGCCATCGGCATGGCCACCCGCGGGATCAAGCCCGTCGTCGAGATCCAGTTCTTCGATTACATCTGGCCGGCGATGATGCAGCTTCGCGACGAGATGTCGATGCTGCGGTATCGCTCGAACAACGCGTTCTCCTGCCCGCTGGTCGTGCGGACCGCCATCGGTGGATACCTGCGCGGCGGCGCGCCGTATCACAGCCAGTCGGGTGAAAGCATCTTCGCGCACTGCCCCGGAATCCGCGTCGTCTTTCCTTCGAACGCGCAGGATGCGGCCGGGCTGCTGCGAACGGCCATCCGGTGCGACGATCCCGTGATGTACCTCGAGCACAAGCATCTGTATCGGCAGACGTACAACAAGGGTGAGTACCCGGGCGCCGGTTACATGGTTCCGTTCGGCAAGGCCTCGGTTCGGCGCGACGGCACGGACGTCGTGGTGATCACCTACGGCGCGCTGGTGCAGCGTTCCATTCTCGCCGCGCAGCAGGCCGAGAAAGACGGGATCAGCGTCATGGTCATGGATCTTCGGTCGATCGTGCCCTACGACTGGGAGGGCATCGCGACCGCGGTCGCGAAGACCAGCCGCGTGATCGTGGCGCACGAAGACCAGCTCACCTGCGGCTTCGGCGCGGAACTGTCGGCGCGGATCGGTGAGGAGCTCTTCGAGTACCTCGACGCGCCCGTCAAGCGCGTCGCGGCCCTCGATACGCCCGTAGCTTACTGTCCGGATCTCGAGGAAGTGATCCTGCCGCAGTCGGCCGACGTGCTGCGAGCGATCCAGGACGTGGCGCGCTACTGACCTTGCAGTGGTGAAGGCTGAAGTAAGGGCCAATGATGAAGGGGCGAGACCTTCACCACTTCGGATTCTGCTTGCTCCTTGCTTCAGCATTCAGCATTCACTCTTCAGCATTGCGATCGACAGAAGTACTGCGTTCCACAGCAGCGCTGCCCGCGCACATCGCTGCGTCGTTTCAAGACATCGCGGCGTGTCACCTCTCCCCGGAAAACGACTATCTCGTGTTCGATCGGCGCGCGCACTCCGTGTTTCGCGCGTCGCGGACCGCGGAGCCGCACAAGATCATCGAAATAGGAGTCGAGGCCGGACGGCTGCTGCGGCCGCTGGCGTTCGACTCTTATCACGATGGCACCTTCGTCATCGCGGACGCGCCGACTGGGGTGGAACGAATCCAGGTGTTCTTCTATCTCGGCGGCACCACAGCCGGCTTCACGTTGCCGGGACACAGCGTGCCGCGCGTGGCACTCGGCGACTTCGTGCTGAGCGGCATCGGCTCGCTCGATTACACCGGCAAGAGCGTGCTCGTCAGCCAACCCGATTCCGGGACGCTGGTCACCGAGTACGCGCTCAACGGACAGCGGCTGCGATCGTTCGGGGAGCTTCGTCCGACAGGACACGAAGCGGAGCGCGATCTCCACATCGCGCTCAACTCCGGGATACCGCTCGCGATTCCCGGCGGCGGCTTCTACTTCGTGTTCCTCAGCGGCGTGCCGATGTTCAGAAAGTACGACTCGGCCGGGGCCCTGGTGTTCGAACGCCACATCGAGGGGATCGACCTCGATAAACATATCCAGTCACTCCCGCGGCAATGGCCGACGCGAAAAACTGCTGAAGGGGAATTCCCGGTGGTTCCGCCGTCGGTGCGCACCGCAGCCGTTGCGCCGGATGGCCAGTTGTGGATCTCGCTGGTGACGCCGCACACATACGTCTACGACACGCATGGCGACAAGAGCCGCTCGATCCAGTTCCAGGGCGCCGGCGTGATGGCGCCGACCAACTTCTTTTTCGCTCCTGATGGACGGCTGCTCGTGGCGCCCGGCTGCTATACGTTCAACTGGAACTCCGATCAGGCGCCGTGAATGCCGCGCCTGGCGAATGGCGCGTCACCGGCAAAGAACGTCGCCGCGCGGTGCTGCACGGAATAGCCGGCGCGCGTCGCGCGCAGCACCTCTCCATCGGTGTTGATGAGCGCCTCGCGATCGAATTCGACGGCGATCGACGAGGCCTGCAGATATCTCACGCGCGGATCGTTGACGTGCTCACCGTCGCCCACCTTCCGCGCGAGCGCGACGAATTCCACGCTGCTCATTCCCTCGATGAGGCAGATGTCGAGCAGGCCGTCGTCGATGATGGCGTCAGGTGCGATGAGCCTGCCACCGCCAATGAGCGGAGAGTTGCAGATCGCAAACGCATACAGCCGAAGGCCGAGGCGAAGCCCGCCGGGATCAGCCGTGATGGTGGCGCGAATCGGCTCGTACTCCATCAGGGCTTGCGCTCCGCCGATCAAGTACGCGAGACGACCTGCGATCGTCTTCAACTGCGGGGTGACGGCGACCGATACTTCGGCGATGTAGCCGCCGGCGGACGTGTTCAAGAAGCACCGTCCATTCACGACGCCAACGTCGACCCTCAGCTCGCGTTCCGCGAGCATGGTATCCAGCGCTGCGCCGACATCGGCGGGCACGCCGAGCGCCGCGGCGAAATCATTGCCGGTCCCCAGCGGCAGGATGCCAAACCGCACCCGGTCGAGCGCGGATACCGCCGCCACGCCATTGAGGGCCTCGTTCAACGTCCCGTCGCCGCCGGCGACGAAGATGCGCGTCGAGCCGTTTGCTGCCGCCGATCCCGCCGCGCGCTCGGCATCGCCGTCTCCAGAAGTGAACACCACCTCCACCTCGCCATACTTCCGGCGCAGGCGT
>DATLLF010000327.1:0-2651 GCA_035537955.1 Vicinamibacterales bacterium | reverse complement strand
GGGCAGGGTCGTGAGCTCCGGCTCCGACATGATCACGGCGGCGAGCAGCTCCGAGCTGCTTTCGCCGCGGAACACCGGACGTCCGGTCAGAATTTCGTACAGCACGCAGCCGTATGCCCAGATATCCGCCCGCTTGTCGATGGCCTTGCCCTTGGCCTGTTCCGGCGCCATGTAGGCAGCTGTGCCGAGAATGACGCCCAGTTGCGTTCCTGCCGACGTGAAGGTCGGAGAATTCATCGCCCGCGCCGGCTCCGGCGTGCTTGCGTCCATCGCCTTCGCCAGCCCGAAGTCCAGCACCTTCACCACGCCATCGTCGCGGACCTTGATGTTCGCCGGCTTGAGATCGCGATGGATGATGCCGCGTTCGTGCGCCGCTTCCAGCCCCTCGGCGATCTGGCGCGCGATTGGCAGCGCCTCGTCGAGCGGGATCGGCCCGCGCGCGATGCGTGATGCGAGATCCTCGCCCTCCACCAGTTCCATCACCAGCGCCGCCGGCTGCTCGAGGACGCCGTGGACCTGTGCGATGTTCGGATGGTTGAAGGCGGCGAGCGTTTTGGCTTCGCGCTCGAAGCGATGCAGCCGCTCCGGATCGTCGGCGAAGAGGTCGGGGAGCACCTTGATAGCGACGTCGCGATCGAGCTTCGTATCGCGCGCCCGATAGACCTCGCCCATGCCGCCGGCGCCGATGGCGCCGACGATTTCGTACGAGCCGATTCGCGCACCGCTGGACAGCGACATACGTTGTCTTGGTTTGGGAGCGGAGTCTACCATCCTTCCTTGCCGCGCCCGCTGATTCTCACTTGCTCAACCCGGCCGGCGGTAAAGGCGTAGATCGAGTCGAGGACGCTGGTTGGTTCATCCGGAAGCGGAATCGGCTCTCCGGTGATCTTGAGTTGTCGGGCGTCGAATGGCTGCGCGGCGAGCACGCCCTGGCGGGAGTACAACAACCATCCGAGCTCGGCGTAAACCGGCGTGCTGTCCAGGGACCCGACGTGCACGCGCGAGGCGTCGTCCCCAGGTCACTGCCGCAAAACCCATGACGACACCGAGGGCGGCCACGGTTGGCCAGAGCCAGGCGCCGACGGGTCGGCGTGCGGTCGCCGCGACGGTCGACAGCGACATTCGTTGTGTTCGGCTTGGAAGCGGAAGTCTCCCCCCTCATTGGCGCGTCCGCGGCGAGCCTCCCGATGCCGAGCTTCACGTCGATCCACGAAGTGCGCATACACCACGCCCTTTGCCGGTGGTGAACTACTCAAGCATGAACAGACGGTGAGGCCAGGTGCGGTTCCAGCCACACACCCGAGAGACGTTGCGAGTTTTGCTATAGTCCGACCGATCCTCGGTCCGGCAAGAGGTGAAGGGTGGCGGAATCCAGAGTCCTCGTAGCGGGCGCAAACGGTCAGCTCGGCAGCGTGATCGTGCGAAAGCTGGCGGCAGCCGGCGTTCCCGTACGGGCGGTCGGGCGCAACGCGAAGAAGCTCGAGACGCTCACGGCACCTGGCGTGGAGGTCGTGCCAGTAGACCTGATGAACCTGGCGGCGCTGACAGAGGCCTGCCGTGGCGTCGGGCAGATCGTCTCCACCGCGAACAACAACATGGGCAAGGGCGCCACCAGTCCGACCCGGATCGACCTGACGGTGCATCAGAACCTCTGCGCCGCCGCGCGCAACGCCGGCGTGCGGCGCATCCTCTATGTCTCCGCCCATGGCATCGGCCAGGACTCGCCCGTCGACATCTTCCGCATCAAGTGGTACATCGAAGACGCGATTCGCCGCAGCGGCGTGCCCTACGTGATCCTGCGCCCGACGGCGTTCATGGACATCTGGGTGGATCAGATCATTGCCGACCCGATTCGCAAGAAGGGTGTCGCCACCATCTTCGGGCCCGGCACCGCGCAGGCGAACTACATTGCGGTGGACGATGTGGCCGAGTTCGTGGTGAAGATCCTCGATCGTGGCGAGGTGATGAACGAAGTCGTCGAGATCGGCGGCCCCTCCACCATGTCGATGAACGATGTGACGACACTGGTCGAGAAGCAGCTCGGAGGCGGAGGCCGGCGCCGCCACATCCCGGTGTTCGCGATGACACTGCTTCCGCCGGTCGTCCGGCTGTTCGACGAGGTGGCCGCTCGCCTGATGACGCTTGGTTATTTCGCGACGCTCGAGCGTGCGTTTCCAGGCTGGCAGAAGGCGGCCGATCGCTTCGGCGTCCGTCCGCGCACGCTCGAGGAGTACATTTCACGACTACCGTCGTCTGCACAGCGATGAGGCGCTTTGCCATTACGGCGCTAATCGCCGCAGTCAGCTTGTCGGAGCCGGCCGCCGTCGCCAGCAACGTTTTTGTCGGCAGCACGCCGTGCGACGAAAACATCCGCGGGCTGCTCGACATTCCACTCGACGCAAACGCGGAACTGATCGAATGGGAGCTGTCGCTCTCCGAGGCCGGGCAACGCTCTGCGTCAGGCACCTACGAGCTTCGATTCAGATTCGGGAAAACGCGCCCCAACCAGCCCGGACTCGACGATGACGCGCCCACGCGCGAACGGCGTGGAGCCTGGAGGATTGAAACCGAGACGCTGCAGCAGCAGGCGGCGGCGATCGTGAAGCTCGATGGCGGTGTCTCTCTACGGAAAGTAGGCGACACCATTCTGC
>DATLLF010000326.1:0-4221 GCA_035537955.1 Vicinamibacterales bacterium | reverse complement strand
GGGTGCGTCAGGTACGGCGACGTTCGGGTCAGAGCGGCCGGCGCCTTGAGCACGAACCCGCCGGCGGCCGGTTTGAAAATCGGCGTGCCGACCTCGCGCTTCGCCGCCGCGAACAACTCGATGACTTCCCGGACGTCGTCGATGGTCGTCGTCTCGTCGAACGAGATGCCGATCGACGGCCCGTCATAGCGGAAGTTGATGAGGGCGGATTCGGCGGCCTTGCGGATCGCGGGCACGTCCGCCCCTTCGATGCGCAACGTGTCGAAGTACGTGGCGTTCGACTGGCGGTAGCCGAGCGCGATCAGCGCGTCCTCGACGACGCGCGCCAGATTGTGGACGCGTTCGGCGATGGCGTGCAACCCGACAGGGCCGTGGAACACCGCATAGAACGCGGCGATGTTCGCGAGTAATGCCTGCGCCGTGCAGATGTTGGACGTCGCCTTTTCGCGGCGGATGTGCTGCTCCCGAGTCTGCAGGGCCATGCGTAGCGCCGGCCGCCCTTTGGCATCGACCGACAGCCCGATGATGCGCCCCGGCGCCTGACGGACGAACGACTCCCGCGTCGCGAAGAACGCGGCATGCGGCCCGCCGTACCCGAGCGGCACGCCAAATCGCTGCGAATTGCCGACGACGGCGTCTGCGCCCATTTCGCCGGGCGGGGTGAAGAGCGTCAGCGCGAGAAGGTCCGTCGCGACCGCGACCAGCAGACCGGCAGCGTGCGCTTTTTCGATGAGCGGACGCAGGTCTCTCGTCTCACCGTGGTCGTCCGGGTACTGGAGCAGCAGCCCGAATGCGCGATCCATCGGCAGGCGGTCCGGATCGCCAATCTCGATGCGGATGCCGAGCGGCTCCGCACGTCCCTTCAACACGTCGAGCGTCTGAGGATAGATGCGGCTCGACACGAGGAACACACTCTCCTCACCCGCCGGCGCCTTCCTGGTCTGCAGCCGGTGGAACATCGTCATCGCTTCGGCAGCCGCCGTTCCCTCGTCGAGTAACGAGGCGGTCGCGATGTCCATGGCGGTGAGGTCCTTGACGACCGTCTGGAAGTTCAGCAGCGACTCCAGGCGGCCCTGCGCAATTTCGGCCTGGTACGGCGTGTAGGGCGTGTACCACCCCGGATTCTCGAAGACGTTCCGCAGGATCACGCTGGGCGTGATGCAGTCGTAATAGCCCATCCCGATGAAGGATCGCGCGACCCTGTTGCGTGACGCGATCGTGCGCAGCCGCCTCAGATAGCCGAACTCGGTCTCAGCGGCCGGCATCTCGAGCGGCCTCGGCAGCCGGATGTCAGCGGGGACCGTCTGCTCGATCAGCGCGTCCAGCGACGGCACGCCGATCGTGCGAAGCATCTCGTCGCGTTCAGTGTTGTCGGGACCGATGTGCCTGGTCTGGAAAATCCCGGGAGTGGTGTCTTTCATGTCCTGGTGCGTGTAGCGGAAATCACTTGGTGAGATCTGTGTAGGCAGCGGCGTCGAGAAGCTCGTTCGCCTCGCCGGCGCTCGAGACCTTCAACACGACCATCCACGAGCCATGCGGGTCCGTATTGACGAACTCCGGCTTCTGGGTGAGGTCGCTGTTTACCTGGATGACTTCACCGGCAACCGGCGCGTACAGTTCCGACACGGCCTTGACAGACTCGATCGTGCCGAATACGTCTCCCTTGTTGAAGGTGCGGCCGACTTCCGGGAGCTCGAGGTACACGACATCTCCCAGTTGTTTCTGCGCGTAATCGGTGATGCCGACCCGCGCCTGATCACCCGACACGCGAACCCACTCGTGGTCTTTCGTGTACTTCAAGTCGGTCGGATACATACAGCTCCTAGCTCCTGACGCCTCTTTTATAGAACGGCATCGGGACAACCTTTGCCTTCACGCGGCGTCCGCGGATGTCGATTTCGAACTCGGTCCCGGCTGCCGATCGGTCGGCAGGCAGATACGCCATGCCGATGCCCTTCTTCAGGAACGGCGTCTGCGTACCGCTGGTCACAACGCCAGCTTTCCCGCCATCTACGTACACGTCGTAGCCATGACGCCCGATCGCACGATCGAGCATCTCGAAACCTACCAGCTTGCGCGACGCGCCTTCGGTCTTCTGCTTCTTCAGCACGTCGGAGCCGAGAAAGGCATCCTTCTTCCATCCGACGATCCAGCCCAGGTCCGCTTCGACGACGGTGGTGGTTTCGTCCATGTCGTTGCCATACAGACGCATGCCCGCTTCGAGACGAAGCGTGTCGCGCGCACCGAGGCCCGCCGGGATCACGCCGTGCGGTCTGCCTGCGGCGAGCAGCGCGTCCCATACGCGTTCGGCGGACGCCGGGGGAACGAACACTTCGAAGCCGTCTTCTCCCGTGTAACCGGTTCGCGAAATGGTGACGCGGACGTTCGCGACCTCACCTGTCGTGAACCAGTAGTACTTGATCGCAGACAGGTCGACGCCGGTGAGCGACTGCAGCACGTGCTGCGCGACAGGTCCCTGGATCGCGATCAGCCCGTAGCGGGAGCTCGTGTTCACGGCAACCGCGTCGCCGATGCCGGCGATGTTGCGCGCGATCCAGTTGAAGTCCTTCATGATGTTGGACGCGTTCACCACCAGCATGAAGTGCTCGCCGTTCAACCGATACGTCAGCACATCGTCGACGAACGTGCCTTCGGGAGTCGTCAGAGCCGAATACTGAATCTGCATGTCGGCGAGCTTGCCGGCATCGTTCGAGGTGATGTGCTGGACCGCTTTCAGCGCATCCTTGCCGGCGATCTCGATCTGCCCCATGTGGCTGACGTCGAAGAGCCCGCCGGCGGTGCGCACCGCGAGGTGTTCCTGGACGATGCCGGAGTATTCGACCGGCATGTCCCAGCCGCCGAATTCGACCATGCGAGCGCCAAGCGAGCGATGACGCGCGTTGAGCGGTGTTTTTTTCAGCGAACCGGGCGCAGACTGAGACATCGCGTGGAATCGGCCTGTTCGGGGGCGGAAGATCGCCGCCAGCCGCATGCACTCTGACGGCTGCGCGCGGCTGGGGCACAACCAAGCAAAGGTACTATGCGGCTCGCCGGACGGTCAAGGAACTCGGGTTCGTGCGGCACGTGACTCCAGCCGCCAATTGGCCCGTGGGCCAATGGCAGGGCCGTCACGATTCTCACCACCGAGAACACAGAGAGGCCACACAGAGTTCCACAGGGACATTCCGTTTTTCAAAACGACAAAGAGATCCTCTGTGCAACTCTGTGCCCCTCTCTGTGGTGAGGTATTGGGACGCTAGGGCGAACCAATATCGACGCAGCTCATTACGAGCGCATCATTCCTGAGTCGCATTGGCTCCGATGGCGAGCGTCAGCACGGCGGCGGCAGTGAAGGCGGGGCTCCGACGACGGAATCTCGCCGCCAGCGTCAGGTCCCGCCAGAGTGTCATGTGCCGCGCCTCGTGCAGGAGCTGTACCGAAACCGGTCTGCGCCCGCCAATGGAAATGGCGGAAGTTCGCCGGCGTCTGACGCATCACACTGACCGGAACCGTCCGGAGCGGCTAGATGGTGCCAGAAGCGCAGGAATGATGCGCAGCCGATATCATTGCGCTTCATGCATGCTGCAGCGCTCACGAGGGCGCGCCAGTTCCGCGCGCTGGCGGCGGCGGTGTGCCTTGCCCTGATCCTGCCGCGAATCGCGCAAGCGGGCATGTTCGTCGACGGCGTCACCTATGCCGTGCTCGCGCGCAACCTCGCGCGCGGCACCGGAACCTTCTGGGCGCCGTCGTTCAGCACGACCGTGTATCCCGTGTTCTACGAGCAGCCGCCGCTCGGCATCGCGCTCGAGTCGTTGGCGTTCCGCGCGCTGGGCGATCATCTTTATGTGGAACGTCTGTTCTCGGTCCTGATCTTCGCGCTCACGGCGCTGCTGATGGTCTCGCTCTGGCGCCGCGTGCTGCCGCGCGACTACGACTGGCTCCCGCTGTTCTTCTGGATCCTGCCTTCCACGGTGACGTGGGCCGCAATCAACAACATGCTCGAAGGCACGCAGGCGCTGTTCACGACGGCCGCCGTATTGCTGCTGGTGCGCGCGATGCTCGCCGTCCATGCGCGCGACGCGGTGGCCGCCGCGGCGTGTGCCGCGCTCGGCGTTCTGGGAGCCGCGCTCACGAAGGGCCCTGTCGGATTGTTTCCGCTTGCCGTTCCGCCGCTCGCGCTGCTGCTCACTGGCACCGGGCGACCGCAGCTGACGCGACTTG
>DATLLF010000325.1:0-2388 GCA_035537955.1 Vicinamibacterales bacterium | reverse complement strand
CCGGCGTACAGGACCGAGAGCTGGCCTGGGCGAATCTGGTTCCACGGCCGCGTGATCCGTCCGTCGCCATTGGTGTCGACGACCTGGCCGCACCAGCCGACGGCCTTCTGCTCGTCCTTCGTCTCGTCGAAGACCTTCGTGTCGACCCAGCCGACGAGCGGTCCCGACAGCTCATTGAAGTACACGGTCTCGTTGGCGTCGTTGTCGAAGTAGAGGTGATGCGTGGCGTAGCAGGTGTCCACGGTCGTGAACTGCTTCGTCCGCGGGTCGTAGACAGAGGCCTGGCGGCCGCTGGTCTTCACTGGATACCAGGCGGCGAACTTGTTGTTCGGATCCGTGCACCACGCCGGGTTCTGGTTCTCGCGGATCTTCGACGTCAGCCAGACGCGGCTCTTGCTGTCGAGCATCGGGTTGTGCGGATCCGCCGGGTTGTACGGCGGGTTCGACCAGAGGTGCGTGTCGCCGAAGAAGAACGACGGCCGGTTCGGGCGCGGGAACCGTGAGGCCACCTTCTCGCGCGGCGAGCGCGTCGGGATCTCGAGCTCCTCGGTCCTGTGCGTCTTGGGGTCGAGGACGACCAGTGTGCCGTGTCCCGCGGAGACGGCATAGACCGGTCCGCCGCCATTGACCGTCGGCCTGTTGCGATCGGTCGTGATCTCGTCGTGCATGAACGAGTGGTCGGTGCCCCAGTCCCACAGCGTGAGCACGAGATTGCGCTCGACGCCGCTCGGACGCTTCGGCGCGGGCGGCACGGCGCCCTTCTCGATCGCGCGCGACCAGTCGGCCCACGCCTTGAGCGTGCGCGCCTGCCCCTGCGACGTCATCGCGTTGTACATCTGGCTGCCGCGGACACCGACGCCGAGGCGCCATTCCCACGCTTCTTCGTGCGTCTTCAGCTCGGGCTTGCCCTTGAACACGTGCGTCATGTCGCGCGTGATGCCGTTTCCGAGCTGATGGCAGAAGTTGCAGTTCGACTTCAGCGTGTGGACCCAGTTCGCCTGCGTCGTCATGCCCGCGCCGAGGCCATTGCCCTGCGGCGGATTGCCCGTGCCGGGGAACTCCTTCGTGGAAGGAATCTCGAGCATCGAGAGCCAGTAGTCGCCGGGATAGACCTTGGCGGCCTCCTGGGGCGTGCTCGCGGCCTGCACGCGCAGCGTCAACGCCGTCGGCGTCGGCTTGCTCTGTACCGGTTTGGAATCGGCCAGACCGTAGCCGCGGACCCAGACGCTGTAATTGGCGGCCGGCAGCTCAGGCAGCATGTAGCGCCCCTGGTCGTCGGTGACCACGATCTTGATGAAGCCGGTGGCGAGGTCCTTTGTTTCGGCGATGACCCAGACGCCCGCTTCAGGTCCATTCGGACCCTGGACGACGCCGCCGAGGTATCCATCCGCCGCCGGCGCGCCGCCGCGCTGCGCCTGAAGCACACCGCCCGGCATCAGCAGAAGCGCCAGAAGCAGGGCGCTCAGAACTGCGCCAAACGCAGCCAATCCGAGCCTCCTGCGGGTAGACCTGCTCATACGAATCCTCCTAAATTAGTGCCGTCCGGCCGAAGACGTAAGCGTGAGATTATATCTGGGATTTACGGTCATATGCTGATGTGGTGGCGCCTCCAGGCGCTTGTTTCGCTCGTGTTGCTGACGCCTGCCGCGCCGGCTTTTCCGCAAGCCGCAAAGGCGGGTGCGTCCACCGTCGCGCCAAGCGCGAAAGTGGACGTCAATGCGCCCGACGCGCAGGGCACGCCACCGCTCCACTGGGCGGTGCGGCTCGATGACGCCGCGAGGGTGCGGAGCTTGCTGTCCGCTGGGGCTGATTCGAAGCTGGCGAACCGCTACGGCGTCACGCCGCTGACGCTGGCCGTCACCGGCGGCAATCCCGAGATCATCACGCTGCTCCTCGACGCCGGCGCGGATCCCAACGCCGTCGATCCGGCAGCCGAGACGATGCTGATGATTGCGTCGCGCGTCGGCGTGCTGGATTCAGTTCGCCTGCTTCTGGATCGCGGCGCGGTCGTGGACGCACGAGACAAGACCTACCAGCAGACCGCGCTGATGGTTGCCGTCCGCGAGAACCACGTGCCGATCGTCAAGCTGCTGATCGAACGCGGCGCCGATGTCAACGCGAAAACCCGAACAGGCAATACGCCGCAGTGGGTTCTTCCGAATTCCGTCCCCGGCTTCGGCCATGGCATCGGCATTGTCCGCGGAGGGCTGCCGCCGCGTGGATCGCGCCAGCCGATTCCCGGGTCGCTGTCGCCGCTCCTCTATGCTGCACGCGACGGCCGGCTCGAGGCGGCACAGCTGCTGGTCGCGGCGAAAGCCAACATCGAACAGACCGATGCCAACGCGATCACGCCGCTCATCATGGCGATCGTCAACAACCGTGTTGACG
>DATLLF010000324.1:0-23270 GCA_035537955.1 Vicinamibacterales bacterium | reverse complement strand
CGCAGTCGCCGTAATCCGCGCCGTTGTCGACCTCGATGCAGTCGGGGCCGTTCGGGGGCGCGAAGTAGCGGTCCTGGGGCACGCCCAGCGAACTGTAGCCGGTCGGCGAGGTCG
Source organism: Vicinamibacterales bacterium (assembly GCA_035537955.1). Taxonomy (GTDB): domain Bacteria; phylum Acidobacteriota; class Vicinamibacteria; order Vicinamibacterales; family 2-12-FULL-66-21; genus JACDCA01. The sequence goes on along the minus strand of DATLLF010000324.1, from coordinate 23,156 downwards.
GGCTCGTGCTGAACGCCTTGACGGTGTTGTCGATGATGTCCTGCGGCCACATGTAGATCTCCCTGGCCGCATCATCGAACCGCAGTTTGAAGGCGTCCTGCACCTCGTCGCTGGACATGCCGACGAGGCGGACGTTGCCGAGATCGACGAGACGTCCACTCTGGATCCTGGAGGCGAGACTGACCTGCCACCCGCCAATGATCTGTTCCATCACAGCCCCGGCGCCGCTGCCGAAGCGCCGGCCCTGACCGAACGGCAGGTCGTACACGACGTTCGCCTTGAACGCGTGTCGCAAGCCGCCTTCGGCTCCGGTGTCGAGCTGCATGAACGACGGACGTCGCCACGTCTGCCAGTTGGACTGCTTCTGCTCCGCCAGCACGTAGCTGGTGTTGAACTGAAGTCCGCCGGACAGCCGCCGGCGCAACTCGAGCTGCAGCGAGTGGTAGTTGGTGGATCCCTCGTTGCCGGTCAGGTCCGCGCCGCCGAGCAGATTCGGATTCGCGAGCCAGAAGTTCTCGGCGAGGCCCGCCTGCAGCGCGCGCGACCGCTGGGTCGCGTTATTGAACAGGCTCCCGCCCATGCCGAACGGATTCGGATCGTAGGTGGCGAGCGGATTCAGATACGTGTTGCTCCGGTAGTTGCTCGACGTGTACTGCGATGCATCATTGGGATTGCCGGCTCCGCGGAAATGCGCCTGCACGATCGGCAGGGGCGACGTGCCGGTGCCGGGACCGAAGTACGCGAAGGTGCCGCCGCGGCCGGCCGAGAGGTTCGCCCGGAGATTGGCCTGCGCCTGGCGGAACTCGTCGATCCAGCCGTTTTCGAAGATGTTGGTCTCGTTGTAGCTCCGCGTCTGCCAGAGATCGCGCGACCGCGTGCCGACGTAACGAACCTCGACCGCCATGTTGCGCGAAACGGCCCGCTGCACCCCGACCGTCCAGGTGTCGGCATACGGCACTTTGATGTCGGGGTCGAACAGATTGATGTCTCCGGTTACGACTTCCGTGATCGGATACTGCGGCGTCTCGTTGAAGTTCGCCGGTCCGAGCCGGGTGGTCTGCCGGAGCAGCACCGGGAAGCCTTGCCCGTCGTCCAGGTTGCCGAGATTGTTGGTGCGACTCGCGGAGATGACGATGCCCGGGTTGGAGTTGTACTGGCCGGTAAAGTCGTTCATGCCATTTCGGTTGAACGAACGCGAGTAGCCGGCGCGCAGCACCGTGTCGCCCGAGTTCGATCCGAGCAGTCGCGGCATCGCGCCGCCGCCAAGCGTCCACGCCATACCGGCACTCGGGGCGATGTTGTCGTAGTCGGTGTTGTAGCCCTTCACGCCCTCGCCAAAGTTGATGAACTCGGGTCGCTTGCCCGGCGTAAAGCCAGGCTGGAACAAGTTGCAGCGTCCGTCCGGACCGACGCCGGAAATGCCGCAGAGATCGGCCATCGTCGCGGTGGAATAGCTGTTGTTCAGCGGAGTGAAGGGGAACTGCAAGTCATAGCGCAGGCCCGCGTTCACGGTGAAGTTGGGCCGAAGACGCCATGAGTCCTGCACGTATAAGCCGGCTTCCCGCATGCGCGCGCGCTGCGTGCCCACGCCGACATACTCGTAGGTGCCGGTGTTCTCGTTCAGGCGTGCGTCCGCGCTGATCGAGCTGACGCGTCCGGTGATCATCGAGTACAGCCCTTCGGCCGCGTCCAGCTGGTCCGACGAGGCGCCGGGAAAGTTCGCGGTCGTAAAGAGATCCTGCGCCGGATCTCCGTTGACGATGCCGAAGTCGATCTCCGGAATCATGCTGGAGTTCTTCAGCCACACGTCATTCTGCGTCCACGCGACTCCGCTGGTGATGCTGTGGTTCCCCTTCAGCCACGTGACCGTGTCTTCCAGCAGCAGCGTCGTCGCATTCCGAGACTGCGGAGACGGCGTCGCCCCGGCATTCGTAAGCCCGGATCCAACATCGGGGAAGTCGAGGTGAAAGCCTGCCTGATTCGCGAGCGAACCCGTGTACATTCCGGTGTTCAACTCCTGGAAGAACTGCACCGGCGCGCCGCTGTACGCCACGCGCCCCTCGTTGACCAGCGCACTGCTCAGCGTCGAGCGGACGGCATTGCTCCAGCTCAGACGCTTCGATGCCTGCCCGGCTTCGACCGGGAAGCCGGGAAAACTCGCATCGCGGCCGTTCAACGTATCGGGCGTATCCGTGAAGTAGTTGTAATTGAACGCGCTGGTGAAGCGATGATTGTTCGTGATGTTGTAGTCGACCCGGGCCGTCGGATAACGCCGCAACGACGTCACGGCGAGGTTGTAGCGGTACCGCTGAAGGTTTGGATCGAGATCATCGAGCGAGCCGGTCGTCTGCACGGCTGATCGGATATCGCCAAGCAGCGCGCCGATGGTCGCATCCTGCGTCGACACCTGGCCGTTAGCCGCTGCCAGCTGCAGAAGGTTGACGGTTCGAACCTGCCCACCAGCGTTATAGCTGAACAACCCCTGCTGTGCCGCCGGGTTGAGAATCGTGCGCGTCCGTGTCGTATCGCTCGGCTGGCGGAACTCCTCATAGTTGACAAAGAAGAACGCCTTGCCGCGGCCGTTGAACACGCCGGGGATCGTCAGAGGGCCGCCGAACCGGCCTCCTATCTGATTCTGGAGCAGGTCCGCCTTCTCGACATCATCGCGATTGTTGAACCAGGTGTTCGCGTTGAACTTATCGTTGCGGTAGTAGTGATACAGGCTGCCGCTGTAGTCGTTGGTGCCTGAACGGGTCGTGAACTTGATCTGCACTGCCCCCTGGCCCGCACCATCGGCGCCCTGAGCCGCCGTGGTCACCGTCACTTCTTCGCCGGCGTCGAGCCGCGGGCTGACGATCGAGAAGAACCCGTCGGTCGTCTTCAGCGTATTGTCCTGGATGTTCACGCCGTCGAGCGTGATGTTGATCGCTCCCTGTGGCAGGCCGTTGACGGTCGAGTCACGGTTTCCGCCGGGTGTCGAAACCCCCGGCATGAAGGTCACGAAGTCCATCGCGCTACGGCTGGTGAGGGGCAGCTTCGTGATCTGGTTGGTATTGATCGTGTTTGAGATGGTCGACGACTGCGTCTGAATGATCTCCGATGTAGAGGAAACCACCACCTGCTCGGTCAATCCCCCGACTTCGAGCTTTGCCCGGACGTTTGCCGGCGCGCCGGCGGTAACGACGACGTCGTTGACGACGAAGGTCTTGAACCCCTCCAGTGTGACGGTCACCGTGTAGGTGCCGATGGGTAAACCCGGGAAGGAGAAGACGCCCTGTCCGTTCGAGACGGCGTCGGTGGTGACGCCGGTGGCGTTGTGTTTTACGACGACTGTCGCGCCCGGAATGACCGCGCCGCTCGAGTCGACGACGCTGCCCGAAATTGAAGATGCCGTGGCCCCTTGCCCGTAAGCGCTGGTACAGAAAATCAATAGCGCCAGCCCCGTTGTGATCAACGCACGCACTCTGCCGCTCATCCGCAGCCTCCCATCTGTCAACGGACTGTAAACCGGGCCCGACAATACTCATACCGGGTACCGCCACCCATCCCGTAAAGCCGGTATTTGGTCGGGAAAATGTCACTATCCCCGCTCTCCCCGGTTTGCCCGATACTCCCGTCCTGCCTCCGTTGGATACACTCCGCGGCGGAATGACGTGGTAGTGACAGGCTCCGGCCCCAACGCAGTCATCGTCTGCCCGCGTTGTGCGAGCCCAAGGGCGCAGAGCCTTACGCCTGCCGTTCGCAACTGGTTCTGCTGTACGGATTGCGGGCACATGTGGCCGAAGCAGGACGAGGACACTGAGGAATCAGGAGACAGAAGCGACAGACCTCGCTGAGCCCGGCGCGCCATTTCGCTTCGCGGTAGGCTAGAAGAAGCCTGCCGCGCAAGGCCGGTTGGCCCACGCCGATCTCACAGGCATCGGAGGCTCATGCGATTCAGAACGTGGCCGGTCGCGGCGTTCGCGCTCGCCGCGCTGCTCCTGCTCATCGTTGTGTCGGTGCTGGAATCGAACCGCCGTGCGCAGGAGATCTACTCGCGCCTCGACGACGTCGATCAGCGCTACCACGAGGTCGAATCGAAGCTCCGGCGCCTCCGCTCCGACGTGAACATGTCGGGGATCTTCGTCCGCGACTACCTGCTCGACCCGGCCGGCGAACGCACGGCCGCCTATCGCCAGCAGCTGAGGCAGTTCCGCGGCGCCAACAATGCGGCGTTCGATGAACTGCGGCTGCTCATCGAGGATCGTCAAGAGAACACGCAGCGTCTCGAGCGCCTGCGCGCCAAGCTGGCGGAATACTGGGGCGTGCTCGATCCGCTGTTCGATTGGACGCCGTCGGAAAAGGCGACGCAGAGCGTGACGTTCCTGCGCACCGAAGTGATCCCGCGCCGCGAAGCGGTGCTCTCGATCGCCCTCGAGATCGAAGAGATCAACCGCTCGACCATGGCGGCGCAACGTACGGAGGTCGCGGGCCAGCAGAAGGAGTTGCAACGCGATCTCTACGCGCTGCTCGCATGGAGCCTGTTGCTCGGCGGCATCGTCGCCTTGACCGCGGTGATCCGGCTCGGGCAGCTGGAGAAGCGATCCGCCAAGGAGCAGCACCTGGCCGAGGAGGCCGAGCGTCGCATGCGGGAGCTCTCGCAGCAGCTCGTCGCGACGCAGGAAGAGGAGCGGAAGAAGCTCTCGCGGGAGCTGCACGATCATGTCGGGCAGGTGCTGACCGCGCTGCGCATGGAGCTCGGGAGCATCGACCGCCTTCGCGCGGCGGGCGACGGCGCACTGGCGCGCGCCGTTGCCGAAAGCCGTCAGCTCGTGGACAACATGGTGAGAACGGTTCGCGACCTTGCCCTCGGCCTGCGCCCGAGCATGCTCGACGACTTCGGCCTGCAGCCGGCACTGGAGTGGCACGCCCGCGAATTTACGCGGCGCTACAACCTGCCGGTCGATCTCACGATATCGGGTGAGCTGAGCCAGCTCGTGGACCCGTACGCCACGTGCATCTACCGCGTCGTGCAGGAAGCACTCACCAACTGCATCCGGCACGCGAAAGCCTCGCACATCCGCGTCACCGTCGCCGGCGGTATCGATACACTGGCCGTTGCCGTGGTGGACAACGGCGTTGGCATCAATCCCGAGAGCCGCAGGAGTGGTCTCGGCCTACGGGGGATCGAAGAGCGCGTTCGGGATCTCGGCGGGAACGTGGAGATCCACACCGCTCCCGGCGTGGGCACGTCGCTGACGATCCGCATTCCAATGCCCCAGGGGAACACATCGGAGGAGGCACCACTTGCGCGTATTGCTGGCTGATGATCACGGCATCGTTCGCCGCGGATTGCGAAGCCTTCTGGAAAGCGAACCGGGTTTGACGGTAGCTGCCGAGGCAGCCGACGGGCTCGAGGCGCTGCGGCTCTGTGAAGAGCACAAACCGGACGTGCTCATAGTCGACATCGGCATGCCCAAACTGAACGGCATCGACGTGGCCGCGCGGGCGCAAAAGCTGGATCGCGCTCCGAAAACGATCATCCTCAGCATGCACTCGGACGAGTCGTACATCATCCGCGCGCTCGCGGCGGGCGCGCGCGCGTACCTTTTGAAGGATGCGACCGACGAGGATCTCCTGCCCGCCGTACGGGCCGTGGGCGCCGGAAAGCCGTACTTCAGTCCGGCGGTGACCGCGGTGCTCGTCGAGGATTACGTCCGTCGACTGCAGGCTCGGGGGCTCACGGATACATACCACCTGCTCACGGACCGCGAGAAGGAAGTGCTGCAGCTTCTCGCCGAAGGGCGTTCCAACAAGGAGGTTGCGACGGTCCTCGACCTCAGTCTCTCAACGGTCGAAACGCATCGCGCGAACCTGATGCAGAAGCTCAATCTTCACAACACGGCAGAGGTCGTGTTGTATGCCGTCCGCAAGGGCATCATCGTCTGAACCGGATTCGCCTGGACGGCATCGCCGAGAACGGCGGCCGCCCAGCGGTGCGCGTCGTTGCCGGCAACTGCGCGACGCATCCGCCGCATCCGCGCACGTCGCTCCTGCTCGTCCATCTGGAGGGCCACCGTGAGTGCGCCGGCCGCGCCCGCCGGGTCGAGCGGATTGACGATGACCGCGCCATCCAGCTCGCGCGCCGCTCCGGCGAAGGTGCTGATCACGAGTACGCCGTCGCCGTCGGTCCGCGCACGCGCGAACTCCTTTCCTACCAGGTTCATCCCATCATGCAGGCTGCCGACATAGCAGACGTCGGCGGCGCGCAGGTATTGCGTCACCTGTGACTGCGCGTGATGTCCCTCGAGCAGGACGATGGGTGTGTACTCCGGAGCGCCGAACCGTTCGTTCACGCGCGCGGCGGCGGCCCGCACGCGCTGCCGGAGATCGACGTCACCCTGCAGTGCGGGGCGGCCCGGTTCCGCAAGCTGCACCAGCACGAAACGGTTTCTGAAATCGGGGAATTCTGTCAGCAGGTGCTCGACCGCGAGAAACTTTTCTTCAATTCCCTTGGTGAAGTCCAGCTGATCGACACCCACAGCGATGCGGATCCGGTCGTCGAGCGCGAGGGTGTGGATCACGGCTCGCCGGCACTCGGCCTGCGGCGGCGCATCCAGCGACACCGTCCACGGAATCGATGCCGGGTACACCCTCAGGCTCACGCGGCGGCCGCTGTATGACACCGTCATCTGCTCGCGGTCCACGGGCGCCTTCAGCGTTTGCGCGACGCAGTCAGCGAAGTTGTCACGGTCAACGACCGTCTGGAAGCCCACGATGCAGCTGCCAAGCAGGCCGTCCAGCAGTTGCGATCTCCACGGACAGAGCCTCAGCGTCTGCCAGTCGGGCCACGGCGCGTGCCAGAAGGTCGAAACCCTGCTCGCCGGCAGTTGTGCGCGGATCATCGCCGGCGCGAGGGCGAAGTGATAGTCCTGCACGAGCACGATCGGCGTGTCATCGAGGGCCTCATCCACGACGGCGTCGACAAAGCGGGCGTTCGCCGTCCAGTACGCATCGAGATCCGACGGCCTGAACACCGGCTTGATGAAAGCGCGATGGCACAGCGGCCACAGCGCTTCGCTGGCGAAGCCGTAGTAGTAGCCGGCATATTCCTGCTCGTCGAGCCACACACGGCGCAGCCTGTAGGCAGGCTTCTCAGGGGGCACCGCGACGCCGCTCGCCTCGTCGACGACGGCACGGTCCGCACTGCCGGATCCGTGTGCGACCCACACACCCCCGCAGTGCGCAAGCAGCGGCTCAACCGCATGAACGAGCCCGGACGCCGCGTGCCGCAGCACGATGCTGCCATCGGCATCACGCTCGTGACTGTAGGGTTCGCGATTAGCGAGCACGATGATCTGCTGGCCGCGGGCGAGCTGCTCGAGGGTAGATTGTGGTTCCGTCACAGGGTATCCCTCCTGAAATGCACTTTCGCAGTTGCGCGCAGTACACCCGATCACTGGGTTCGGGGGAATACGGCAAATGGGGTAGCCTTCAGCCGCATTTCACCGCTCTGCGCGGATGAAGCGTCCGCCCATGATTTCCAACGCGACGGGGCGTCCAGTGGCCGCGTCGAGCCTAAAGGTCACGAGCGTTGACCCGCGCCAGTCCGCGGTCCAGCGGGCGCGGAAGGTGTCGAAGTGCCAGTGCTCGAGCGTTGCGACGAAGCCGGGGCCGTAACGAAGGCGCAGCGTGCCGTTCTCGGAAGTGACCTCGACCTGGCCGCGCGCCGGATCTTTGTACGTGCCCGCGTAGGTGTCGAGCGGAGCGGATGGAGTCGTGCCGCTCACGCGCTGCGCCTCCGCGCGCGCTACGACCTGCTCGCTCCGTTTGCCATCTTCTCGGTACACTTCGAGCAGCGCCGCGCTCCAGTCGCGATCCGACCGCCCGGCATATCGATCGAAGACCGTGTACATCAACGCATGTCGCAGTTCGGCGTGATCGAGGTTGCCGAGGACGAGCACGCCGAGCCGCTCGTCGCGGATCAGGCCGAGAATCGCGACCATACCGTCGATACTGCCCGTGTGAAAGTCGACGGCGCGGCCACGATAATCCTGCTGAAACCACCCGAGCGCGTACGTCATCCAGTGCGGCTTCACCAGTCGCGTCGTCGGATACATCGAATCGGGAACCATCGTCTGCGGATGGAACAACTCCGCCACCGTGCGCTCTGAGAGGAGCCGTTTCCCGTCCGCGCCACCCACGCATCCGCCATCGAGTAGGAACTGCATCCACTTCGCCATATCGCTCGCGCTCGACCACACGGCACCCGCGGCAGCGACGGCATCGACGCTCGCGTTCTGAATGACCCTGACCTTGCCATCGACGATGGAATGCGGTGTGGCGACGTTGGCGCCTGGTGGAATTTGTGCCAGCGTGGCGACCGTATCCCGCATCCCGAGCGGCTCGAAAATACGGGCGCGGATGACATCCTTCCACGACTGGCCGGTGACCTGCTCGATCACCCGTCCTGCGGCGGCATACATCACGTTCTGGTAGACGAACCGCGACCGCAGCGAGTAAGCCGGATCGATCAATCGCACCCGATCGAGGATCTGTTCGGTGCTGTTCTCCTGTCCGTACCAGAGAAAGTCCGTGTTGCCGAGCCCGCCGCGATGGGTGAGCAGGTCGCGTATCGTCAGCTCGCGCGTGACGGCGGGATCCTTGACCTGAAAACCGGGCAGGTGCTTCGTCACCGGATCGTCCCACGCGAGCTTCTGCTCGTCGACCAGCATTCCGATCAGCGACGCAGTCATCGCTTTGGTCGTGGAGCCCACGGCGAACAGCGTGTGTTCGTCGACCCGGTCGCCCTTGCCAAGCTCGCGAACCCCGTAGCCCTTTGCAAAGACCACCTTGCCGTCCTTCACGACGGCGACGGTCGTGCCCGGAAGCCGCCATGCGTCGACGCCTTTGGAGATGTAGTCGTCAAAGCCGGCCAGCGCATCAGACTGGCCGATCGCGGGCGCGGTGAGCAGGCAGAGCACCAGTGCCACCGATGTCGCATGAGCAGACGCACGCAGGATACGCATGGCTGGCGATTCTAAGCCACAGGGGAAACACAAGCACAGGAGAAACACAGGGGAACACGGAAGAAACACAGCGCCGACAAGGCAACCGCCAAGAGCACGAAAGGTGTCTGGGTGTTTCTTCTGTGCTCCTGCGGTGTTTCTTCTGTGCTTCTGCGGTGTTTCTTCTGTGCTTCTGCTGCGTTTCTTCTGTGGGCTGGGATGGCACGGCTGTTGCGCTCGCATCCGCACGGAGGCATCCATGCGACGCAAGACTCAGCTGGTGGTCCTGTTGTTCATGACGGCCGTTTGTCTCGGCGCCCAGGAGCAGAAAACCGGGCGCATCACCCGCATCGAGTTCCAGCCCGCCACGGCCGAGGAGGGCGGCGGCGTGTTCGTGTCGCTGATAGGGACCGGGTCGTGTACTTACACGCTCGACTATGGAGACGGCAACACCGAACGGCGGACGGTGGAGCTTCCCGATCGTGTCAAGCACACCTACCCGGCTGATGGCGAGTATCTCGTCGTGGCGACACCGGAAGCGCCATGCGAGGGGCTCGCGCGCGCGAAGCTCGATGTGCGCGCGATCAGGCAGGGTGTGTGGGGGCTTTCGGTCGAGACTGGCCCGGACAAACAGAATGCCGAGATGCTCGTGACGATCAACGGTCGCGGCGAGTGCACCGTGACCATGGACTATGGTGACGGGGTCGTCGACAAGGTGTCAGCCACGCTGCCTGCTACGCGCAGTCACAAGTACGGCAAAGCAGGCGTCTATGACCTCACGGCGACAGCAGAACCGCCGTGCCGCGGCGAAGCCGGTTTGAAGGTGGAGATCACGCGATTCGACAACGTGCCCGTCATCGATCGGCCGGTCCGTTGATCCAGCGCGCGATCCAGTCGTGGATCTCGTTGTAGAAGAACCGGCTGTTCTCCCCTCTCAACACCCAGTGGTTCTCTTCCGGAAACACGATGAGGCGGCTCGGCACCTTCATGCGCTGCAGCGCGCTCCACAGCTGGATCGCGTTGTTCATCGGCACGCGATAATCGCGCTCGCCGACGGTGACGAGCATCGGCGTCTTCAGCGTGCCTGCCCTATGCAGCGGACTCTGTTTCGTCCACAGCTCCGCTCCCTCCCAGGGCGGGCCGCCGACGTTGCGCTCGCGTTCGTAGACCACGTCACTCGTGCCCCACTGCTGCGACAAATCGAACAGGCCCGCGTGACTCACCAGCGCTTTGTAACGCGTCGTCGTCACCGCCATCCAGTTCGCTAGATGGCCGCCGTAGCTCGCGCCGCCCGCCACCTGACGGGTGGCGTCGATGAATGGATACTTCTTGATTGCCGCGTCCGCGGCCTCGTTGATTTCGTTCGCCGGTCCTTCGAGCGGATCGAACTGGATCTGCTGTGAGAACTTCTCGCCGAAGCCGGTCGACCCCGTGTAGTTGGTGAGGAGTACGACGTAGCCAGGCTGAGCAAGCAGGTGGTAGTTCCACCGGATCACGAACTGGTCGATCCACATCCCGTGCGGGCCACCGTGCATGAGCACGAAGAGCGGATACTTCTTTGACGCATCGAAGTTGGCGGGCAGCGCGACGAAGCTCTGGATCTCCTTGCCGCGGCTGCTCGTGAACCAGAACTCCTCGAGCGGCCGCCAGTCGATCTGCGACGCGCGATCCGCGTTGAAGGACGTCAGCGGCTTTGGGAGCCCGTCGGGACTCACGCGAACGAGCTCGGGCGGGTGGACGGCGCAGTCCCAGCCGGCGACGATCACTGGCGCGGCCGCAGGCCCGCGAACGTCCACGGCGCTCAACGTGCCGGACGTCAGTTCACCGACTTCCGCTGGAGCGCCGGCGGCGAGCGGGACGCTGTACAGCCGCTGCCGTCCGCGGTCCTCGGCGAGCACGTACACGGAGCGGCCATCCGGGGCGGGCACATACGATGCGACGGCGCGATCCCATTTGCTCGTGATCACCGTACGCGTTCCGGGAGAGGTCCATTCCCATCGTGCGAGGCGGGTGAGGTTGTAGACCTTGTCGGTCGCGGGCTCGACAACCGCGAACAGGATCCTGCCGTCGGGGCTGAACAGGGGACGGCTGTACGAGTCCTTGTCGTTGGTGAGCCGCTTCGGCTCGCCGCCGGCGGCCGCCACCATCCACAATGACTGGACGACTCCCGCGAACGCGGCTTCGTGCTGATTCACGGTGGCGGCGAAGACGACGGCGGCGCCGTCGGGGGTCCAGGTCGCGGCGAGGTTGTCACTGCCGGATCCGGACTGGCCAGCGAAACCTGGTCCGGCCACCAGCTGCGAGCCCGCGAGGATGTCATTGGCCGTCGAGGATGCGCCGAGCATCTGGATCATCAGCGTCGGCCGTCGATCGTCGAGCCAGCGGTCCCAGTCGCGAATCGGAAAAGTGTCGTAGACGCGCGCGTTCCACTTCCGCCTGCGCCGCTCCTCCGCCATCTTCCTGTTCTCGTCGTCGCTCTTCGCGCCCCGGTACACGTCGCTCACGAAGAGGACGGCCTTGCCGTCCGGGCGCCACTGTGGCGCGCGCGCGCCCGTGAAGATGCCGGTCACGCGCTCGGCCTCGCCGCCGGACAGATCCAGGACGTAGATCTGCGACGACTCATCGCCGTCGCGGCGTGCGGAAAACGCGATCCGTTTGCCATCGGGGCTCCAGACGGCCCCGCTCTCTCCGCCACGCGATGCGGTGAGCTTGCGCGGCGGCGTGCCGCCGTCCGTCGCGACGAGCCAGAGATCGCTGGACTGCTCGCTCTCGGTGTACGACGGATCGGTCACCTGCACCGCCGCCCATTTGCCATCAGGGCTCAGCACCGGCGCACCGAGACGTTTCGAGAGCCACACGTCCTCGTGCGTGATCGCCCGCTTCTGCGCCGCCTGGTCGGCATGCGCCTGAGGGCCGCCAATCAGGACCAGCACGGAAACGGCGCTAACGAGTGTTGTACGCATTAGCGGCGAGTATACGAGATGAGATCACCCGCCCCGGTGCTACAGGTTCGCGACGCCGTACGTGGCACGTCGCACGCTGCAAAGGAGGCGGCACGTCCGCAGAGCACGCTGCACGTCGCACCCCGCCCGTCGCCCGTTCACCGTCCGCCGTTCGTCGACGTCACCGGCGGGCGGGGAGCGGCGTCCCACCACCAGAATTTCGGCAGCTTCTTCTGCACGGGCCAGATCTGGTCGAGCGTGTCACCCTCGTAGAGTTCTCCGTTCTTCATCACATAGCGGATGCTGTTCGTGTTGCGGATCTCGACGAGCGGATTGCGATCGAGCACGACCAGATCCGCGAGCTTGCCTGCCTCGATCGAGCCGAGGTCCTGATCGAAGCCGATGATCCTCGCGCCGTCGATCGTCGCCGCCTTGAGGACTTCACGAGGCGTCATGCCGCCCATCGCCAGCCCCCACATCTCCCAGTGATAGCCGAGGCCCTGGAGCTGTCCGTGACCGCCGACGCCGACGAGCCCGCCTGCACGCTGGACTTTCGCGGCCGATTCGGCCGCCAGCGGAAACACGAACTCGTCCTTCCGCGCCCACACGCGTCGCCGGCGCGTCATGTCGTCGAGCACGTTGTGCGGGTAAAAGCGATTGAGCTTCTTGTCGTCGTGCACTTCGGTCGTCGTGTAGAAGTACTCCTCCGCGATGATGCCGCCGTAGTTCACCAGCAGCGTCGGCGTGTAGGAGGTCTTCGTCCGCGCGAACAGTTCGACGACGTCTTTGTAGAGAGGGAAGACGGGCAGCGTGTGCTCGTTGCCATGCATGCCGTCGATGGCGTGCGTGAGGTCCATCTTCATGTCACGGCCGCCTTCGGTCGTTGGCATCAGGCCGAGCTCCTTTGACGCCTGCACGACCCATTGGCGCTGTTTGCGATTGCCGACCATGTAGGACTTGATGTTGGTCGTGCGGTAGTGCTCCTTGTAGCGCCGCAAGTATGCGAGCGTGGCCTCGTACGACTGGAAGTCGTTGCTCGAAAACACGCCGGGGCCGGTCATGAACGCGCGCTCACCGATGCTCTGGCCGGTCTCCACGAGGTCCTGATACGCGAAGTAGTCGTTCGTCGACGTCTGCACGTCGAGCCCCGCGGTCACCCCATACGCGAGGTTCGCGATGAGACTCCAGTTCTGCGGCTCGAGCACATCGTGCGTGCGGAACTCCCAGTGCGCGTGCGTGTCGACGAATCCGGGAACGACGAACTTCCCGCGCGCGCTGACCTCGCGCGTGCCCGCGGGCACCTTCAGGCTGCGGCCGACCGACACGATCCGGTTGTCGGTAACAAGAATATCGGTGTCGGAGAGGACGTCGGCATCGCTGACCGCGGCCGAACTGGTTGCGGCTCGTGGGGCAGACGCTTTCATCGTGATTACCGTCGCCCCCCGCAGCACGATGCTCCCCTTCGGCATGACACGGGGCACCTCCACCACCACTTCGATGTGCTGGACGTTTTTGTCGAGATCGAGCGGATCCTTGGGCTTCGCGCCCGGCTTGTCGCCCGGCTTCTGACCTTCGCTCCCGGCAGCTGCTGGCTTCGTCTCTCCGCCCTTCTCTGCGCCCTCTGCTTTCTCTGCGGCCTCTGGAACGAAGTCAACCGTGTCGAAGGCACGACGGAAGAAGCTCGAGCCTATCGCCCACGTAATCGATTTGCCGTCGTCGGACCACGCGAAGTAATCCGCGCCGATGTCGGTCAGCCGTTTGACCGGCACCGAGGGGCTGCGAACGGCAACCGTTGCCGCGGTGCCCGTGAACGGCGGCACCGCAAGGAGCCACAGCTGATTGTTGACCTCCGCCAGCGCCCAGTGTCCGTCGGGACGCATCAGGACGGCATCCGCCGCGGGAGGACGCGGGGCACCGCCGCGACCGGGCCCCGTCACCCGCACGTGCGTGCGGCGATCAGTACCGTCATACCGCAGCGAGATCAGGCCATCGTCGGAGTAGACAAAGATGCGGTTCGGGTCGCCTGCAAAGTGCGGACGGCCTACGCCGCGTGCGGGGACGATCAACTCCACCGCTCCGCCGTTCGACGGCAGCCAGACGAGATCGAGCGGAATACGCAGTCCGCCGAACTCGCTGAACGTCTGCTGCCGCTGATACTCGTTGCCGCGAAGACCGACGATCCGCTGGCCGTCGGGAGAGAACGTGATGTCAGTGTAAAAGGACGATACCTTCGTGAGCTGCTGCGGCTGTCCGGATCCGTCGGCGCGGATCTTCCAGATGTGTCCCTGCGCGTCCGACGACCAGGTCACATACCCGATCCACTGCCCGTCGGGGGACCACGTCGGCTTGAACGCATTCTCCGAACCGGAAAGCAGACGCTTCGGCGCCACCGTGCCCGCCCCGCTCGCGGGCAGATCGACGATGTAGAGATTGGTGAGCACCGACATGACGAGTCGCTTCCCGTCGGGTGACTGACGCGGATCCTGAATCAACCGCGCCCGCACCGGACCTTGCGGCACGCGATATGGGAACTCGAGGTCAGGGCCAACGTCGAGCGCCACTTTCGCTTTGAACGGGACCGGGGTCGACGCCCCTGTTTCCACATTGATGCGCTCGATCCGTCCATTGTTGGTGATCACGACTTCGCGTCCGTCAGGCATGAACGCGTACCCGGCCACGGTATCGCGCGTCGGGCTGCCGCCACTTTCCTGCTCGTCGCGTGTGACCGGCCACTTGAGCCAGCGGTCCGCACCGGTCTCGAGGTTGCGCACGCGAAGCCCCGTCTTGGTCTCGTAGCGCGTGGCATAGACCACAAGCTTGCCGTCTCGAGAGACGAGCGGGCGCATGCCGCCCCCTTCGGCCTGCGTGATGACGTCGGCATCACCGCTCTGCATGTCGAGGCGTGCCACCTGCCATCTCGCCAGCCCGGTGCCGGTGCCCGCCTGGGCGACGAACAGGTAGCGGCCGTCCGGGGTCACAGAGGCACCGAGGCGCGTCGGCCCCGTCGCCGCGCCACCCGGCGGCGCGGAAGGACCGGCGGGTGGCGAAGGACCCGCGGCCAGAGCAATACCGCTGCCGCCGTTGACATGGAACATGCGAAGCTGCGTACTGCCGGTCGCGCGGATGGAGGCAATGACGTACTGCGAGTCCGGCGTCCAGGCAGGTGAGATCACCGCGTCCTGCGATTCACTGGACAGTTTGCGCGGCTCGCTGCCGTCGATCTTCGTGATCCACAGATTGTCGCTGCCGCTGCGATCGCTGATGAACGCGATCCACTTGCCATCGGGCGACACGCGGGGCTGTGCATCGAATGGTGCGCCCTCAGTGAGGCGCGTCGCGTCGCCGCCGGCGACAGGCACGCGATAGAGGTCACCAAGCAGCTCGAATACCAGATTCCGGCCGTCCGGCGTGACATCGAGCGAAATCCACGTGCCCTCGTCGGTCTCGAACTCGAGCTTCTTCGGCATCTCGAGCGGGAGCTCGTTCTTGTCGGCCTTCTTCTTCTCTGCGGCCGGGTCCTTCTTCTCCGGCGGCTTTTCCTGAGCGAACATCGATGCGACGGCAAACACCGCGCTGGCCATGAGCATGAATGCGCGTGATTTCATGCGCGACACGATACCAGAGGGCCGCCTCTTGCGGCGCCCGGCAGTGACGAACGCGGGTCAGATCGGGGCGGGTGCCACGATTCGCGGCTGCTTGTCTTTCAACACGGAGGCACGGAGAAACGGAGGTAACGGAGAGGTCGTGACCTTTTGGGGCAATGAGCCTGGCGTTTCTCCGTGTTAACAACCGGGCGAGCGGGTATCCTGATCGCATGTCGGACACACCGAAGAGCGCGCTGGAACTGGCCCTCGAGCGGCTGAAGAAGAAGGACAGTGAATCGGGCATCGAGCAGAAGACGCTGACCGATGCGCAGCGCGCCGAGATCGCCGAAGCCCGCAGCCTGTGCGAAGCGCGCATCGCCGAACGCCGGATCATGCACCAGTCGCAGACGGCGGCGATCTTCGATCCACAGGAGCTGGAGCTCAAGCGCGAGGAACTGCGTCGCGACATCGCGCACTTCGAATCCGACCGGGACGCAAAGATCCGGAAAATCCGCGGCGACTGACCTTCAAAACGGCCGCTCCACACGCCTGACACGTAAAAGTAAACCTTTTGAAACGGCCCTCGTCTAAGCCTGGCAGGAGCGTTCCACACGACAGTCGAGTGGAACGCGGCGGGCTGACTCCAGCGGCTTCGGGGAGCCACGCAGAGGGGCGCAAGGATGGTGGATCGACAGCCGCAGGCTGAGATGCTCCAGGGCACGCTGGACATGCTCGTGCTCCAATCCCTGGTCCTTGGGCCTGCCCACGGCTACACCATCGCACGGCTGATCCAGCAGCGATCCGACGACCTGCTGCAGGTCGGGCAGGGGTCGCTCTACCCCGCTCTTCACCGCCTCGAAACACGCAGCTGGATCGCGGGGTTCTGGGGTACCTCCGAGAACAACCGCAAGGCCCGCTACTATCGCCTCACGCCGCTCGGCAAGCGGCAGCTCGCCGCAGAAACGAACAAATGGCGCCAGCTAGTCCACGCAGTGGGACGGGTGCTGCGGCCTGCGGAGGATCTCTAACAACTCCAACACCAAACTTCAAAAAGGACGAAACACACAAGCGCCGAACCCGCGAGCCTGTTTGGGATTTCGTCATTTGACTTTTTGGGCGTTGCGTCGTTTTTAGCTTTTTGCAGTTTGGAGCTTGGAGCTTGAAGTTTGATCGGATGTTCCGCTTTCTCCGTCGAGGCCGTTGGGACGACGAGCGCGCTCGAGAGATGCAGGCGCACATCGAGCTGTACGTGGAGGAGCTCGTCGCCCGGGGCATCTCACCCGCCAAAGCGCGCCGGCAGGCCATGCACGAGTTCGGCAATCCCGCTCTCTTCAAGGAGCAGATCTACGAAATGAACAGCATCCCGATCCTCGAGACGATCGTGCGCGACACGCGATACGCGCTGCGGGTGCTGCGCAAGTCTCCCGCTTTCACCTTCACCGCTGTCTTGACGCTGGCGCTCGCGATCGCCATCAACACCGCGGTATTCAGCGTTGTCGATGGCGTGCTGTTGCGTGCGCTTCCCTACCCGCACCCGGAACAGCTCCTGCTCATGGAAGCACGCATCGAGACCAGCGGCGAGCGGGATCGGCGTACCGCGCAGCACGGGTTCGCCTGGATCAGTGTTCGGGATCACGCCACGACGATCGATCGCGCCGTCTTCTCGACCTGGGTGAGCGGCGTCAATGTAGTCGGACCCGCCGGGGCGATCCACGCGGATCAGCAGAAGATCGGCAGCGGGTTCTTCGGTGTGCTCGGCGTCGCGCCCCTCCATGGCCGGGAGTTCTCGGCGGACGAGGATCGGCGTGGCGGTCCACCCGCCGTCATCGTCAGCCATGAGTTCTGGCGCGCGTCATTGAGAGCGGATCCGGCGGTTGTCGGACGCGCGATCACTCTCGGCGGCGCACCTCATACAGTAGTGGGCGTGATGCCGCCGGCGCTGCAGACAGGTGTCAAGACGGATCTGTGGACGCCGCTGCGCGCCGGTACGGACGGCGAAGGCGGCGGAGAGAACTATCAGATCCTGCTGCGGCTGCGGCCCGGCTCATCGCGTGCCGCGGCGGACGCGGAGCTCGCGCGGCTCGGGCGAGAAATCAATCGGCTCTCCCCGGTGCCCCAGGGCGTCACCATCGACTACGGCACCGTGCCACTGCAACGCGGCTTGACGGAGACGCTGCGCCGTCCGGTGCTCATGCTGTGGGCCGCGGTGGGCATCGTATTGCTCATTGCGTGCGTCAACCTTGCAGGGCTGCTCTTCACGCGCGGCGCGCGCCGTTCCCGCGAGATTGCCACGCGCATGGCGCTCGGCGGCAGCCGCGTCGCGATCGTTCGCCAGCTCCTGGCAGAAAGCGCGCTCATCGCCGTCTTCGGAGGCGCGACAGGTCTGTTGCTTGGTTATGTCGCACTCGATGCGTTGAAAACGCTCGCGGAGAATGCTCTCGAGCTCTGGCAGCCGATCGCGATGGACGGTCGAGCCGTCGCAGCGGCGGCACTCTTCTCGCTCGCAACGGCAGCGGCGATCGGTCTCGCGCCCGCCCTTCTCACCACGCGCGTGGGCGTCAGCGAAGGGCTGTCGTTCGCAACGGCCCGCACGGTGGCCGCCGCAACGTCCCATCTTTCCCGTCGCGTTGCGGTCATCACGCAGGTGGCGCTTGGCGTCGTGCTGCTGATCGCCGCGGGTCTGCTGCTGCGCACGTTCGCCCACCTGCGCGGTCTCGATCCCGGGTTCGACGCACGGGGCGTTTACTCCGCGAGCGTATCGCTGCAGGACGCACGCTACGGCACCAGTGCCCAGGTCAACACGTTGGCGAATTCGACGATCGAGCGGCTTCGTTCGGCGCCCAACGTCGAAGCGGCGGCGGTCGTGATGGGCCTCCCCTACGAACGGCTGCTCAACATGGGGATCCGCCACATGGACGGCCCGGACGTGAACGTGCGCGGCCGCATGATCAACGCCACTTACATCTCGGGCGACTATTTCACGGCCTTGCGCATTCCGCTGCGTGCGGGACGCGCCTTCGACGAGCGTGATACTTCGGCGTCACCGCCCGTCGCCGTCGTCACCGACACGATGGTGAAGGACTACTTCCGCGGCACGAATCCTGTCGGACACCGAATCGCGTTCGCCGGCGCGACGCGCGAGATCATCGGTGTCGTCGGCGACGTCCAGGTGAAACCGGGATTCGGCGGGGATCGCGGGCCGCTGGCGCCGATGCCGCTCGCCTACATTCCACTGGCGCAGACGAGCGACGGCTTTCTCCGGCTCGTGCACGGCTGGTTTGCAACATCCTTCATCGTCCGCGCACACGGATCGATGCAGGACGTGCTGCCGGTAATGCGCAGCGCCGTCGACAGCGCCGATCCGATGCTGCCGTTCGCGAAGGTGCGTTCGCTCGATGAAGTCCAGAACGCGGCGGTCGCACTGCCGCGCCTGCTGATGGTGCTGCTCCTGACGCTCGCCGGTGCATCGGTCGTGCTCGCCGGCGTCGGGATCCACGGGTTGATCGCCGCGTCGGTCGCGGAACGGACGCGCGAAATGGGTATCCGCATCGCGCTCGGTGCGACTCGCGCCCGCGCGGTCGGCACCGTCGCGTGGCCGGGCATCGTGCTCGCCTTCGCTGGAACGATCGCGGGGACGTTCGCGGCGCGCGGCATGGTCTCGATCATCCGCAGCTTCGTGTGGGGGGTGAGCGCAACTGATCCGGCCACGTTTGCGGGCGTCGCTGCGCTGTTTTTGGCGGTCGCGGCTGCGGCGAGCGTGCTCCCGGCGCTCCGGATTCTCAGTCTCGATCCCGCACAGACGCTGCGCGCGGAATAGGTGTTATGCTCCCGGCGCATCCCATCCGATTGCTCCGAGGAGCCGTCAATGCGCCGCACTATCCCCGCCGCCGTTCTGCTCCTCTCGCTCGCGTTCCCGTGCGTGCTCTCAGCGCAGGGAGTGCCGATGCCGCCTCCACCGCCCGCGCCGCCGGGTCAGCCGCGTGACGCGGGCACGCAGAAGACGGGCACGGCGCGACTGTCGGGGCGCGTGACATCGCTCGACTCCGGCCGTCCAATTCGGCGAGCCGTCGTGCGCGCGCTCGGACCGGAACTGCGCGAGGGCAAATCGGTCTCGACCGATGTGGAAGGCCGCTGGGAGCTTCGGGACATTCCCGCCGGGCGCTTCACCCTCACGATGACGAAAGGTGGCTACGTCACGCTGTCGTACGGACAGCAACGGCCGTTCGAAGCGGGCAAGACCGTCGAAGTGCGCGACGCTGCGGTGGTCGAAAAGCTCGATGTCGCGCTGCCTCGCGGCGGCGCCGTGACGGGCCGGGTCGTCGATGAGTTCGGCGAGGCTGTCGTCGGCGCGGCCGTGTCTCCGATGCGGTATCGCTACGTCAACGGCCAGCGGCAGCTGACATCGCTCGCAGCCTCGGATACGACCGACGACCTCGGCCAGTATCGCCTGCACGGCCTGCCGCCCGGCGATTACTACATCGCGGCGCGGCCGAATGTTTTCACGAGTCTGTTCGGCAGTTCTGACGATCGCACCGGTTACGGCCTGACCTACTATCCCGGCGCACCGTCGGCGAGCGAGGCTTCACGCGTCGCGGTCACCGTCGGCCAGGAAGTGCAGAACGTCGTCATCTCGCTGACGCCATCGAGAGTGGCCAGCCTCGCCGGTACGCTGACCTCGTCGAACGGCAAGCCAGTACGCCAGGGCATGGTCATGCTTCGGTCGGTGGGCGGTGAGTTCACGATCGGCGGGATGCGGCCCGGGATGGTGATCGACGGCAAATGGACCATCGCCGGCGTGGCGCCGGGCGAATATGATCTCGTTGCGCAGACCATGGACCTCGACAGCGGCGGCCCGCCAGACACGCGGACCTCCGAGTCGGTTACGGAGCGGATCAACGTCACCGGCGAGGATCTTCCTGCCCTTGCGCTCGTGACTTCCGCTGGCGCGCGCGCACAGGGCACAGTGAAGTTCGACGCCGCAGACGCGCCACCCGCGCCGACCGCCATGGCTTCCGTCATTGCCTTCGACTCTGTCCCCGGCGCGATGTCGATGGGCGGCAGCGGAACGATCAAACCGGACTGGACGTTCGAGCTCACCGGTCTCACGGGCAAGCGGATGATCCGCATCAACGGACTAACCGGCTGGACGTTGAAATCGGTGACCGTCGACGGAACGGACGTGACCGACACGGGGCTCGACGTGAAGCCGGGCGATTCGGTCTCGGGCGTGGAGGTTCTGGTCACGCGCGAGACGACGGAGCTGTCAGGCACTGTGCAGAATGCAAAGGGCACGTCGATCACCGACTACGTCGCCGTGGTCTTTGCGGGCGAGTCGTCGCGGTGGGGTTACCAGTCCCGCTACGTGCGCGTCGCGCGTCCTGACCAGACCGGTCGATTCGTGATCTCCGGTCTGCCACCCGGATCCTACCTAGCCGTGGCGCTCGACTATGCGGAACCCGGGCAGGAGACCGACCGCGAGTTCCTCGAAGGGCTGAAGCAGCAGGCGACGACGATTCGGCTTGAGGATGCGGAGAAGAAGGCCGTCACGCTGAAACTCTCATCGCGCTAGCGCTGGTTTGCCGAAGCTTCTCGTTGCCGCCCTCGCCGCTCTCTGGCTGCTGCGAACGGATGTTCCCCCGGCAGCGACCGAGCTCCGCGTCCTCTTCATCGGGAACAGCCTCACATCCGCAAACGATCTGCCGTCGCTGGTCAAGAATCTCGGTGCCGCTGACGGCGTGAAGATCCGCACGAGCACGGTCGCGATGAACGACTTCGGCCTCGCGGAACACTGGAACGATGGCCGTGCCGTCCGCGAGATCCGCAAGCGCGGCTGGGATTTCGTCGTCCTGCAGCAGGGACCCTCGGCGCTTGCGGAATCGCGCGTCGTCCTGCGGGAAGAGGTGGCTCGGTTCGCTCCGTTGATCCGAGCAGCCGGCGCCCGCCCGGCCCTCTACATGGTGTGGCCGTCGCTGCAGCGCAGTGGGGATTTCGATCGCGTAAGCTTGTCGTACTCGATCGCTGCGACTGATGTCGACGCGGTGCTGCTTCCGGCTGGAGAGGCATGGCGTGCGATGTTGGCGCGCGCGCCCGACGCGAGACTGTATGCGGCCGACGACTTCCATCCATCCCGAGACGGAAGCTGGCTCGCCGCGCTGGTGATCTATTGCGGGCTCGCCGGCCGGGCGCCCTCGGCCATCACGAAGTTCCCCGGCGGGTTTCCGCGCGAGCGCGAGCTGTTCGTCGCCGCGGCTTCATCTGCGTTAAAACGGTAAGAGGCGCTGAGGGCGCACCGGCAGAGGGCCGGCGTAGCCGGCCCTGCCGGGAACGATCCTCATAGAGGCCGGCTTTAACCGGCCCGCGGCTGCCCGGCCCACGTTGCCTCCAACCATCCGCGCACCGAGTTGATCAGCCAGATCCGTTCCGCGCTCTGAAAGTCCGCTTTCGAGATCTCCCCTTCCACGATCTCTCCCGACTCGAGCAGGTCCGCGCGCATGGTTCCTGGGAGTAATCCCGCGTCGATCGGCGGTGTCATCCTGACGCCGTCACGGAGCATGACGACATTGGATTCGGTGGCTTCCGTGACCTGGCCGTCCTCGTTCCAGAGGACCACCGCGTCCGCGTCCGGCCGCCCGGCGCGCGCACGATCGTAGAGATCGCGCTTCGTTGTCTTGTGGTACAGGAACACGTCGGATCGCCTCACCGGCTCGTTCGCGAACGCGACCCGCACCGGTTCGCTGATCGCGACAAGGTCGACGGCCTCGCAGAGAACGTCGCCGTCGTCTTCGAGCATCACGCGAACTTTCGCGGGACCGCGAAGATCCTGCACCGCTTCATTCAGGAGCCCACGCACCTCTTCGATGTCGCATGCGAAACCGAAACACGCCGCTGATTCACGCAGCCGCTGCAGGTGCCGCTCCAGCAGCGCGAAGCCCGCGTCGGGCGCCCAGCGCATCGTCTCCAGCAACCGGAATCCGCGCGGATCGTCGACGACATAGCTCGCGGACCCCGCGGATCCAGGCGACGGCATGGACCTCGCGGACCCAGAGGATCCGAGAATCGCGGCCTTCAGAACGCACTCCTCGTATTCATCCCGATCGACCGAGTCCCAGACGATCCCGCTGCCGACACCGAATTGCGCGCGGCGGCTGGATCGATCGACAACCACGGTGCGGATCGCTACGCTGAAGTGCGAACGACCGTTCGGCGACAGATAGCCGATGGCACCGGTATAGATTCCCCGCGGTGTCGTTTCCAGTTCGCGGATGATCTCCATCGAGCGGTGCTTCGGCGCGCCGGTGATCGAGCCGCACGGGAACATCGCCTCGAACAGACGATCGAGCGAAGCGCCGCGCAGCTCGGCCTCGACCGTGGACGTCATCTGCCACTGCAGCGGATACCGTTCGACGTCGTACATCGACGTGGCCTCAACCGAGCCGGTGGCGGCGACTCGACCGAGGTCGTTGCGAACCATGTCCACGATCATCACGTTCTCGGCGCGGTTCTTCGCCGATGCGCGCAGTGCCTCGCCGCGCGCGCCGTCCTGCGCGGGCCAGAAGCCTCTTGCCCACGTGCCCTTCATCGGGCGGCACATGATGCGGTCACGGTTGACGCGAAAAAACAGCTCCGGGGACGCCGAGCAGATC
>DATLLF010000323.1:0-5785 GCA_035537955.1 Vicinamibacterales bacterium | reverse complement strand
CGGAGACCGGATGCTGCATCACGTGATCGACTCGAGAACCGGCACGTCCGCGGATAGTGATCTCTATGCCGTGACGGTGCACGCCCCCGACGCGATAACAGCGGACGTCGCTGCCAAGGTCGTACTCGTGCTCGGCACCGGAGCCGGCACCGCCTATGTATTGAAACGTGGCCTGTCCGCACTGTTAACGGGCACCGATGGCCGCGAGATGGTCGTCGGTAATTTTCCACACCAAGAGGTCGTGCCCTATGGCTCGTGACACTGCGCTTGACGAGAACGCCATCGCACCGGGGAGCCTGGTCGTGAGCGCCGTCGTCGGCATCACGCTCGCGACGGGCGGCTTTGTCATCGGCATCGGGGCAGCCGGTCTCGCGGCAGGCACGACCTCGTTTTGGTACTTGAGCCGCGCCACGGGGTTCGTCGCGTATCTCCTGCTGTGGGGTTCGGTCACCTGGGGCCTGCTGCTCAGTACGGGAACGGGGCGCCGTTGGATGCGGCCGCCGCACCTCCTCGACGCGCATCAGTTCCTCAGCGCGGCCGGCGTGGGTTTCGCGTGCTTTCACAGCCTGGTTCTCATCGGCGATCGGTATGTAAGTTTCCCGCTCGGGGCGATCGTCGTCCCGTTCGCCGCCAGCTACGAGCCACTGCTGGTTGCATGCGGGCAGATCGCCCTATGGCTGTCTGTGCTGCTCATTGGCAGCTTCCACATGCGTCGTCATATCGGCGGGCGCGCGTGGAGGCGATTGCACTACGCCAGCTTCGTGCGTTCTGGATGGCGTTCATCCACGGACTGATGCTCGGCAGCGAGAGCCCGACCCTGTGGGCCAGCTTCCTCTACCTCGGAACAGCGGCCCCCGTGATCTTCCTCTCCGTCCAGCGGGCGCTGTCTATGCCGAGCCTGCATAGCCGCCTCGTCGGAGACGCTGCTACGCGCCAGCCGGCTTAACGGTCGCTGTCCGCCGCGCCTAGTGGTTGCCCCAGCGTGTTCGCGAGCCCGCGCGCGAGCCAGTCGCGATCGGCATCGCTCAGTCGAGCATGGGCATGCATGACTTGATAGATCGCCGGCGGCATCTCTCGCTCGAGGACCTCCTCGCGCGCCTCTTTCGCCTCCTTCTGCGCCCACTGCCATTCGGAGAAGTTTAGTACGGCGCGACCTTCCGACACGTCATGCTGAATCAGCCAGGACACGGGCGCCACCCGCGAGTAGGCCGGCCACTCCGTTTCGTTGCTGTGGCAATCGAAGCACGCCTGCTTGGCCAGGGCGCGGGTCGCGGGCGAATCCCACGCGGGCTCCGCCGCAATGGCCGGGTTCACGCGACTATGACCGTATGGGACGAATTGAATTGCGACCAGAGCCAGAAGCAGCCCGAGGCCGGCCCGGAACCACCATCGACGGCTTGGAAGTTTCATTGATACCTCCGGAGACATGCCGAATCGTGAGCAGACGGCGTGCCGCCTGCACCGAAGCGGGTGGGTGGTGAGAGGCGTGCGAGCCGCGGCTGGTCAACTCCAGTCCGTCTAGCGCTGCGGCCTGGGCGTCGCCGCGACACTCGGCGGCAATATCGGGTGCATGATTCTCGGCTGGTCTCCCGTGAGGCTTTCGAGGAAGACGGCCACTCTTTCCGTTTCATCCGCCGTGAGCTGCGCACCAAGCTGACTCACGCCCATGACGGCCGTCGCCTGGCGCAGATCCCACGCCCGCCCGGTGTGGAAGTACGGCGCGGTCAGTGCGATGTTCCGCAACGTTGGCACTTTGAACACGTATTCGTCACTGACGCTCTTCGTCACCGTGAAGCGGCCTTTGTCGCCCGGCGGCAGCAGCTCGGCGCCGGGGTTTTCGACGACGCCGAAGGGCGCGTACATCCCTCCACCGACGTTCATCCCGTTGTGACAGGTGGCGCAGCCCTTGTCTATGAATAGCTGCAGGCCCTGCTTCTGCGTAGAGGTCAGTGCAGACGCATCACCCTTCAGGTATTTGTCGAACGGCGCGTTCGGTGTAATGAGGGTTGCTTCGAAGACGGCCATCGCCTTTTCCGCGTTCGGCAGGGTCACTGGCTGTGCCTCGCCGGGAAACGCGGCTTTGAATGCCACCACGTATCCCGGGATGCCGGTCAGTTGCTCGGTGACGTGTTCTGGCGGCGACGCCATTTCGACCGGGTTCACGAGTGGGCCGCCCGCCTGCTGCTCCAGATCCCTGGCGCGGCCATCCCAGAACTGCGCCGTGTTGAAGACGGCATTGAGGACGGTCGGCGCATTGCGACCGCCGCGCTGCCACTGATGCCCGATTGACGTCTCCTGGGCATCGACGCCTCCCAGCCCGACGTTGTGGCACGAACTGCAGCTGATCGCGTGGCTGGCGGAAAGCCGCGGGTCGAAATAGAGCATGGTCCCGAGTTCGACTTTCGCCGGCGTCGCGGGGTTGCCGGGCAGCGCGGGCGGCGTGGTGGGGATCGGCTTGAATCGCGCCTGAGCAGCCGTCATCAGGCTGTCTTGGGCGGACACACTCACCGTGAGAGCCAGCGCGGCGAGCAGCGCGAGACTACGCAGAGATCGCATAGACCACTCCTTCGATCCTCTCGTCACGCCTAAAGACGAGATCGGCTGCGCGGACGCAGCCCCGTCGAACTGACTCCGCGTTGTGGCAACGTGCCGTATCGCCATCGCTCTTTTCAATAGCGGCCGGCATCTCCAGACGCCGGCTAAACGAGACCACATTCTATGCCGTACGGGCCGTGTGTAGATCCACAGCAGACGGCGTGCCGCGTGCACCCATCCGGGTCGCCGCCCTTACGGCGGTGCGGAGTATTCCAGGGAGGGCGGGAAGTTTTTGGCACTCAAGGTTGCAGGGAGAGTCCGGCGCGGTTTCAGCATCACCGTTCGTTAAGGGGCCGGTAAGGTACGGCTCCTACACTGGCATTCGAGAGCGGTTCCTGGCCGTGTCCTTGCCTGGTGTCTGAGTAAACGACGTATGCGCTGGACGATGGAGGAGATGCAACCCTAGGGTGTGCGGGTGGACGTAGCGGACGTCAGTTGAGACGCCGGCTAGCCATCCGACCGCCGCCGTTGCCGCCACCCCAAGACCGTGACGTGCCCCTGCGTGCCGCCGTCGCACGGAGAGCGACGTGGCAAGCCAACGACACGAGCGATACGCTGAGCACAAGCGCCGCTTTGGCAGCCTCCATAGGCGTCGTCATGTCGGGGGGCGAGGTGGAGGCGATTCCACGACGGCAGCTTCGTCGCGTTCTGGCTGGCGATCGTCCACGGACTGGCGCTGGGCAGCGAGAGCGCGACGCTGTGGGCCAGCTTGTAGCTGGGAACGGCGGCCCCTGTGCTCTTCTTCTCCCTTCACCGGGTGCTCTCGACGCCCAGGCTCCATGGGCTGCTCGTCGAAGCCGCCACCCGTCATTCCGTCTAGCGTCCTCAGCGCACGGTTCGTTAAGGGGCCGGTAAGGTCAGGCTTCTACACTGGCATTCGAGGTTGAAACCCTTGGAGGCCCTATGAACACGAATCACAACGGACACACTCTACGGAACTTGACAAACCGAGTCATGGCCGTGATTGACGATGCTGAGCATGCACGGGCCGCAGTCGAGACACTCGAACGGGCTGGCGTTCCAGAGCGCGAACTTGCCGCCCTGTCCGGGACTGAGGGTGCGCGGGAAATCGACGCTGAGGGGACCTACGGCGGCGGTGTGAAACACGCCCTGCGGGCGTTGCAAGGCCTGACAGTCGAGGGCCATCACCTTCGGCGCTACGAAGCGGAGCTCGCCAGGGGGCACCTCGTCGTCGATATCGCGGTGCACGGACGCCAGAAGCGTGACAGAGTCGTTCAGATTCTCCGCAGCCATGGCGCGCATTTCATCAACGCCTACGGACAGTCGACCATCGAGAGCGTTGCCGCGTGACGAAGGAGTGACATGCGAGTGCTGATTGTCGAGGACGACCCGCTGCTCGGTGATGCCCTCACGGCTGGTCTGAAGCAACGGGGGTTCGAGTCGGACTGGGTGCAGGATGGCCGGGACGCGCAGGCCGCCATCCGAGTCGAGCCGTTCGCGGCGATCGTCCTCGACCTCGGATTGCCTGGTCTGAGCGGCCTCGAACTTCTGCGGGGCGAGCGCGGTCGTGGCAATAAGGTCCCCGTGCTGATCCTCACCGCGCGTGATGCCGTGCAAGACCGGATCACGGGCCTGGACAGCGGCGCGGACGACTACGTCGTGAAACCCACGGACCTCGACGAGCTCGCTGCGAGATTACGTGCCCTCGTGAGGCGGTCGAAGGGCGAGCCCGCGCCGCTCCTGCGCATTGGATCGTTGGTACTCGATCCGGCGGCGCGAACCGTCACGCGCGACGGCCACGTCGTCGACTTGCAGCCGAGAGAGTTCACGCTGCTGCAGGAGCTGATGCTGAATGCGGGCCGCGTGCTGTCGCGCGAGCAGCTTGAGGAACGGATGTACCGCTGGGGCGAGGAAGTCGAGAGCAACGCGGTCGAAGTGCATATTCACCACCTGCGGCGGAAGCTCGGCGCCGATGTCGTGAAGACGATCCGCGGCGTGGGGTACATGGTGCCGCGAGGCGAACATGCCTAGACCACATCCACGCTCTGTGCGTCGCCATCTGCTCATCCTGCTCTTGTCCGCAGTGTCGGGGGCTTGGGTCGTTGCGGCGACCGTTAGCTTCAGAGACGCTCGGCACGAGGTGTCGGAAGTGCTTGACGCCCATCTCGCGCAGACCGCGTCGCTGATCGCCGCGCAGAGAGACGGCGACGAGGACCATGACGAAGTCGATACCGAGCACGCACCAGTGCTGCACCGGTATGGGCGGCGCGTGATGTTCCAGGTCTGGCAAGGGGGGACAGTGCTCGGCCTGCATTCGCAGAATGCGCCCAACACCCCGCTCTCGCCGACCAGGGATGGATTCAGTGACGCGACCATCGACGGCGCTCGCTGGCGCGTGTTCAGCACATGGGACGCGCAAGACCGCGTCCTCGTGCAAGTAGCCGAGCATTTCTATGAACGCGACGAACTCGCGACGGCTGTGGCGCGCAACTTCATGATCCCGCTCGCGATCGCGCTGCCTGTCCTCGGCGTTGTCATCTGGGCTGCCGTCGGCCGGGCGATGCGGTCGCTCACGCACGTCAACCAGCAGGTGGCATCCCGGGCCGCAGATAATCTGTCGTCGATTGACGTCGCCGACGCACCGTCAGAGATCGGCGCGCTGGTGACGAACCTCAATCACTTGTTCGGGCGTGTCGGGGGACTGATTGAGCAGGAGCGCCAGTTCACCGCCGACGCCGCCCACGAGCTCAGGACGCCGTTGGCCGGTATTCGAGCGCAGGCCCAGGTCGCTCGGGGAGCGACGGACGACGCCGAGCGGGCCCATGCCCCTCGAGGGCGTGATCGCCGGCTGCGATCGTGCGACCCACGCCGTCGAGCAGATGTTGACGCTGGCGCGACTGGCCCCAGACGCCGTGTCGTGTCAACCGGCATCAGTGGAGCTCCGGGCCGTGCTCAAGGCGACCATAAGCGAGCTCGCACCGATCGCCCTCGCGAAGCACATGGACATCGCGCTCAACGACGGCGGTGACGCGTGCGTCTCCGGCGACGCCGGGCTGCTCTCGATTCTCTTCAGGAACGTCATCGACAACGCCCTCCGGTACAGCGCCCCTGGCACGAAGGTCGACGTGGACACGGAGGTCGCCGACACCGAGGTGCGCGTGACGGTCCGGGATGCAGGTCCCGGCAGCCCTGCCGAGGAGCGCGCGAACGTCGGCCGTCGCTTCTGTCG
>DATLLF010000322.1:0-27578 GCA_035537955.1 Vicinamibacterales bacterium | reverse complement strand
GTCCGGGGCAGCGCGTTTTCGCGCTCTGGCCGAACGGTGACGTCGCCCCCGGCGGGTCTGATAGGACGCAGTTGGCCGACCTGGACAGCACCGGCCGGCCGCGCGCACCGATGGGCGCGTGTCGCTCACGGACGAACGCGGATGATCGTCTTCCCCAAGCGTCGCTCGGTCGGGTTGAAGGCGGCGACGGCATCGTCGAGGGTCGAGACCTTGCCGATGTTCGTCCGAAGTCGTCCGTCCCGCACCCGCTGGACGATCTCACTCAGTTGGGCACGATCGGACTCGACAACGAAGTCGACCGCCAAGCCGTCGGCGGGCCGCGCCTCGGTCGGCCAGACGATGGACACCAGTGTTCCTCCGGCTCGAATCAGGCCTGCGGACCGCTTCCCGATGTCGCCGCCGATGACATCGAACACCAGATCGACTCCGCCGACGTCTTCGAGGACCTCGTTCTCGAGGTCGACGAACTCCTTCGCGCCGAAGTCGAGCACCGTCTGACGGTCGGCGGCGCGTCCGGCGCCGATGACGTAGGCGCCGGCCTCTCGTGCGAGTTGCGTCACCATCGACCCGACTGCGCCGGCCGCACCGTGCACGAGGACGCTCTGCCCCGCCTGCAGGCGGCCGTGCTCGAACAGCCCCTGCCACGCGGTCAGGCCCGAGATAGGCAGGCTCGCGCCCACCGTGAAGTCGACGTCGCCCGGCAACGGCGCGAGGTTGCGTGCCTCGACGGCCGCGTACTCCGCCAAAGTACCGTCCCGATACCAGTCCGTGAGGCCGAATACCCGCTGTCCCACCGACAGCCCTCTCGTGCCGTAGCCGAGGGCGGTGACCACTCCGGCCAGCTCGTGCCCGGGGATCGACGGTGTTCGGTCACGGTCGAGGCGATCGGTCCAGGTCGAGGGCCACGCCAGCTCAGTCGCAACGAATCCCGACGCATGAACCTGAACGACGACGTCGTTGATCGCTGCCTGCGGCTCGGACCGCTCCAGCAGCGTCATCCCGGCCGTTCCCGCAGCCTGGTCCGTCACCACGATCGCCTTCATCGTCCGCCTCCCTGTCCTGTCTCTTTGTTGTCCCAGTTTTCGTTCTGAAAACGGTGGTTCCGTGCCGTCTTGTTGCGTGACTTGGTACTGTTCCGGCCTCAGCAGCGATACTGGCTCGGGATCTTTGTTGTATGTCGTCTTCTTCCGAACTCCATTGCAAGCTATAAATATGACGTCATCGATCGGACGAACGACATTTTGCGGAAGGCACTGAAACTACCCGGCGACTACGAAGACGTCATCGGGGTTCCGTCGCATGCAACCGCAGGAGGGCAAGCCGTAGGGCAACCAGAACACCTCCTCAGCGTTGGCGTCGAGTGTTACGCCGGCCATCGCGGCGAGCAGACGCCACGCACGCTGATCCTCGGTGACCGGCGTATCGCCGTTGCAGAAGTACTCGACGCGTGGCTGGCACCCGACTACCGGTACTTCAAGCTGAAAGGCGCAGACGGCGACACGTATCTGGTCCGCCACGACGAGCGGTCCAACATCTGGGAGCTGACGATGTTCCGAGCGGAACGCGTTGACGGATCATGAGTACAACGTCAGTGCCGCCCTGGCTGCGACAGCAAGTCGATTGATGGCCGAAACGCCACTCGAGGCAGATCACTTCGAGATCTTAAGCGCTGCGGTTACCAAAGCCTTGGCCCACTGAGGCGTT
Organism: Vicinamibacterales bacterium; assembly: GCA_035537955.1. GTDB lineage: Bacteria > Acidobacteriota > Vicinamibacteria > Vicinamibacterales > 2-12-FULL-66-21 > JACDCA01. Next base: position 25,874 of record DATLLF010000322.1, on the reverse strand, counting down.
CTGGGCAACTCGACCATCTCCAGGATCTTCCCTTTCGAAAGGTGAAGAATGAGCATCGGCTCGGGAGCCCGTCCGGCATGCGGGTCGGCGTCAAAGCTGTTGTCGAAGACGCGAAGCTCTGTGAGTCGCGGCATCAACTCAATCAGATGGATGCGACTCCGATCGTAGCGCTCCCGAATCTTTTCTTCTGGGATGTCGTGTCCGCCTCGAGCCACCCTGGATCGGACCCGCGCCATGTGCAGCTCGGGACTACTCAATCCCACGAACCACATGCGCACTTCGATTCCAGCCGTCAACGCTTCGAGCAGAAGAGCACTGATGGTGTGCCCGCCAAGCGTCGTTTCGAACGCGAAGTCCAGGCGTTCGGCGATCGCTCGTTCCAGGAGGCGTTTCCCCTCGTGCCACGCAGCGCTGTTCGCTTCTGCGGTCGAAATATCAGGATTGGCGGCCAGAATTCTCGCGGTCGCTTCATCAGGATTGAAGTAGTCTGCGCCGGCCTGCCGAAACACCGCGCCTGCGACGCTGCTCTTGCCCGCACCGTTGGTTCCAGCGAGCACGTAGATGCATGGGCGACGCCTCGAACTAGCCACGCGAGCGCGCCGCAGCGACCGCGGCCTTGCCCAAACGCTTGCCAGACGCGGCAAACGCCTCCTTCATTCCGCGACGCGCCTTGGATGTTTGCATCCGCGCAAGGAGCGCATCGAATTCGCGGCTGAGCGTATCGAGCTTCGTCTGGCCAGCGCCCGCTAACGCGTTGAAGTTCTCGACGGAAATGAGGACGGCTCTGGGCGCGTCGTGCTTCGTGATCACGACGGCCCCGCCTTGAATTGCGATCTCCAAGACGCGCCCAAACTCACTCTTCGCCTGGCTCGCGCTCACTGAAGCGGGTTCGAGTGCCTCACCGCGGCTGTTTCGGAACGTCGCGACGTGATCTGGCCTGCGTCGCAGTCGGACAGTAGACGAGGCTGACTCCGGGTCCGCTTTCGTGCTCTGAGCCTTCATGCGTCTATATTGTCCAATATGGATAAAACAGTCAAATGACGAGCGCTTGCTCACACCGGCGCGCGCATGACATCAGACGTCCGGGTCCGCCCGACCCCCGTCGGCTCGAGTGGCCGAAGTGTGCGCCGCTTGGTCGAACCAGGCTGTTCAAGTGTGAACAGGCCCGGATGGCCTTGCGCCGTACAGTAAAGCGTGGGGCCTCATGGATGACACGTCGCGCACCTTGAAACCGTGGGTGATATTCGCCGGGTGTGTGCTGGTCATCGTCGTCCTCTATTGGGCGCAGGCCGTGCTGGTTCCGATCGCCTTGGCGGTGCTGCTCACGTTCGTTCTGACGCCTCCTGTCAACTGGCTCGAGCGTTGGATCGGCCGCGTCCCGGCTGTCCTCGTGGCAGTCTCGTTGGTGTTCATCGTGCTCGGCCTCGCCGGTTGGGGACTCGCGCGACAGATGGACCATCTGGCCGACGACCTTCCCACCTATCGCGTCAATATCCTTGCGAAGATTGCCGACGTCCGCGGAGCGGGAAAGGGAGGCTCAGTCGAAAAGCTCCAGGAGACCATCGAAGGGATCAGGACGGAGCTTGGACAATCGAGTGCGCAAACAGGAACGGCCTCGCGGCCCGTCGTGGTCACCTCAGAGCTGGTGCCGGGCTTCTCGGGCTTCTCGTGGCTTGGCCCATTGCTCGGTCCGTTGGGGACCGCCGGGCTCGTGCTGGCGATGGTGATCTTCATGCTGCTCGAACGCCGGGACATGCGCGATCGGTTGATCGGGCTGTTTGGTCACGGCCAGCTGACAGTCACAACCAAGGCCTTCGATGAGGCGGGAACCCGTGTCAGCCGCCAGTTGCTGATGCAGTCGCTGGTCAATCTCGTGTACGGCATCGCCGCCGGCATCGGCCTCTACGTGCTCGGCGTTCCGTATCCGTTCGTGTGGGCGGCGCTCGGTGCGGCACTCCGCTTCATCCCCTACATCGGACCCGTGATCGGCGCCGGTGCGCCGATCCTGGTGAGCCTTGCCGCGCTTCCTGGGTGGGCTGGACCGCTCTGGGTCGTGGGTCTCTTCGTAGTGCTCGAGCTGTTCACGAATCTCGTGCTCGAAACCGTCCTCTACGCCGGTGCGGCGGGAGTCTCCCAGGTGGCGCTGCTCGTGTCGTTGGCCTTCTGGACGTGGTTGTGGGGCCCCCTCGGCCTCCTCATGGCGACACCGTTGACAGTGTGTCTCGTCGTCCTTGGGAAACACGTGCCAGGTCTCGAGTTCGTCGGACTGCTGATGGCCGACACGCCCGCGCTCGCCCCCGAGTATGGGTACTATCAGCGCTTGCTGGCCCGCGATCAAAGCGAGGCCGCCGATCTCATTGAGCGGCACGTCAAGACGGAGGCCCCGCGCTCGGTCTACGACGCGTTGCTGCTCCCGGCGCTCAACTATGCGGAGCGCGACCGCCTCGAGCAACGGCTGTCTCTCGACGAAGAGACGGCGGTCATCGATGCGACGCGAGAACTCCTGTCCGACGCGGCGGAGTCGATCGGGCGCCTGCAACCGGCGCCGCCGCCGGCTGTTGATCTCGCGCTTCCCGAACCGCGGAAGCCGCTGCGTGTGCTGGGTTATTCGAGCAACGGCAGTGCTGACGAGCTTGCGCTGCAGATGCTCGCGCATCTGCTGGATGACCTACCAATCGCTATGGAGATCACGAAAGAGCGAATGCTCGCGTCCGAACTGGTGTCGCTGGTACAGACCCGGGGCATCTCGATCATCTGTCTCGCGGATCTGCCGCCCAGTCCTCCGTCGAAGACGCGCTATCTCGTGAAGAGACTTCACGCTGCGTTGCCGGAGGTTCGAATCCTGGTCGGGCGCTGGGCCCCCCCCGCGCTTGCGGACGACAGCACGCATTTGCTTCGGGACGCGGGCGCGACCCTCGTGGCCTCGACGCTTGCAGAGACGCGGGCGTACCTAGGCGGACTCGTGGAGATTCCGCGGATCCCACTTCCGGGAGCAAGCAGCGAGGCTGCCTGACCCGTTTCACGGCGTCGTCTTTCGGACGATGCTCGCCGGCATTCAGCGTGACGCCATCGAGATCGCCGCCGAGCCAGGACCTTGAACCGGCCCCGGCACGAGGGCGTCGTGTGCGAGTTGCGATCCACTTGCATTCGCCGATGGCAACGAGGAAAATGCGGGCTCCTTTCCTCGTGCTTCTCGGCGCGTCGGCCATGCGACTTTCCACCGAGCTCAACACTGAAACGGCGACAGCTGTTGCGCCGGTCGCCGACCCGGCGACGCCGGACCTGACCTTCCTCACGCGCGACTTCGCAGCGGCGCTGCGATCGTTTTTCGGCACGCTCGACGTGATCATTGCGGCCAACCCGCTCGCAACGGCGCGGCTGCAGGAACTCGCCGGCAAGGCTCGAGTGGGTTCTCTGCGCGAGCCCGAAACAGACGAGTTCGAAACGGTCAAGGCGCACGCGCTCCGCCAGGGGCGTGCGGTCGGCGCAGTGATCGGATTCTTTCAGAAGTTCAAGCCCTACCAAACGCTTGAGGAGATTCGCCGCAAGGGAAAGTTTTTCCAACCTGCGTTTGGTCCTGTGCTCGTCGTCGAGGGTGACGCGGTGCGAGAGGTCCTCGAACGTCATGAGGATTTCACCGTGGACCCATACGGCGTCGAGATGCGCAAGGTGATGTCGCCCGCCCACAACGGCGGGTTCACCACGTTCATCCTCAGCACCGATGACAGCGCCGTCTATGAGCCTGACAAACGCCTTCTCTCGACCGTGTGCAACGGGCGCGACGCCGAGTTGATTCGAGATGTCGTTCACCAGGACTGCGTTCGACGGGTCCGCGCGGCCGTTGACGGCGCCCGCGCGAGTGGTTCATCGACCATTGACGTCGTCGAGGCGGTTGCCCGCTACGTCCCGGTCACGCTCGGACATCGCTATCTGGGTGTTCCCGTTGCCGCAGCAGAGGGATCGTTCGAGCTCAGCCCCGAGATGTTGACGTATTACGGCGAGCCGATAGACGGGCAACCGGAGACGGCGCTGACGAAAACGGACGGTGTCATCCCGGACGAATCGCGAATGTACTTCTGGATCAAGGCAGCGTTTCAGCACTTCTTCAACAACGTGCAGAAGGATCCGGGCGTACAGATCCGCGGCCTGCGCGCGTGCACTTGTTCCGCGGAAGAGGAGGCTCAGATGCGCTGAACCGAATCCCGAAGCCTGCGCTCCACTGTCTCAGCGATTCACGACGCTGAGGATGTTGCCGTCCGGATCCTTGAACCAGGCGACCTTGATATCGCCGGAGACGTGCACATCTCCCTCGCGCCTCGTGTCCGGCAGATCGTAGTGCTCGAACGTGACCCCCTTGCTCTTGAGCGTACGGACCACATCATTGACATCGTCGAACGCCCAGGTCAGGGCCGTGGCTCTGTTCGTACCGGCGAAGCTGGACCGATACACGTTGATCGTGGTGTCGCCACTCTCGAAGACGATGGTCTCGTTGTCTTCGGCATCTTCCGCGTCGGCTCGACTGAGCCCCAGCGTCTCTTCATAGAACCTGCCGGCCACGTCCAAATCTTTGACCGCGACTGTGGCGACCGCGTCTGTGTCTCGCAGCATGTGGATCCCCTTTCCGTTGAGTTGCAAATCAGTCGGAAGAATTTACCCGCGAACTACGGTCCGCGCTCCCTCGACCATGGTGTTGCTTCCTGCCAGGCAAGCATGGAAATCAATGCACGATTCGCCCCAATCGCTGGTGCGCAACGTGCCACTCGGCAACGCCGGAGCTAGTCCATTCGTCGTTCGCCCAGCCACCACGGCGACATTCACGCAGGTTGGGTGTTGCAGGGTCGCGACAGACCGCGGCACCTGAGCCGATCCGGGACGTCAGGTATGGTGCGAGCAGCGCTTCCAGCTCCGCCGGCTCGGGCGGCCACCACGTCGTCGACCAGGGTCAGCGGAATGGACATGTGAGCATCGCCGGTTACGTGCCGTTCTCGATCTTGGGATCGTGACTGCTCGTTCGGCCGTCCTGGTGCGTCGCGCTGACCGTGTAGCTGTACGTCTTCGCCTGGTTGTTCGAGTCCGTCGTGGAAAAGCTCGTTACCTGTCCGTTCGAAGCGGTCGGACTGAACTCCGACGAGTCGAGGCCGGTGACGCCGAACGACGCCACGTTCGTGCCGCAGGACCAGTTGATGACCGTCGCTCCATTCGCCGCCGGCACCTGGATGTCGGCGACCGTTCCCTTGTTCTTCCCGGCCTCCCAGTTCACGGTTGCGTTGATCGGTGGCATTTTGCCATCTCCTCTACCCTCCAGATGGACGTCAGCGGGCCGGAGGGGCAGGCCCGCGATTGTTGACGATGCGGAGGAACCGTGGTTCGCGATAACCCATTGCGTTCAGCCGCTCGAGGATCACTGCGGCTTCGGCATCGCGGCCGAGATACAGGAGCGAAACCGCGAGCGGATCGAGCAGCCGGTAATCGCTCGACGCCGCCGCGACCTTCGCGATCGCCTCGTGTGCCAGTTCCCACTCGTGCCGCGCCTGCTCCGGCTGCCGCTGCGCCGTCGAGACTTGGGCGGCGACGGCGTGTGCGGTACTGGCGATTCGCGCCGCCTGAATGTCGGCCGCATCGTGGTGAAGCAGGTCGTTCGTGATCGCGAGCGCCGCCTGGATCTCGCGTGCGGCCCCCGCGAGGTCGCCGACGTCGAGCAGCGCCGATCCAAGGGCGCGGCGCTGCTCCGCGAGATCGCGGCGCCACGCGGCGTTGGTCGGATCCCGATCGGCCAATGCCTGTGAAATCGCCACCGAGTCACGCAGCAGCGGGAGGGCGCGCTCGTGCCACCCACGTCCGAGATACGCGCTGGCGAGCGAGTATTGGCTGCTCGCCAGGTCGCGGCGCCAGGTGCGGTTGGCGGCATCCTGCCCGACCAGAGTTCGGTATGTCCCGACCGCCTGTTCAATGTGTTCGATCGCGTCGACGGTCTTACCCTGGGCGGCGAGCACATGACCAGTGTGCGCATGGGCGATGCCCAGGCGCATCGTGAACGTGGCGTTGGCGGGATCGGTCGAGAGCAGCGCCTGCCGCATCGCGAGCTCCGAGCGAAACTCCTGCAGCGCCTCCTCGAACCTGCCGGCTGAACGCAAGACGACGCCGATCGCGTTGTGGGACGCGGCAGCGCTGGCGCGCAGCTCCTTGTCGGACGGATTCCTGTGCAGCAGTGCTTCTTCGATCGTCAGACAGGAGCGGTACTGCACGAGGGCGGCTTCGAGATCGCCGCGCGCTTCGAGGACGGAGCCGAGATTGCTGTTGGCGTACGCGACCTCGCGCCGCCAGTCGTCACGTCCGGGGTCGAGGGCGGTGAGGCGATCGGCGATATCGAGGTACGCTTTGAACTCGCGCTCCGCAGAGTCGAGGTCGTGGCGGCGGAAGTGGACGAATCCGACCCAGAAGTGACTCTGGCCGAGGCCGAAGAGGCGGTCGCCGTCTTTCGGCTGCCGCTCGACAAGCGTGCGTGCCAGCGCAAGCGATTCCTGCAGCGGCGGCGTCGCGGCTTCGAGGTTGCCTTGCGCGATGCGGACGTCACCGATCTGGTAGAGAGCCGCCGAACGCCGAAGCAGCTCTTCGTCGCTCAGCGCCGACTCCGGAACCGCGGCGAAATACGTCATCGCTTTCTGACCGACCTCCTCCAGGATCTCGAGGCGGCCTACCGGCTCCAGCCGCTTGCGCAGGTCACCGAGCATGAAGCCGATCAGGTCTTCAGCCTGGCCCCGGCGCCGGTCTGCTTCTTCGCGCGCCGCGACGGCGCGGGTGCGCTCGCGGGCGAGGTCGATCGTGTACTTGGCTGCGCCCAGCGCCGCGGCGAGCAGGACGCCGGCAACGAGCAGGCGGCGAACGAAGCGGCGCGGACGGTCGCGGATCCAGACAAGGCGCGCCGCGGTCTCCGCTGCCGTCGGTCGCCCTGCGGGGGCGAGCTGTTTGAGCCGGCCTATCAGCCCGCCGATGTTGGCCGGTGCTCCTGAGGCCGGGAGTGTGTCGGCACGCCGGGCTCGTTCGAGCAGCTCACGAAGGGAAATGCCCGCGGGATAGGGAGCATGTCCGGTGTAGAGCTCCTGGAGGAGCAGGCCGAACGAGTACATGTCGCTCGCGGGAGTCGCCGGCTCTCCTCTCGCCTGTTCCGGGCTCATATATGCGGGCGTCCCCATGACGGCGCCTCCCTCCGTGCGGACGTGGAAGGACACGCCGCCGAGCACCGGCGCCCCGAAGGGCTGGGTGCGGGTGACGCTCGGATCCTCGGGAAGGCCCCTCGGGCCGCCAACCTCCTCCGGCAAAGCAATCGGAGCGTCGAAGCCGGTGCGCTCGGACGACTGCGCGAGACCGAAGTCGAGCACCTTGACCTGGTCGTGGCGAGTCAGCATGACGTTGCCGGGCTTGAGGTCGCGGTGGACGACCCCGGCGGCGTGAGTCGCCACGAGCACGTCGGCGATCTGCTGCGCAATCCGTAGCCGGCTGTCGGAAGGGATGCCGGCCGCCAGCGCCGTCTGCAGGCTCTTTCCCTCGATCAGCTCGAGAACGAGCCAGTCGCTGTCATCTCCTTCGATGTAGTCGTAGACGCGGCAGATGTTCGGATGATCGAGTTGCGAGAGGATCCGGGCCTCGCGAAGGAACCTCGCCTTGCTCTCGGGGCTGAGGCGGTGCTCGGCGCGAATCGATTTGAGTGCGACGCCCCGCCGCAGCGTCTCGTCCACTCCCGCATACACCTCACCCATTCCGCCCGAGCCGAGCGGCTGAAGGATTCGGTAATGCGAGATGGTTTCCGGCACGCCCGGTGTCAGCGGACCGAGAGTCTATCGCGTTTCGGGCTGGCGCGCCCCGTGGCGATCAACGGCTGGAACCGGCTGAACGTTGCCGCCCGCACGGTGCCGGGCGACTACGTGCCCGGCACCCTGGCGACGCTGAACGCGGCGAGCGGATCGCGCGCGTAACGCCGAACGGGCGCTGGCACTACGACATCCTCGCGCAGCTCAGTCCCGCATTACCGTGCCACCGGGCGAGCGCGCGGAATGACCGCCACTCGGGCCAGATCGCCTGAAATTCTGCTCATTCGCGAACGACAGCCTTGGCCTTTTTGTCCTCGCGCAGGCCTACAAACTTGGAATGCCGCAAGTGGTTGTCAGCGGTCCATTCGAGGAACTCGAACTGGCCGACGAGCACTGGCTTCAGCCACTGGCACTGCGCCATCTTCGCTTTCGTCAATCCCTGGCCCCATCGACCGCTCCTCGCCTCCGGCAGGTTCGCAAACGGGCACTCGCTGATCTCGAGTCCCTTGAACCTTCTGAACAACTGCGCGCGGCTCACGGGCGTAAACCCGTTGCGCGTTCTTGCAACGTAAGTCAGGTTCGGGCCTTCGTAATACCCGAAGACCAGCGCATCGAACGTCTGGGTTCCGCGCGTGTACCCTCCGATCACGAATTCCTGACCGCGGTTGACGCGCATCTTCATCCACGCACCGGTGCGGAGTCCCGGCTCGTACACGCTGTTGCGGCGCTTCGCGATCAGTCCTTCGAAGCCTTGAGCCTTCACCGAGTGCACGAGCACGGGAACAGTCGCGTCCAGCGACGATGTAGACCTGACCGGCTCCGTCAGTTCGGGCAGGACCTTCTTCTCGAGCAACTCGCGGCGCTTTTCCAGTGGTTCGCGCATCACGTCGCGTCCATCGAGGACCATCACGTCGAAAACGTAGTAGACGACCGGGGTTGCTGCGGAACCGTAGTTCTGCAGAGCGTTGAATGAAGGACGACCATCGTCACCGAACGCGATGACCTCACCATCGATGACGGTGTTGTCGGGCATCTTCGCCAGGCCTTGCACCACGCCTGGGTATCGAGCGCTGAAGTCGTTGTCGTTGCGCGAGCGCAGATGAACTGTGCCGTTGCGCTTGAACGCGATCGCACGATACCCGTCGAGCTTCAGCTCGTAGAGCCATTGATCGTTGTCGGGGAGCGAATCCGCTCGGAGCAACAGCATTGGCTCGATGAAGCGTGCTGAGCCTTTACCCGCGGCCGTTCTCCCGATTGTCGCCCTTCTTTTGCGGTCCATTCTCCTCATGAGAAACAATCAACGGATGATACGCTCAGCCGGCACTGCAGTGGACGTTCGACATCGACGTCGCGCCGGTCTCGCCGTGATATTCCTGTAACCCGTGGAACTCGATGAGCGAAGCGCCCGCAACTCGCCCGTGATTGCTCGTGACTGTTGAGTACGTTCCCGAGTCTGCCATTCCACGTCCGTTCGCGACCGATCGTGCCGCTCGATGGACGTTCTGCCTGTTACTGGGGGTGCTGCTGCCGCTCATGATCGCTGCGTCGTTCGATTTCGGCGTGACGTGGGACGAGCACGATCGGCACACGTACGGTGTCAAAGTCTGGGAGTTCCTGCGCGGTCTTCGTGAACGTTCGGAGTTCGCTGAAACCGGCGGGCACGTATACCCGGGACTGTTCGATACGCTCTGCGCCGCGCTGGAGAGCTGGATCCCGCTGCACCCATTCGTACTGCGTCACGCAGTCAACGCGATCTTCGGCTGGATTGGCATCGCCTATTGCGGCCGGCTTGCCGCACGATTGTTCGGTCCGTGGGCCGGGGTGCTCGCGGTTGTTCTGCTCGGATTGGCGCCTCGCTATTTCGCCGCGTCGATGAACAACCCGAAGGACCTGCCGTTTGCCGCAATGGCGATGATGGCACTCTATTACGTCTCCACCGTTTCTCCTCGGTGGCCATACCTCTCGCTCGGCGCCGCGATCAAGATCACGATCTCGATTGCGCTCGCGCTCAACATCCGTGTGGGCGCGCTGCTCTACCTCGGTTATCTTGGGCTGCTGGTCGCGGCGATCGTCATCGCCGACCGCTGCAGCGACTGGCGGCGTCTGGCGATCACCGGTGCCCAGCTGGCCGGCATCGGCGTCGCGGTGCTGCTGCTCGGGACAGTTTTCTGGCCGTGGGCCGGGGCCGCGCCGTTCACGCGGCCGTTCCAGGCACTGGTCGGCGCCGCCGATTACCCGTGGGACGGTCCCGTTCTTTTCAATGGATTCGAGTACGACGCGACGCGTTTGCCGTGGTATTACGCACCGTGGTGGTTCATCATCTCCACCCAGCCGGCGGTGCTGGTCGGCGCAGCCTGCTCGATCCTCTTCGTCTTCGATCGCCAGGACCGCTGGCGCAGAATCGCACTGGGGTTCGTCGTGTCATTCCCGCTCGTCACCGCCATCGTCATGCAGTCGACGCTTTACGACGGCGTTCGACATCTCATGTTCCTGCGGCCCGTCCTGGTGGTTCTGGCGGTTGGTGGATGGGCACGGCTGCTGCAGCGCCACCCTCGTGGCCGGTTTCGAAACGCTGCCGCCCTCGTGCTGGCGTGGTCGGTAGGGAGCGTGCTGGTGTTCGACGTCCGCTTTCATCCTAACCAGGGCGTGTACTTCAACAGCCTCGTCGGAGGGCCGGCTGGCGCGTACAAGCGCTACGAAATGGATTACTGGGGCAACTGCGTGCTGCAGGGCGTGGAATGGGCGGCGAACGTGGCAAAGTCGTTCGACACGACCGTCAGGATCAGCGGAAACCCAGCACACGTCGTTCTGCTCGACGCGCAGCGCTTTCCCCGCGTCAGGTTCATCAGCGAATCCGAGAACAGCCATCACATGTACATCAATACGGCTCGCGGCCTGCGCAGTGAGTTCAGGAATGTGGCCAACCATCCGGCACTGTATCGTGTGCGCACACCGGACGGCGCGGTGCTGTGCAGCGTTACTGCCGGACCGTCGATCGGCGAGCTCGGGCGCTCACAGACACTCGTCACGGATTCTGTCCGATGACCCTTCCGGCCACGCCATTGGCGTCACCGATGCTCTCAATCGTGGTTCCCGCGTACAACGAACAAGACAGCGTCGCCGAGCTCGTGCAGTCCATCGAACGGTCCATGATCCCCACCGGGATGCGGTACGAGGTCGTCTTCGTGGACGATGGATCGACCGATGCGACCCTCGAGCGACTACAGGCGCTCGAGCGGACGAGCGATCGCGTGCGTATTTTTTCCTTCCGCCGAAACCTGGGAAAGTCCCCCGCGCTTCTCTGTGGATTTCAGCAGGCGCGCGGTGATCTCGTCCTGACGCTCGACGCGGATCTGCAGGACGATCCGACCAACTTCCCGCGGATGTACGAGGAGCTCGTGTCACGCGGCGCCGACATCGTCAGCGGCTGGCGGAAGGAGCGCCGTGACAGCGTCCTGAAGGTCGTGTCTTCATTGATGTTCAACCGACTCATTGTCAGGCTGCTCTTTGGTGTTTCGTTCCACGACATGAACAGCGGGCTCAAGTTATACCGGGCGGACGCCGCGCGCGAGATGCCGCTCTATGCGGGCATGCACCGGTTCATTCCGCTGCTGGCGACAGAAATGGGCTATCGGGTGAGCGAGTGTCCCGTCAGCCACGGTGAGCGTCAGTACGGCGCGTCGAAATACTCGGCAGCCAAGATCTTCACCGAGATGCCGGATCTGCTCACGATCTTCTTCCTGATCAAGTACACGACCAGACCGTTGCACTTCTTCGGAAAGATCGGTTCCGCGTTGATTGCGATCGGCGTTCTGTGCCTTCTCTATCTGACGATCCTGTGGACGCAGAGCATTCCCATCGGGACGCGTCCGCTGCTGACATTCGGCGTGCTGTTGATGGTCATCGGCGGCCAGATCGTCTTCACCGGACTGCTGGCCGATCTGATCGTCAATGTGAGTCAGGATCGCAGGCAGGCATTTCCGCTGAAGTATGCATCGGAAGCGCCGGTTGTTCGGCGTGGGCGCTGACCACGCGGTGCCGGATCGCATCGACGTCCGTGGACAGGTTCCTGAAGTGCCGAGCGAGGAAGCGACGGCGCGTAGAGCGTCACGCCGGTGGGTGACGTCTGCGATCGTCATCGGGCTGCTGACGGCGATCGTGATCCATCTGTCGAGAACGCATGATGAGCTGGCCAGCGTGCGCCGTTTGTCGTTCGCTGTCCTCGCCGGCGGGTGTGCGCTCCAACTGATATCGCAACTGTTCCTGAATGGCTCGTTGCTCGTGCCGCTGCGACACTGCGTCACGCCGCTTGGCTTCTGGGAGCTCTACCTCGTGCGCACCGGCGGATTCTTCGTGAGTTCGGTGGTACCGGTCGCGGGTGGCCTCGCTGTGCGGCTCGCCTATCTGCGAGGACGCGGCTTGACCTACCTGGATTTCACATGGGCGACGTTGTTCAGCAACGTGCTCGCGCTCGCGTCCGCGGCGGTGCTCGCGGTGGCGGCTGCCGGACTGCTCTGGTTGAGGGCCGGTCCTCTACCGCCGGGCCTGCTCGGCGTAACGGCGGCCATACTGGTCGTCGGCGTGGCGACGGTTCTCGCCTTCGAGTATTTGCCGCGGCTGACACGCTACGGGCCATTGCGGCGATGGCACTGGCTGGCCGGGATGAGCGGCGTCGGCTCGCGTCCTGCCCTCGCCCTGCGTGTCTTCAACTGGTCGCTGGCTCGTCACACACTGAACTTCGTCACGTTCGGCCTCCTCTACCAGTCGCTGTCGCGTGATCCGTCCGACTTTCTGGCGGGCGGACTCGTGTATGCGCTCACGAGTCCGGTCAGGATGTTCAACATCACTCCCGCGAATCTTGGCGTGACGGAGTGGTTCGTCGCGCTGGTCGGGCGAATGGTCGCCTTCGATCTCGCGACCGGCCTGATCGTGTCATTGGCGTTCCGCGGTGTGGCGCTGGCGGCGCAGATGGTGGGTGCGGCATTCGGATCGGCGTGGCTGGCGCTAAGGAAGCCGCGGTGAGCCGCCCCCGTATCCTCGTTGCGCACGCCTGGATGAAAGGCAATCTCGGTGACGTGCTGCAGCTGTCGGTCCTGCTGTCGGCGCTGCGAGAACTCGAGCCACAAACGCTCGACCTGGCGGGCTATCCTGCGCGCCCTGCGCCGGCAACCGCCGATGTGCTGGCGCTCGCGGATCGATACCTTGCGGATCCGTTTCCCCGCTACTGGTCGCTGTTGCCGACAGGCGTAGGCGGTGCCTTGATTGAACGTCAGTGGACAAGGCGCAGGCGCCGGTTGTTCTCGCGTTATGACGCTCTGGTCTGCGCACCAGGACCGTACCTTGCCGAGTACGACCCGCGCGCGGTCAGTGCGCTGTGCGACATCGCCGTCGCCGCGGAATTGGGTCTTCGGGTCGTTCTGGCCAGTCATTCGATCGGCCCTCTGGACGAACGCGGGCTGGCCGCGGTCAGACGGGCCACGGTCCGCATCTCACGCGAGCCCGCGACGCATCGGTATCTGTGCGGGCGAGGGGTGTCGTCGGTGCTCTCTGCCGATCTCGCCTTTCTGTATCCCTATCGAAACGTGAACGGCGCCGGCCCGATCGACCCTCCGTATCGCCTGGTGTTCCTGCGTTCCAACAACGTCGACGCGCGCCGCTTGCGAGTAGCGCAGGGAAAGCTCTTCGAAGGCACGCGCCTGATTGCGGACGGCGAACGGGAGCAGCTGGTTCTTGCAACCAGCGACACACGCCGCGATGCAGGCTTTCTCGCGCGTGTCGCGCGCGCGCTGCGCCTCCCCCTGGTGGCATGCCGAAGCGTCGGAGAGCTCGTGCGCCTGATCAGCCATTCCTCCGGTGTGGTGTCGGACCGCTACCACCCCGCGATTTGCGCCGCCGTGCTGGGCAAACCTGCGCTGGTTCTGCAGAACCGCGAGCCGCACAAGATGGAGGGTCTGCAGAACCTGCTGGCTGACAACAGCGTGGAGGAGCTGCAGCGCCTTGCGCGGGTTGGTCTCGACACGATTCGCGGCACGCTTCGAACATCCATATGAACGCAGATCCGCTCGGACGTCCCGTTCGCGTGCTGTCACTGTACCCGACGTTCTGGCCGCGTCAGGGAGGGGGTCAGATGGTGCTGGCCGCCATCGCCGAGGGGCTCTCACCGCAGATCTCCAACGTCGTGCTCACGCGACAGCTTCACGATACGCCGCCGCATCAGAACTACGAGTTCCTGTCGGTCGAGCGATTCTGGAATCCGGCGCCCGCGGTGTGGAAGGAGTACGCCACCGGCGTCGACCACGTGCCGTTCTGGAAAAAGACGATCGTGACCGGGCTCGACGTGTTCTGTGCGCTGCCTTCGCTACGGCGTCTGTCGAGGGAATCGGACCTGGTTCACCTGCACTTTCCGCTGCCGCTCGGCGTGAGTGCCCTGATGATGCGACCGTTCGTGCGACGTCCGCTCCTCGTCACCGTGCACGGCAATGCCGACGTCTACGAGCTGCCGCGGGCGATGGAGCCGATCACCCGCGCGGTGCTCACACGAGCGGACGCTGTCGTCAGCGTCAGCCACGACCTCGCCCGCTATCTTCACGACGTGATGCACGTTCGCAACGTGACCGTCATTCCAAACGGTGTGGACGTCGAGCAGTTCCATCCGGGCAACCGCGCCGGCGGCGACCTGGCCCTCTTCTCGATTTCGCGACTGGTCCCGCGCAAGAACGTCGACATCCTGATCGCGGCGGTGGCGCAGCTCGCCAGGGAAGGGACTCCGGTGTCGCTCACGATTGCAGGTACAGGTCCGGAAGAGGACAGGATCCGGCAGCTCAGCGAACGTTTGCCCGGCACCGTCCGCTTCGTCGGCTTTGTCGACGAGGCGCGCAAGCGCCAGATCCTCCGCGAAGTCGATGTGTTCGTGCAGCTGTCGATTCGCGAAGGATTGTCGATCGCGACGCTCGAAGCACTCGCCTCCGGCGTGCCAAGTGTCGTCTCAGATCTGCCAGGGGTGCGCGAACCCATCACGGCGGGCGAGACCGGCTGGTATGTCGCCAATCCTCAAGACGTGGAGAGCGTCGTGAGCGCGCTGCGCCGCGTGCTGGCGGATCGCGAGCGGCTGCCGGCGATGAAGCGCGCGTCCCGTGCGGTGGCGGTCGAGCGCTATTCGCTTCAGGCGATGTGCCAGAGCTACTGGAACGTGTACGCCGATCTGCTGAGGCACCGTTCGTGAACGCCGGCGGCCAATCGAGGACGGTGCTCGTCACCGGCGCTGCGGGGTTCATCGGATCGGCATTGTGCCGGCGACTGTGTTCGCTCGGACATCGCGTGGTCGGCTACGACGATCTGTCTCGCGGGCGTCGCGAATACCTGCCGTCGGGCATGCGCCTCGTCGAGGGCAGCATTCTGGATGTCGCTCGGCTCGACGACGCGATGCGGGAATCACGGCCGGAGTGGGTGATTCATCTCGCCGCCATGCATTTCATCCCTGATTGCATCGCGCACCCGGACAAGACGATGGCGGTGAATGTCGAAGGCACCCGGTGCGTCCTCGACTGCTGCCGCGAGCGATCGCTCCGTCACGTCGCCTTCGCATCCAGCGGCGCCGTCTATGCGCCGGGGGATGCGCCGTGCGTGGAAACCAGAACACCCCTCGGGCCGCTCGAGGTGTATGGCGAATCCAAGGTCGCCGGGGAGCAGCTTGCCCGCAGGTTTCACGAGCAGACTGGCATCTCGACCAGCATCCTGCGGTTCTTCAACGCGATCGGTCGCCACGAGACGAATTGGCATGTCGTCCCGCACATTTTCGAATCGCTCCGGCGATCGGACTCGGTCGAGCTGGGCAGCACGGCACCGCGACGCGACTACATCGATACGCGAGACATTGCGGACGCGATTGTCGCGGTCGCGGATCGCGCCGAGCCGCTGACCCTCTACAACGTGGGGACCGGCGCGGCGTATTCCGTCGATGAAGTGGTCGACGCGCTGCGGCGGATCCTGGCGCGGCCGATCACCATCGTGCAGAAGCAATCCCGCGTGCGGACGAATGAACGGATGGTGCTTCTCGCCGACATCGGCAGCATTCGCAAAGCAACCGGCTGGCATCCGCAGTTTTCGCTCGACGACACGTTGCGGGATCTCGTCGCGGCGTACCGGCTGTAGCGATTGGCAGCCGATCGACTGAATGCTGGGCTCCGCTACGGCGACGCGATTCAATCGGTCCGCACCGGCTCATCGGCTCTCCAGCACGATCGCCATCGTCTCGGCGAACCGGCGCCATTTGTCGACTTCTTCGCCGAGCGCCTTGCGACCCGGTTTGGTGATGGAGTAGTACCGCGCCCGGTTGTTTTCCGAACTCTGCCAGGCGCTCTCGACGAAGCCGCGGTACTCCAGTCGCTGCAGGGCGGGATACAGAGATCCCTGATTGACGTCGAATCGCTCCTCGGAAAGCTGCTGAATGCGCAGGCCGATCCCCCAGCCGTGCATGGGTTCGACCGAGAGCGCTTTGAGAATCAGGAGATCGATGCTGCCGCGAAAGGCGTCGGGTTCCGGCGGGTGCCGGCGGGGCGCAGTGCCATTGGCTCTCTCTTCCTGTTGCAGACGAGAACACGCTAGCTGATCTCTAGAAGTCAAGAGGAAGGTCCACGGACGGCGTCAGACGCGGTAATAGCGCTGTAGAACAGTTCGAGCTCCACACCGAACTCGTTGAGCGACACGAGCAAACGGCCGGCATCAGTCACCGACTGGAGCTCCACGGAGATGCCCTCGTCGGCACTGTGATGATCCCAGGTGACGAGCGCCTGTCCTCGTCGCCCGGCGACATAGAGATCTGCCGAAACCGCGCTCAGATCCGTCGAACGGCGGCAAAGGTAAGTGGCCAGCGCGGTTCGCTCGTCAGCGGCAAACGAGAGTGCCTCCGCATCCTCCGCCCCTGACATCAATCCCAGATCCGCAATCGAACCGTATCGGGTGATCAGCATCCACTCGTCGTCGGTCTCCAACATCCGAGCCACAACGTCGATGCAGTACTCAGGAGAATCTGTCTCCGCGAGATGAACGACGATGACACGACGAGGGTTGCCGCGGAAGCGGAGTTGCCGTCCGCCGGTCGCCGCGGCGTCCCCGCGCTCGATCGGTACCGTGCCCAACCACTCGGAGAGCCGCATTTCAGTTACTGGTTGCATCAGACGCACATAACTCTATCCATTGACAGTATATCCACTGTGGACTATCGTTCCGCGCGATGGCCTTCACCGAAGCGGATGTCGACGCGCTGCTCCCCCTGCAACCCGCTGCCTTTCACATCCTGCTTGCGCTGAGCGGCGACGAGCGTCACGGCTACGGCATCATCCATGACGTGGAGACGCGCACGAGCGGCGCGCTGCGCCTGAGCCCCGGCACGCTCTATCGCACGATCCAGCGACTCGTCGAGGAGCGACTGATCGACGAGCCGCGAAGGCCGGCGCGCTCTGGCAACGATCCGCGGCGCCGTTACTACCGCATCACACCCTTCGGCGCCGCCGTCGTCCGCGCCGAAACGATCAGGCTCAGCGAACTCGTTCGGATGGCCAAAGGCGCCCTCCGCGCCGCGGAGTCGTCATGATCCGCTTCTACCGCGCTCTGCTTCGTCTCTACCCTTCATCGTTCCGGAAAGAGTATGCGGATGAAATGACCGCGGCATTCGCCGAGGCCTACGAGGCCGCGACATGGGCCGGGAGGCTGGGCCTGTTTCTAAGAGTCAGCAAGGACGAATTGCGCAACGCGTTAGCGCGTCTCGCGCTGCTCGGTATCGTGCCGGGGGTACTGGGCGCCTACGCTGCCGCGCGCGGTATGAGCGCGTTACTCTTCGGGATCCAGCCAGGCGATCCCGCAACGTTCGCGACGGCAATCGGCCTGGCACTCCTGATGGCGCTCGCCGGTTCGCTGTTGCCTGCGCTGAGGGCAGTGCGGATTTCTCCGATGTCCGCTCTCAAAGCGGACTAGCCAACTGCGCATTGGTTCGCCGGTCGGTTCATCGGATGGCTCTCAGGAAAGCGGATGCGGACGAACTCGTGGGCCGCCCGGCACACGAGTTGGGCGAGCGCGTGGAACTCACGGGAAGAATCTCTCGACCCGCCGCTCAGGCCTGGCGCCCTGGATCCTTTGGTTGCGTGGCTGCGCGCGCCTGTGCGTCTCGGGCGAGCCGCCACATCCACCAAACGCCTCCGCCGCCGAGCGCGGCGAGCAGCAAGGGCCATCGGCGCGGCGACGGCTCCCCTTTCAGCACGCGCTCCATGTGGCGCCGGGCGCTGTCAGTGGCGGGATCACCTTCGAAGTAGACTTCGTCGGCCATGCTCCTATTCTGGCAGAGAGCGACGGGACCCGCATCCCCCGTCCGACCAGGGCGATAACGCGCGGCGAGACCGCATCGGGGGCTGATCAGGCCAGCCGCAAAGGAACGATCGAACGCCGTGGCTATCGTCAGCGGTCGACGACGACGCGTACGAACACGCCTGTGGCGATCTTGAACTCCCCCACCACGAAGATCGAGCCTGGACGACGATCGTCGTAGACCACCACCTGAACATGGTCACGATCGGCGGCGGGATGGCGAATGATCCACGCGCCGGGCGGCACTTCCGCGCGCGCACGGTCGCATTTCATGGGCGGGGGTTGATGACCCGGCGGACGGCCCGGGTACCAGATACGGCACTCGCCCGGCGGCGGGTAATGGCCGGGAGGAATGTGGAGCTTCTCGTAGCCGTGCCGCTTGAAGTAGGAGTTGCGGTCGTTCTCATGATCGTCGGGGTTGTCTCGCGCGACCTGGGCGTGTTCGTTCCCCTTTTTCGACGCTCCCTTGCCCTGATCGAACGATCCCACGACGGGCCAGCTGCAGGTCACGACGACGATGCAGATCTTGAACAAAGTAGAGGGGTTCATGAGCGCTCCACCGCCCGCCGAACCAAGACCTGTGCCCTGGAATCGACGGCGCGAAATTCACGCCGATTCGCGCGACAAATACCCCCCTTGCCGCCAGGCACGTGCCAAATCCGTGATCCCTCTGACGAATTTCACAACCGCCGAAAAGTTCGGCAGCACGCGTGAAATTGCGCCCGCCGCCGTCCGCGAGATGCTCAATTCCACGTAATTCCGGCTGACCCCTACAGGCGATGAGCGGCGGCATCACCACTGCCGGAAAGTGAGGTTGAAACGGCCAGGGCCGGTTCCCGCCGGCGCCGTCCCGGTCAGAATGCGCGTGACACCGTGATACCGGAGTCGTGAAGGACCGCCCATGACGAGCACGTCGCCCGATCTGAGCATCAGCGGCTGCATCGGATCGCGCCGTGACAGTCCGCCAACGACGAACCGCGCGGCATCACCCAGCGAGATCGACACGATCGGGATTCCTGCCGCGATGGTCTCCGGACGTTCGTCCTTGTCCTGGTGCACGCCCATCTTCGCCGACGAGGAATAGAAATTCATGATGCAGAGGTCCGGCTGCATGGCGAACCCGGCGTCCGCGGCCGCGAGCTGCGCGATCGACACGAAACGCGGCGGAATCGCAGGCGCCGTCAGACCGTCGAAATCAGATCGGCAGTCCTCGTAGCTGTAGGTCATTCCGTTCCAGTGCTTCCCAAGGCACAGCATCCCGACGCTCATTTTTCTTCCGCCGCGCACGGTTGGCGTGTACATCGGAACGGGACCGTCGGCGAGCGCGCGGCACACACGCCAGAGCTCCCGCTGTTCGACGGGAGACAGGCGCGACTGGAACAGCACGAGACCCGGCGCGAGCTGCGTCCCGCGCGAGATGGCTTCGCCCATCCGGTGATGATAGCTATGATGCTTGCACCATGAAAACAGGACGGCTCGAGGCATTCAGCGACGGCGTGATCGCCATCATCATCACGATCATGGTGCTCGAGCTGAAAGTGCCGCACGGGCACGAGTTCGCGGACCTGCGGCCGCTGCTGCCGAAGATCGGCAGTTACGTGCTCAGCTTCGTCCTCATCGGGATCTACTGGAACAATCACCACCACATGCTTCACGCCGCGGACCGGGTGACGGGCAGCGTTCTCTGGAGCAACCTGCACCTGCTCTTCTGGCTTTCGCTGGTGCCGGTCGCCACCGACTGGATGGGTGAAACCGGTTTCGCCGCCACGCCTGTTGCGGCGTACGGGCTGGTGATGCTGCTGTCGGGGATCGCGTACTACATTCTCAGCCGGGCGCTCATCCGAGCCCACGGACCGTCATCGATGATCGCGACCGCAATCCGCAGGGATGCCAAAGGGCTTTCGTCGATCCTGATTTACGCCCTCGGGATAGCGTTGTCGTTCGTGCAACCGTTGCTCGCGGTCGCCGCTTACGTCATCGTCGCCGTCATCTGGCTCGTCCCGGACCGTCGCATCGAGAGGGCCGATCCGCCCGCGCATTCATCGACGAAATCATGGTCGTGACGCCTCCCACATGACGAAGTCGTCGAGCACTGTCTTGACGGTGCTGACGACCCATGCGAGCACCGCCGCATCGTCGATGAACCCGAGGCCGACGATGAAGTCCGGGATCACGTCGATGGGCATCAGGAAATACAGAATCCCCGCGACGATGAGGATGAGGCTTTTCGGGGGAACGTTGCGGTACTCGCCCTTGACGTACGCGCGCAGCAGCCTGAGCAGGGCGCGGAGCGACTGGAACACACCGCTGAGCGCGCCGGTGCGTGCGGACGCGTCAGCTTTGCTGCTGGCCTGACGGGTCAGGTCCCGCAGCTTGTCCGGATCCTTCAGGTAGCCGATCGCCTTGTCCTTGAGCTGCGCGAACAACGCGCCGCGAACGATCCTGCTGCCCAGTTTCCCCGACATCTGCTCATCCTACGTGCGCCATAGCGGAGCGGGCAACTCCAGCGACGGTACCTCCGTCCAAGCGGTCATGATGATCAAGCTTCCGTTCGTTCTTACCGCCGCGCTGGCACTCGCCCCGACGTTCGTCCCCGCCGCAACGCAAGGGCAACGCTCCGAGGCGTCGCGTGACTGGTGCGACGACAGCAACTACGGCGACGATCGCGCGAAACACAGCGAGGTGCGTCCGTTCGCCGTCCCTGCCTCGGGCGCCACGCTCAACGTCGACGCGTCGCCCAACGGCGGCATCAAGGTCGAGGGAGAATCACGCGGCGACATCCAGGTCCAGGCATGCGTGACGGCTACCGCCGACACCGCCGAGCAGGCGCGCGCACTGGCGCAGCGCGTGGAAGTCGTCGCGACCGCGGAACGCGTCTCCGCGACCGGTCCACAGAACCTCAATCGCCGCGAAGGCTGGTCCGTGAGCTATCGGCTGACGGTGCCCAACAAGACGTCCCTCGCGCTGCGGTCGACCAACGGCGGGATTTCCCTGACCGACGTGGACGGCGACATCCAGTTCCGCACCGTGAACGGTGGCGTGAACCTGGCGCGCATCGCCGGCAACGTGCGCGGTCGCACCAGCAACGGCGGCATCGACCTCGACCTCGAGGGCTCCACCTGGAACGGCCAGGGTCTCGAAGTGGAAACCGAGAACGGCGGCGTCAGGATGTCGATCCCCGCGAACTACTCCGCGCGCCTCGAGACCGGCACGGTCAACGGACGAATGAACGTCGACTTTCCGATGACGGTACAGGGGCAGATCGGTCGCAGGATCGACGCGCAGCTCGGAAGCGGCGGACCGCTCATCAAGGTCCAGACCTCCAACGGAGGCGTTAACATCAGGAGAAAATA
This sequence comes from Vicinamibacterales bacterium, assembly GCA_035537955.1. Lineage (GTDB taxonomy): Bacteria > Acidobacteriota > Vicinamibacteria > Vicinamibacterales > 2-12-FULL-66-21 > JACDCA01. Next base: position 4,354 of record DATLLF010000322.1, on the reverse strand, counting down.
GAAGGGCCATGTCCGTCCGGTCACTCCCTGGGGCGTACGTATTGGCGGTCGATGCGGAACGCCACCGCGCTGAGGCCGATCAACAGGAGACCGAAGGCCACGAGGGCCAGCGGCCATCCGACTGAGTCGACGAAATGCTCGCCGGTGAAATACGCCGTGTAGGCAAGAATGGCGAGCGTGGCGACGGCAAGCAGGGTTCGGCTGTGCACCAGCACGCTCGCATAGACGAACCCGGCCGACGCCGCGAGAAAGATGATCTCGAGCGGCGTGCCCTCGACCATGTCGAAGAAGCCGTAGAGAAAGGCGGACGCCCCGGCGAGGTACCAGAACGGCGTGATCTCGCCGCGGCCGCTGCGATCCACGCCCACCGCCGCCAGCAGCATGGCCGCGCCCATCACCAGCGCGATCAGGGTCTCCTCCGCATCCATCAGATCGAGCGCGGTCCACGAGAACAGCGTGCCGAAGAGGATCGCGAAAAACAGGAGCGTCGAGCGCGCCAGCGCTGAAAACGCACACACGAATTGCACTGACATCACGCCGGTGGTGATCAGCGCCGCCCATCGCCAGTCGCCCCCGGATCCGAACTCATCGAAGGCGACCAGCATCCCTGTAGGCTCGAGCGCGGCCGCCGCCAGGAACAGCGGCGTCGCGGCCTTGTCGAAGCGCCGGTCGCGAACGGCCATCCACGCAAGCACGAACAAAGCGAGGCCCGACCCCAACGTGACGAGCACGCGCGCGGCGGAATTCAGGTCGCTCCACTGCAACGCGATGAAGACCCCGATGCCAGCGAAGACGAACGTCCCGCCGAGCGCGCCAAGCACGTGGACGAGCACTCCGCGTCCACGCGGCGCGGCCGTTTGACTCGCGGGTGCGCGCAGCGCGGCAGCGATGTCGTCTATCGAGAGCGTGTGCTCTCGCGCAAGCGCTACGATCTGCTCGAGCGCCTGCGTCCGGCGGTCGCGCTCAGCGTCGGTCATCGATCAACCAGCCGAGGAACACCGGTGCCTCATACACGTTTCGCGACGGCGCCTTGATCGGCAACGTCCGTCCTCGATTCGCGAGCACGAGTGCTTCATCGTAGCGGCGCATCCCGAAGATGTCGCCGATCAGCCCCGGACCGCCGCGGGTGCGTGTTCGCGCTTCATATCCGTCCGGCGCTCTTGTGTCGGTGACGATCCGCTGGTCGGGCAGCGCATCGATCATCATCGTCTGCGATCCTTCGCCAGCGGGAGGGTCCTCGGGCAGATCGAGCGGAATCTCCTGCACGTTCAGCGTGGTGTGATCGAAGCGCCACAGCCGAACGCGTGGCGCATACAAGTTCTGACCCGTTCCCCGAATCGTGGCGTGGAGGCGTTCGTCGCGGACGAGCAGCTCGATCGATACCCGGCCGCCGGCCTGATGGTACTCCGTCGTCTGAAGCAGAACGTCGTACCGCGGCGCCGGCACCGTCCATTGCGGGATGACGGTGACCACCAGGAACAGGCCGATGACGACGACCGGGAGCAACACGGCCGCGAACAGGAATGCGTTGTCCCGAATGAAGCGTCGCGTCACGCGATCGGATTTTAGCTCAACGCTTCTCGCTTTCGTGACTGTTGGTCTTGAGCACGGGCAGGTTCGACAGGTCGGACAGCGGATCGCCGAACAGGTAGTGATTGAACCACGCCAGGTTGTGATGCATCACCGCGCGCATCGCGCGCGGCTTGCTGATGCCGTGGCCGAAACCCTTGTAGACGATCATCTCCGCCCGGACACCGCGATCCTCGAGCGCCTGACGCAGTTCGTAGGCGTTGGCGATCGGTACGCGGCGATCGAGCTCGCCGTGCTGAATCAGCGTCGGTGTCCGCGCCTTCCTGATGTACGACATCGGAGATGTCTTCTGGTAGATGTCCGGGTCGTCAACGGGGTCGTCGCCGAGATACTGGATCGTGAACGGGGTGATGTCGGTGTTGTAGTAATAGGTCGCCCAGTTCGAGATGCCGGCGCCGACCGAGATCGCCTTGAATCGATCCGTGGACGCGGTGAGAAACGCCGAGATGTAGCCCCCCTGGCTCCATCCCATGACGGCCACCTTCTGAGGATCCACCCATCCTTTACCTAGGAGCGAGTCCACGCCACTGAGCACGTCCCACGCGTCGCCGACACCGAGGTTGCGCACGTTGAGCTGACGGAACTTCTCACCGTAGCCGGCGCTGCCGCGGTAGTTCACCTTGAGCACGAGCGCACCGCGCGAGACCCAGATGTCAGACGGGTAGTAGCGCGCATCGGGCGCAAGGAGCGCGGGGCGATCGACGCCTGTGGGACCGCCATGGATGATGCACAGCAGCGGGTACTTCTTCGACACATCGAAGTCCGCCGGTTTGATGAGCACGCCTTCGATCGGCGTGCCGTCGGTACTCTTCCACGAGATCACCTCGCGCGTGCCGAGCACGAACCGCTTTGCCTGATCGCTCATCGTCGTGAGCGCGCGGGGTGAGAACGTGCCGAGGTCAGACACGAAGACTTCGTTCAGCGTCGTGGGCGATGACGCGGTGAACGCCATGCGCCGTCCATCGCGCGTGAACGTGAAGCCTCCGGCCATGAGATCGTCGGGCCCGCTCACGCGGACGATCCTCGAGCCCGCTGGATCCACGCGAAACAGATGCCCCGCTGTCTTCTGCAGCGCGGAAAAATAGATTCCCTCGCCGGTCCACGCGACGAAGCCCGGCTGCTCGTCGAAGCTGTCGGTGATCGACCGAGGCGTGCCGCCGCCGGCCGGGACGAGCGCGAGGCGGGCGTTCGCGTGGAAGAACACGGTTTTGCCCATCGCGGAGGTGAAGAGGATCTGTTTACCGTCCGGAGACCAGCGCGGATTATTGTCAGGCCCCGGCTGTGACACGATCTTCCTGACGTCGTCGCCGGACAGATCGAGGACGTAGATGTCGGACGTCCCTCCCTGAATGAGATCGGGATTGATCGTCGCGCTGAAGGCGATGCGAGCGCCGTCGGGCGCCCACGAGAACGCGCCGATACTGAAGTCCTGCCCTTTCGTTCGCTGCCGTCCGATTACTGGTTCCTTCAGGGCCTCCGCGAGGTCGAACGTCCAGAGGTGAACGAAGCTGTAATCCTTGTGCACGACCTGGAAGTCGCCGTACTGCTCCTTGCGATCCTTTCCCTCTTTCGTCGGTGGCTCCGTGGCGAGGTACGCGATGGCCTTACCATCTTCGGACCAGTCGAAGTTGGAGATCGGCGTCTCCGATTTCGTCAACTGAACCGCTTCGCCGCCGTCGGTCCGGATCGCGAAGATCTGGTTCCTGTCGCCGACGCGGTCACTCGTGAATGCGAGCCACTTGCTGTCTGGCGACCACTGCGGGTTGCCTGATGACTTGCTGCCGCGAGTGAGCTGCACGCCCGCCGCGCCTGGCGTAGTACTGACGAGCCATACCTGCGTCACGTACGCGTCTTCTTTGAAGCTGGTGTCGGTCACCGTATAGGCGACCCACCGGCCGTCGGGAGAAATGCGGGCACCGCCCGCGGACTGAAGCAGCAGAAGATCGTCGACCGTCGGCACGCGACGGGCTGTCTGCTGGGCGAGCGACGCGGACGGCGTGAGCGCGAGCAGCGCAACAGCGAGGTACAGCACAACGAAACGCTTGGGCATCATTGCGGCTCCTTCGACGCGACCAAGGATACAACTCCAGCGCGACGGTATGCACACGAGGAAACCTTTTCGCTTCGCGGTCCGTCCAAGCCTTCGATAATATGCCCCACAATGTGGTTTAAAGGGCAGCCTCCGATTCTCGGTGACTTCGAACAGCTCGTCCTTCTGGGTGTGCTCCGCCTCAAGAACGACGCATATGGTGCGGCGATCCGCCAGGAGATTCACGAGCGATCGGGGCGCGACGTGTCGATCAATGCCGTCTACACGACGCTGGATCGCCTGGAAACGAAGGGCCTCCTCCACTCGTGGAGCGGCGAGCCCACGCCGCAGCGCGGCGGACGCCGCCGCAAGTTCTACGCCCTGCGCCCCAGCGGGCTCGCCGCCATCCGCCAGGCGTACCACGCCTTCACATCGATGACCGACGGCCTCGAAGGACGGCTCGGCACCAAGTAATGCTCCATCCGCCCGATCTCGCCGCGCGCCTGCTGTCGCGACGTCTCTCGCCCGAGTGGCGCGATTACGTGCTCGGCGATCTCGAAGAAGAATTCCGTGCGCGCGCCACGCGATCGGCGCCGGCCGCACGCAGGTGGTACTGGCGCCAGGCGCTGCGCTGCCTGGCGAAGCCGCCGCGTTCGTCTGCATCAACTCCACAGACCGCAGCGCGAGACCCATTCATGCGTACTCTGATTCCCGATCTTCGCTATGCCGTCCGCG
>DATLLF010000321.1:0-35396 GCA_035537955.1 Vicinamibacterales bacterium | reverse complement strand
CCGCCATCGCCTGCCGCCAGCAGGTGACGGCGACGCCGCTGCGTCCTGATCCCGACGTGCAGAAATCTCTTGCGGCGCAGAAGGAGCGTTCCGAGAAATTCCAGTCTGCGGCGGCGATGACGGCGACAGACGCCGCGCGTCTCGAGTCATCTCTTGAGCAGAACCCATCTGATCTCGACGCACGCGAGAGACTGCTCACCTACTACCGTATGTCGCAGTCGGTCGAATGGAATGCCAAACTCACGGGCACTCGGAAGCACGTTCTCTGGGTGATCGAGCACGCGCCTCAGAGCAGCGTGTGGATCCCCGTCATTTCCCCCCACTACGACCCGCAGGGCTACGACGCAGCAAAGAAGCTGTGGCTCGAACAAACATCGCGACAGGACGTATCCGTGCTGGTGCTCGCGAAAGCGGCTGATTTTCTTTCCGCATACGACAAGCCGCTGGCAGAGGCGCTTCTGCTGCGAGGGCGCGAGAAGGATCCGCAGAGTTCGCGGCTCCGCGCCGTGAGCGAGCCTGGCATCGTGTCGCTCGCGTGGGGTTGGCGCCTCGGCGAACTCTATGGACGCGCCATCACTGGCAATGTGGACCGCGCCACCATGTCTGAGGATGCGGCGGAAGCTGCAAGTCCCTTCTCCACTGAAGCACGCCGCAAGCTCGATGCGACGAGTGATCCACAGGTCCTGCTGGCGGCCGCACGAATTCTGACGTTGCGGCCGGGTTCCGATCATCGCGCGCTCGGTCGAGGCTATCTGGAGCGAGCCGTACAGCTCGATCCTGGTAACGTGCAGGCCAGAGCATCGCTCGCCAACGCGATCTCGAACGAGCGCACCGTCGCGATAGGCAACCAGCTGCGCGCCGCCGGCGCGCGCGACAAGTTCGATGAGTTCTCTGACGTCACGTATTTGGCCGTTGCCGCGCTGCCGCTCTCCGATCGGCTGTTCTATCTCCCTGTGGCGGCTGAGTCCGCGTACATGCGCGCGGAATCGATCGAGTTCACGTCACGCGACAAGCCCGAGGACCAGAAAGCGGAAGCGTCGCGCAGGGCGAAGGCGGGATGGGACCGCGCGCGCAAGTATGCGGAAGATGCACTCGAGCTCGCCGCTGCCAACACGACGGCGCCGGAATACGGCGTCGTGGTCTACCGGGCTAACGTCGCCCTGGCGGTGCTCGTACTGAAGGACGGCGATCGTGATCGCGCGCTCGAGTACATGGCGCGCGCCGGCGAGACGCCCTCGTCCGACATGCTTCTCTACTCACAGCAACCCGGCCTTCGCGGGAGGCTCGTCGAGTATCTGCTGCGAGAAGGCGAACGAGAAACTGTCGCGACCTTCCTGGAACAGTCAGCGAAGCTCTCGCTGATCGAGCGGCCGCGCCTGTTGAAGGACGCCGAACGGATCCGTGCGGGGACAATGCCGCAGTCGTACCAATACGCGGAGGCGCGGCGCTGAGGGGCGCCGCCTCTGCGCTCCGCGCCCTCTACCTTCTCTGCGTGCTCGGCGCTTAACCATCCCGCAGGACGATCATCGGATCCGTCTTCCCTGCCGACCACGCGGGAATCCATGAAGCCAGCAGCGCGGCGAGCAGCACCGCACCGGCCGTTCCGGCGAACACGACGGGATCGTTCGGATGCACATCATCGAGCATTGTCTGCAAGGTTCCTGCAAACAGCCACGCGACCAGACCACCCGCGACGCTGCCGCCGATCGCCAGCTTCAATCCGCGCGTCACGATGAGCCGCCGCAACCTCGAGCTCTCCGCGCCGAGGGCGAGGCGGATACCAAGCTCGCGTCGCTGTCGTCGGACGTTGTATGTCATCACGCCGAACACGCCGACCATGGCGAGCAAGGCCGCGAGGAGCGCAAACAGCCCTGACATCGCCGAGATGAGCCGCTGCTGCCCCACCGATGCGGCCACCACCTCCTCCATCGTCTGAATGCCGGTGACCGGGAGCGTAGGATCGAGCGAACGCACGATCTCCTTCGCCGCCGGAATGAGCGATGCCGGATCGTCGGTCGTGGCGCGCATCACCACCGTCTGCGAATTCGCGAGCGACTGTTCGATGGAGCGGTAGAACTCGTACGGACTGCGGCGGTTGAGTCCATACGATCGGATGTCGCCGACGACGCCGACGACCTCCCACCACTGGCTGCGATCGTCGCCCTGTCCGAACCGCTTCCCGATGGCCTCTTCACCGGGCCAGAACTTGTCGGCCATGGTCTTGTTGATGAGCACGGTGTTGGTGCCGTTACCATCACGCGCGTCGAGCATGCGTCCGCGCAGCAGCGGGATCCCGAGCGCCTTGAAGTAGTCACCGTAGAACCAGCGATACTCGACGAGCGGCGCATCGTTCGGCCCCCATGGGAGCTTCCCTTCCACTTGCATCTCACCGTTCGTGCCGAAGCGATACATCGGAAGGTGACTGATGAAACCAACGTGCTGCACGCCTCCCACGCTCGCCAGACGCGCGTAAAGCTCGCGATAGAACGCCCGTCCGGCCTCAGGCTGCTGATAACGCGGCCCGGCAGGCGCGAGATCGAACGTGATCACGTGGTCCGTGCGCATGCCGGCATCTCGGGATTGCAGAAGCAGCAGGTTCTTCACGAGCAGACCGCCGCCGACGAGCAGCGCGAACGCCAGCGCGATTTCACCGATCACGAGTCCGTTGCCCATCGGACGGCCAGCGCCGCTGCCCGTCCGCGTATCTCCTTCGCGAACCGAAGCCGCGAGCTCGCGCGTGCGCATTCGCACGAGCGGCCACAGCCCGCAGAACCCGCCAACCGCCGCCGTGATCCCGGCTGAAAACAGCAGTACGCGGCCGTCAATGGCGATGGTTGATGCGCGGGGCAACTGGTTGCCGGCGAGCACGATGAACGTGCGCAGCAGCCAGAATGCGAGAAGGACGCCGATGGCGCCGCCGAACGTCGCAAGAATCAGGCTCTCGGCAATGAGCTGACGGGCGAGATCGCCGAGTCGTGCACCAAGGGCCAGGCGGATCCCCAGCTCGCGCCTGCGTGCGAGGCCGGCGGCGAGCAGCAGGTTGGCGACGTTCGCGCATCCAATCAGCAGCACCGCAATGACGGCGCCGAGCAGCATCCGCAGTTGCGGCCGGATGGTACCCACGATTACTTCCCGATACGACTGCACGTCGATGCCGTGGTTGTTGCCGAACTCCTGCGCGAGTCTCACGCCGATGGCGCGCATTTCGTTCGCAGCGCGATCGACGGTGACACCCGGTTTCAACCGCGCGTAGGTCACGAGGAAATGGTTGCCGCGGCGCGCCGGATCCAGCTTCATCGCCAGCGGAACAAAGAGGTCCGCACGGCGATGGTTGAAGTCGGCCGGCATGATACCGACGACCTCGTACGGCTCACCGTCGAGCGTAATCGGCTTGCCGCCAATGGACGGATCGCGCGCGAATTGCCGCGTCCACAGTCCGTGCGACAAGACGACGACCTTGCGCGCGTTGGGCTGATCCTCGGCCTCGGTGAACCAACGTCCGACCGCCGGCTGCACCTTGAAGACATCGGCCAGCGACTGCGTCACCCGCATCCCCGAGAGCTGAACGGGATCTCCTGGGCCGGACAGAACGAACCCTGCTGGCGTCGATCCGGCAATCGCGGAAAACACCTGATTGCGCGTTTTCCAATCGTGAAACTTCGGCAGTGAGGCGGGACACGTGGCGCAGGCCGGTTGCGTGTCGTAGACCATGACCAGCTGCTCGGGATCGGGATACGGCAGCGGTTTGAGGAGGACGTTATAGAAAATGCTGAAGACCGCCGTCGTCACGCCAATCCCGAGCGCGAAGGCGATGACGGCTAGAGAACTGACGAGCGGGGTTCGAACGCAGGCGCGCAGCGCGTGCCTGAGGTCCTGCACGACACGTGACATAGGATCGCTCCGCCGGGATTAGACGGAACGCGGACGCGAGGGGTTGGTTCTCGGTGCGCCTCGGTGCTCAGTGCTCAGTGCTGGTGCTCAGTGCTCGGTGCTGAACCCGGACCCCCTGGCGCGAGCATCCCGCGCCCGGGCACCAGCACTGACCGCCAGCACTGAGCAGGTGCACCGAGCACCAGCACCAGCACCCAGCACCAGCACCAGCACCGAGCACCAGCACCGAGCACCGAGCACCAGCACCGAGCACCGAGCACCGGCACCGAGCACCGAGCACCCAGCACCGAGCACCGCTAGTCCTCCCTGAGCGCGACGAGCGGATCGACGCGCGTGGCACGCCACGCGGGCACGTACGTGGCCAGGATGCCGGTCGCGGCGAGCAGTATGGCGACGGAGGCGAACACTGGGAGATCGCGCGGGCCGACCTCGAAGAGCATCTTCGCCATGGAACGCGTCACCAGTGCCGAGGCCGTGAGACCGATCGCCGCACCGATGGCGACGAGCGTCAGTCCCTGGGCGAGCACCAGACCCAGTACCGAGCGGCGCGACGCGCCCAGTGCCACACGGATGCCGATCTCTCGCCTGCGTTGGAGAACGTCGTATGCCATCACGCCATACGTGCCCACCGCGGCGAGAACGATCGCCACCACGGCAAACGCACTGAGCAAGAGCACGTTCAGCTTTCGATCGGCGACCGACAGCGCGAGCACGTCGGTCATCGGTCGCGCGTCGGCGAGCGGAATTTCGGGATCCAGTCGCCTGAGCTCGCCCCTCACGGACGAGACCAGGCGGTCCGCGGGCAGCTCGCTGCGCATCACGACACTCATGCTGCGCGCCTGCTGCCCCGGCGAGAAGTGCAGGAACTGCGTGTGCGGGATGTACATCTCGGGACGCGATGGTCGATCGAGCCCGCGCTGACGAACGTCGGCCACGACTCCGGCAATCGTCCGCCAGGGTTGCTCGAAGCCGCGCGACCGCGAGAGCATGACGTGCTTGCCGACCGGGTCCTCGCCGGGGAAGATGCCCCGCGCGGCCGTTTCGTTGATGAAGATCACCGGTGTGGAGCTGCTCGTGTCGGACGGTGCAGGCGTGCGGCCACGGACAACACCTATACGCAGCGCTTCGAAATAGCCCGGGGTGACGACGTACCAGTCGGCGGCTCCGGGTCGTCGGCCATTCACGCGTGAACGTCCTTCGATATCGAAGCTCCAGTCGCCTGATGACACCGCGAGCGGCAGCCCGGAGCTGGCGCCCACCGCGATAACGCCGGGCGCGGCCGCCAGTTGTTCGTTCAAGCGCGTGAAGAAACCGGAGACCTCCGCCAGATCCGGGTAGCGCGTAGACGGAGCCGCCACGCGCGCGGTGAGAACACCGTCCGCATCGAATCCACCAGGCACGCTCATCACGCGTGAAAAGCTCTTCAGCAGGAGACCGGCCGCGACGAGCAGCACGACCGCGAGGCTCACCTGGCACACGACGAGGGCGCGACGGACGCCGACGCGACTCGAGGATCCGCGTCCACCTTCGCGAAGCGTCTCTCCGGCCTGCGTACGCGACAGCTGCAGCGATGGCAGCACGGCGAACAGCACCGTCGTCAACAGCGCCAGGCCACCTGCAAACGACAGCACGATCGGATTGATCGAGACCTGCGAGATGCGGGGCAGGGCATCGGGACCTATTGCTATCACGACCTCGAGCGCCGACCGCGCGACGGCCAATCCGATGAGCGTCGCAGTGACCGCGAGCAACAAGGCTTCCGTCAGCAGCTGCCGCGCCATGCGGAAGCGGGACGCGCCCAGGGCCGTGCGCACCGCCAGCTCGCGACGCCTCGTTTCACCGCGCGCCAGCATCAGGTTCGCGACGTTCGCGCACGCGAGCAGCAGCACGACGGCGACCGCGACAGCGAGCACCAGAAGCACGGGACGGCTCTCCCCGAGCAGCTCTTCCCGCAGCGGGCTCACGACGGTGCCGAAATGCCCCTGGTTGTGTTGGTCCGGATACTGCCGCACGAGCTGGGCGACGATGGCGTCCATCTCGGATGAGGCCTGCGCGATGCTCACCCCCGCCCGCAGCCGCGCGATCCCCGCCAGGTAGTGGCCGCCCCGCTCATTGCGCGCCGCGGCGACATCGAGGGCCGCCGGGAGCACGACCGCCGCAGGCGCGCTCGCGATCAGGTTAACGGGCATGACGAAGTCGGGCGGCAGGATGCCCACGACCGTCCTCGCACGCCCTTGAACGTTCACGCTGCGACCGATGATCGAGGCGTCGCCCTCGAAACGCTCGCGCCAGATCGAATCCGACAGGATGACGCTCGCGCTCTCAGTTTGCGCGTCGCCGATGACGAACCCGCGTCCGAGCGCCGGCTGACGCCCGAGAACGGCGAACGTATTGGTGCTGACGGCCACCGATGGGACGCGCTGCGGATCTCCGGATCCGCCGCTGAGCGTGACGAATCCGGGCGACATCGCGGCGATGTCCAGGGACCGGCTCTGCTCCGAGTAGTCCAGGTATTCCGGATCCGACAGCGCGAGCCGTGGGTTGGCGTCGACGCGGTTCGAGACCACGACGAGGCGGTCGGGGTCGGTGTAGGGCAGCGGCGCGAGCAAAACGGCGTGCACAATGCTGAAGATCGCGGTGTTGACGCCGGTGCCCAGCGCGAGCGTGATGATCGCGACGGTCACGAATCCAGGGTTGCGGCGCATGCCGCGCAGGGCATATGCCATGTCCTGCCGGAGCTGGTGCACGTGCTCGCGTGGTCCGATGGCGAGCAGCGCCGCGACATTCGCGGCCCACACACGCGCGCGGCCGGTCGCGCCGGGGGCGTCCAGGCGTTCCTCGTCGAAGCGACGCTCGATCTCACGTCCGTAATCAGCGCGGAAGTCGAACGGAAGCACTCGCAGCAGCGCGCGAAAGAATCGACGGCTCATGTCAGGTCCTTGTCCTTGGAATGAGGTTCTTGGCGCGCGCCATGCTGAGCGTGGCTTCCATGCGCGCCGCTTCGGCCCTGGCCACATCTCGGCCGAAAGGCGTCAGCCGGTAATACCGGCGCCGTTCGTCGTCGAGCGCGGGATCGGGCCGCTCCGAGGATTCGGCCACGACTCCTTCCTGCACGAAGCGGCGAATCAGCGTATAGAGCGTGCCGGCGCTCAGGCGGATCGCCCCGTCGGTCCGCCGGGCCACCTCCTTGATGATCGCGTAGCCGTGTTTCTCGCCGTCGGCCAGCGCGATGAGCACGTGGAACATGCCCGGGGTGAGCGGCAGCAGCTCGTCCGCCTTTCGGTTGTGTCTCGCCATGCACGACAGACTATATCGACGTAAAAGAGAGTGCAAAGGTTTACGCCCACCGTTGCCCTTTCTCGGTGCTGCGTGCTCGGTGCGTAGTGCTCAGTGCACCTGCTCGGTGCTCAGTGCACCTGCTCGGTGCTCCGTGCTGGTGCTCGGCACGTGCACCTGGGACGCAGCACCGAGCACCGAGCGACGAGCACCAGCACCGAGCACGAGCACCGAGCACGAGCACGTGCACTGAGCACTGAGCACCGAGCACTAAGCACCGAATGAGAGTGCCGACTAGAATGCCTGTCGCATGTCGGCCGCGCTCGCATCCTTGCTGGCACTCCTCACTGCCATCGTCCTCAGTTTCGTCTCCCGTCTGAATGTCGGCGTCATCGCGATTCCGCTCGCGTGGGCGGTGGGCGCCTACGCGGGGCGTGCGCCCGATACCGTTCTTGCGGTGTTCCCGAGCTCGCTGTTCGTCACGCTTGCCGGGGTCACGCTGCTGTTCTCACTCGCCGAGTCCAACGGCACCATCGGCAACCTGGCCGCGCGGCTGACGCTGCTTGCCAGCGGACGATCGCGGCTGCTGCCCCCGATTGCCTTCGTCATTGCGTGCGCGATCTCGACCTGCGGCCCGGGTGCCATCCCCGCGACGGCACTCGTGGCGCCCCTGGCGTTCGCGATGGCAGGACCAGCCGCCATACCGCCGTTCCTCACCGCGCTGATGGTCGCCAACGGCGCCAATGCGGGCAACCTCTCGCCGCTCAGCGCCGTAGGGATCATCGCCAACACGCGCATGGCGTCGGTCGGTCTCGGCGGACACGAGTGGAAGGTGTGGGCGGCAAACTTCGTCGCTCACGCCCTCGTGACGGCAATCGCCTACGTCGTGCTCGTACGCGCGGTGCCCCGCACCTCGGCGAGCACCCCACTACGCCCACCCGCTCTCAGTCGCCAGCAGTGGACAACTGTTACGGTGGTCTCCGCCTGGATCCTCAGTGTCGTCGTCGCCGGTGCGCCAATCGCATTGGCGTCCTTCGCCGCAGCGGCCGCGCTCATTGCCGTGCGGGCAGCCGACGAGGCGGCGGCGCTCAAGAGCATGCCGTGGGCCGCGATCATCATGGTGTGCGGTGTGTCGATGCTGGTGGCCACGGCCGAAAAGGTCGGCGGCCTCGAGCTGTTCACGACACTGCTCGCGAAGCTGGCGACACCGGAAACGATCAACGGCGTCATCGCGTTCGTCACCGGTGTGATCTCGAGCGCCAGCAGCACGTCTGGCGTGGTGCTCCCGACGTTCCTTCCCACGGCACCCGGGCTCGCGCAACAGGTCGGCGGCGGCGATCCGCTGGCCATCGCCCTGAGCATCAACATCGGATCGGCGCTCGTCGATGTCTCGCCGCTGTCGACGATCGGTGCGATATGCGTGGCGGCGCTGAGCGAACCCGCCGCCGCGCGCGATCTGTTCAGAGGGATGCTGATCTGGGGCCTGTCGATGACGATCGTTGGCGCCCTTATCTGCCAGTTGTTCGCCGGGTGGATCGCGCGGTTGTAGTCAAAATTGGCATCGTGCTGCGAATTCTGAAGTCTTCATGTAGTAATGAGGCCGGATCGCGCGCGCCTCTGAGTACATCTGCCGTGGTCCGATCCTTGCCGCGTTGGACGACATGCACAGCCTCATTGCGGGCCTGCTGGCCTTCGCGCTGGCGGCCCCACCATTCGTCACGGTTCCGCAGTCGCACGCGCGAGCGTCCGAGCGACGGGCGAGCGCTGATCGCTTCGACGACTATCGGATCCCCGCAGGCACGGCACTGCTCCTCGAGTTGCGGACGCCATTCGATTCCGCTTCGGCGAAAGTCGACGACGAGATCGAAGCCACGCTGTGGAGCCCCGTGATCCAGGGCGGCGTCGAGCTGATACCAGCCGAGTCCGTCGTCAGCGGCAGGATCAGCGCGGCCGTCCGTGCGTCGAAGCAGACGCCGATCGGCTCCGTGACGTTCACCATGTCAGTGGTCCAGCATTTACGGACGGGCGATCGCGCGATGATTCGCACGCAGCGCATGGTCATGGAAGCGCCCGTCGAGCCCGCGGCGGCCGGGCGCGGCGACCGGAAACTCAAACCGACGGACATTGCCATGGCGGAGGGCTCACGCTTCGTGGCGGTGACGTCCGAGCCGCTGATCGTACGGATCCCGAAGTAACGGCCTCAGGACCCGAACGGCGATTTGCGCAGCGTGCGAGTGACGCGGCCCACCGGCCGCCCCTCCACGCTGACGATCGCGCGGACGGTGTATTCGCCAGGCGGCAGCGAGGCGATCGCCAGCGCACCGATGGCCACACGTCGCAGTTCTCCCTGCGGCACAACGCGTGGAGCGCCGCTCGCGAGCGCACGCTCGTCAGGGCCATCGGCAATCTCCAGACGCACGCTGATGGAATCGCTCTTCGGCGCGGGTCCGTAGATCTCGAAGTACGCCACCGCCGCCTGATCCGTGCCGAAGACGAGCTTCGGCGAGAAACCGCCGTCGCGCGAGACACCGAGCGCGAGCGCGCTCAGCGCGAGCGGATCTGCCTCGGTGAGCCGCGCCATGAACTCGAACTCCGTCGTACCGCGGCGGCCGTTCGTGTCGATCGCCGCAACGCGCAGGCGATAGGGTCCGGGAGTTCCTTCCCCCGCGGTAACGACCGGCGACGATGCGAGTTCACCATCATTGGCGGTCCACTGCGCCACCAGCCGGTCGCGCGCGTCGATCAGACCGAACACGACATCGGCGAATTTCACGCCCGGTTCGATGCCTTCGAGGACCGCGAGGATCTTCACGTTCCCGCGCTCTCCAGCTGATGTCATGGCCGTCGCGCGAATCGGCAGCGCGCGATACGTCAGGCCATTCCTGATCATCTCTTTCGTGGACGTGTTCTTCGACGTCCCCTGCAAGCGGGGAAGATAGAGCTCGGGATTGGTCCGAACGCGGACGCTCTCCCGCGACACCCCGACGTCGAGCCGATGCATCGCGCCGTTCCCCTCGGCGGGGGTGACGTCCACGTTCGCGACGTAATAGCCCGTCAGCCCTTTCGCGAGATTCGTCAGCGTCGGATCGTCGGGCCCGACGATGCGCATGAAGTCGCCGCCACTGACACCGGCGAGGCTCTCGAGCCCCGCGCGGTCCTCGTCGGCGCTGGCAAAGCGGCTCGCGGTGCGGTCCGTGAAGACCTGGCGCGGGGAATCCATCTTCAGATCGTCGGGCTGTACGACGTACAGGTGCGCACGCACCATGCTCGCGGCGGTCGACACTTCCTGGAAGTAGATCTGCCGGATTTCGCACGGGCCTGGCGGCGCATTCATGGGCGCGTCGCGCCGCGGGTTCATGATCCCCGACGACAGCAGCACCACCGTTTTCGGCCCCTGCAGCGGTGCCAGGCTGCGAAGGTAGTCGCTCATCGTGTTGAGCAGCAGCCGCGATCGGCACGATCGCTCCTGCTCGCTGGGATCGATCGGCGCCTTGGCGACGAATTTCCGCAGCGCACCAATGACCTGCTGGTGATTCGCCGTGAAATCCAGCTCGATACCGCCATTCGGCATCGTCGCATACGCGACCCGGTCGCGTGAGCCGAGCGTGTTGATGTAGCGGACCGCCGCATTGATCGCGTTACGCTCCGATCCCGCGCGGATCGACTCGTGATCGAGCACGATCGTGACCCATCGACTCGCCGGAGCGTTGGCGTTGGTGGAGAACGGCGGTTCGAGATCCTGGCTGGCGGCGACGACGGCACCGGCAGCATCGGAACTCGACAGATTGACGTAGCGAAGGGAGCGGATGCGCCGCGCGCGGCTGTCGATCTTGATGTTGACTTCTTCCGGGCGGAGATCGAAAACCGAACCGTCGGGTCCGACCGCGAAGAAATCGACCGGTACGGTCTCGCCGGCCGGGGCAGATGGAGGAGGCGCCTGCGCGGCCGGGATGGCGGCCACACTGAGAACCACCGACAGCAGACACGTCGCGCGCAGAACCCGCGGCACCATGCGGGAAGCATAGCGCGCGGGCGCCTCACCCGCCACCCTTCAGTATGCGGAGCGGATCGATTCGTGAGGCCCGCAAAGCCGGCAGCAGGCTGGCCAGAATCGTGAGCAGCAGCACCCCAATGGCAACAGACGAGAAGGTCACCGGATCGTGCGGTCGGATGCCGTACAACAGCGAGGCCACTGCCCGTGAGGCCACCAGCCCGACCCCGACCCCGACCGCGATTCCCGCGATCCCGACGACGGCGCCTTGTCTGAGGACCAGGCGGATGAGGTCCGCCGCGCGTGCGCCGAGGGCTGCCCGCACGGCAAGCTCCCGTGATCGCTGGGCGACCGTGAACGACAGCGTGCCGAGCACGCCCACGCCGGCCACGAGCACCGCGAAGAACGCGAACCCGCCGAGCAGCATCGCGTAAAGTCGCGGCCTCGCCAGGCTCGCGAGCACGCGGTCCTCCATCGTGCTGATCGAGTCGACCACCAGCGACGGATCCTCCTGCCGGACGATCGCGCGCAACGTCGGTGCGAGCGCGGCTGGATCCCCCGCCGTCCGCACGATGAATGTCGGCGACGTCGACACGCCAACGTTGTCGCGCTCGCGGTAGCGGTAGACCTCCAGCTCTGGCGGTTCGATCACGCCGCGGTGCCGTACATCGTCGACGACGCCGATGATCTCCCAGTGCCCTCTCTCCTCGCGCACCCAGCCGCGCACTCGCTGGCCGACCGGCGTCGCACTCAGGTATCGGCGGGCGAACGATCGATTCACGATGAACACCGGGCGCGACGTCGCGATATCTTCGTCGGTGAAGTCGCGGCCATCGAGAATGCGGATCCCCATTGCGGCGAAATATCCCGGCGTGATCGTGCGGCTCGCCGCCTGGACGCGCCGCTCGTCGAGCATGAACGCCGAGCCGCCGTAGATTCCCAGCGGCGGACCATCGCTGAACGTGACGGCCGAGACTCCGGGGAGCGTGCGCAGCCGCTCGACGATCAGCTTCACGAGCTCCGCTCGACGGTGATCGGGATACACGAACTTCGGCATCTGAACGCGCGCCGTCAGCACGTTCGACGGGTCGAACCCGCGATCCGCGCTGACGAGGGCGACGAAGCTGCGCCCGAGAAGCGACGCCCCGATGAGCAGCACACAGGCGACGGCAACTTGCCCCGACATGATCACCGTGCGAACACGCGCGGCTGTGGAGGCGCTGCCCGCACCGACTGATCCCGTGCCATCTTCCGACAGCGACTCGACCAGGTTCAGGCGGCGTGCCTTCCGCGCCGGCGCGAGGCCGAACGCGATGCCGGCGATGACGGAGGCACCAAGGGCGAACAACGCAACGGGCGCATCGAAAGCGAGATCCGGGAGGCGCGGAAAATCCGGGGGCAGTAGCGAACGCAGAAGGCGATGGAGTATCGCGGCGATGGCGCACCCCACGGTCCCGCCGAGCACGGCAAGGACCATGTTTTCCACCAGCAGCTGTCGCGTCACTCGCGCGGCGCCGGCGCCCAGCGCCGAACGGATCGCGATCTCGCGCGCGCGTGTCGTGGAGCGAGCGAGTTGAAGGCCGGCCACGTTCGCCACAGCGGCCACGAACAGCAATCCGACGGCGGCGAACAACACGAACAGGGGACGCCGCACCTCGCCCGTGAGAGCCTCGTGCAGCGGAATCACGGAAACGCGAACCGCGCCTCCTTCACCAAAGATCGCCCTGATTGTCATCTCCAGGTCCGCCGGCGCGGGCGCCGCGAGCGCGCGCGCGGTCGCTTCGTCTTCCGCCTGCCGGACAGTCGCACGCGGACGCAGCCGCGCAATGGCCTCGAACATCGACATGAGGTTGCCCGTCGTCGGATTCACGCGAAATGGCACCCACGCGAGCGTCTCGCGATCCGGATACGCGGCGCGATCCGGCAGGATCCCGACGATCCGATGCGATTTTCCTTCGAGTTGAATCGATCGCCCCACTGCCGCGATGTCACCGCCGAACCGCTCGCGCCAGAGCCGCTCCGACAGGACGACGACGTCACCGTTCTGCGCCGTCTCGTCGCCGTCGCCGAACAGCGCTCCGGCGAGCGGATGGATGCGGAGCGTTCTGAACACGCTCGCGGTCGCGGCGACCGCGCGGATGCGCGTCGCCTCTCCGGCGCCGGTGAGCGTCAGCGCGCGTGGAGACCACGCGCCGATCCCCTCGATCGTCGCCGGTGAGTCGCGCCACGCGAGATAGGCGGCATTGCTGAAGGAATTGAATCGAGGACGATTGCCGCCGCGCGTTTCCTTCAAGACCACGAGACGGTCCGCGTCGGGCCAGGGCAGCGGCTTCAGCAGCACGCCGTAGGTGACGCTGAACAACAGCGTCGTCGCCGTGATGCCGGCGGCCATGGTGCCGATCACGAGCATGGCAAACGACCACTGGCGACGCAGCATGCGACCGGCATAGCGGACGTCCTGCAGCAGCCCCGCCGTCAGCCTGGTCGCGGTCGCCGGCGGCGGTTGTGGTGCCGCGACCCGGCGAGGACGCCGCTTCAACGCGGACGCTTCGCGCGTCCAGACGGCGATCTGCCGCCGCACGTCGGCTTCGGCATCCGCCGCGGACGCACCTTCCGCGCGAGCGGTCTCATATGCGGCTTCGGCATGTTGCGCGAGCTCTTCGACGATGTCGATGTCGCCGTCGTGCCCGGCACGAGCGAAGGCAGCCGAGATGTCGCGCGTCCAGTTACGCATGGTCGATCCCCGCAACGCGGTTCAGCCCCTCGAAGAAGTTCTGCCAGACCGTGCGATGGGCCTTGAGCGCCTTGCGTCCGGCGGCGGTGACGCGATAGTAGCGGCGCCGGCGCTGACCCGCTTTCTCGACCCAGCGCCCGTCGAGGAGCCCTTTGTCTTCCATCCGGTAGAGCGTGGGATAGAGCGATGCGACGTGGAAGTTGATCGCGCCCTGCGAACGCTCCCCGATGAGCCGCGCGAGCTCGTAGCCGTGCCGCTCCCGCTGGTCGAGAAGCGCCAGGATCATCAGCTCGGCGCTACCCCGTTTGAGTTCTCTAGCCAACGCGTCCATATATGGGCACGTAGTATATGGACATCTCGGCGTACTTGCAAAGTCACCGTTCCACACCGACGTCGATCGCTCCCTGGACGGCTTCGCCGGAGGGCGTGTGACGGACGATGTCGAGGAGCGTGGCGCCGGGGCTGTCGCCGATCGCGCGAACGACCATGCGATCGCCGTCGATCGTCACGAGCAGGAAGTGGCACTCCCCCGACCATGAGAGCGTATGGGCGGCTGCGAAGGCGTCCGGGACGGCGCGGCGGATCTTCGCCCCGGCGCCGGACACGAAGTAATCGATCCCGTCGACGCGTGAGTGCTGGAAGTTGTGCTCATGGCCGCTGAAGTGCGCGCGGACGCCGCTGCGCTGAAAGAGCTGGACGAGCTTCTCCATCCCGCGCGTGTTGTGATGCTGCGGCCCGGCGCTGAAGGGCGGGTGATGACCGAAGGGGATCCGCCACTTCACGCGGTCCTCCGGTGCGGCCGGAAACGCCTTCTCCACGAACTCCGAGTGCTTCGGGTACTCGTAGAGCCGTCCGCGACGGAAGAAATCCTCCTTCGACGTGTCGATGCAGACGAACTCGATATCGGCCGACGCGCGGAAGCGATAGAACAGCCCGGGCTCCACGGATGCACGACCCGCCGCCTCTTCTCCCGCGAGCCGCTCGCGGAGATACATGTTGTCCATCACCTGGTCGCGGTCGTCGTGCTCCTCGGTCTCGCGCGTGTCGTGATTGCCGATCGAGGGCCACACGGGGATGCGGTTCAGCACGTATCGATACGGCTGGAAGTAGGTGAAGAACCAGTCGTCATCCTCGTCGCCGGAATCGCCCGTCCACAGGAGAAATCGTCGCGACGCGTAGATGTTATCGCCGGTGGTGATGATGAGCCTCGCATCATAGGCGTTGACGGCGCGCTCGAGCGCCTGCGCCACTTCGAGCTGCCGTCTCTTCGCCGAGGAAGGCTTGCGCATGCCGACGCCGAAGTCGCCGATGACCACGAACGAGAACGGCTCGACGAGCGGCGCAGTGGGATCCGGCAGCGTGCGGAACTCGTTGCGATACACACGATCCTGCTGCGCGAGCCCCTGAAGCTGCGGGTCCCACTCCCAGCGCACGCCCGCGCCCCAGATCTCGTGCTTCACGGTGACCGAGTAGGTGTAGCGCGTGTCCGGCTTCAGGCCGGCGATCGCGGCATGGTTGTGCGTAGTGGTCAGCGCGGAAGCGACGCACGCGCCGGACGCGTCGTGAACTTCGACGCGGGCCGGCCCGTACGGCTTCGACATACAGCCGATGCTGTCGCATCGCGGCGGATGGACCCACTGCAGGTCCTCGTCGTCGACGAGCCGCGCGCGTCCGTCGCTGCGTGTCTTGAAGTAGAAGGCGCCCCACGCGATGAGCGCCGACTTGTGCGTCAGACCCGCGAGGTACACGTACGGTTCCGAGTGAAATTCCGGCACGGCTCTAAGACTACGGGGACAGGCCCCGTCGTGGTCAACCCCTTAGATTGGAACCACTTGCTGTCGGGGGTGATCGCCGCACTCCGGATCCGGGGACAGGCCCCCCTTCCGCGGGATAATCAGGGAGGATGGCGCAGGAATCGGCGATCGATCGATTGTTTCAATTGCCGCTCAATGAATTCACGCAGGCGCGGAACGCGCTCGCGAAGGACGCCGGTAAGGAGGGCGCGGAAATTCGCGATCTCACGAAACCGCCGCTCGCCGCGTGGGCGGTCAATCAACTGTACTGGCAGGACCGCGATACGTACGACGCGCTGATCGATGCGGCCGATGAGATGCGCCGCACGCACAAGGCGATCATCGAAGGAAAACGAGGCGATCTACGAAATGCCGGACGCGAGCACGAACTGGCGATCGACACGGCGCTGAAAGCGACGCTCGCGATCCTCAAGGCTTCCGGCAATCCCGTTACGGAGGCGACGCGTCAAGCCGTCCTCAACACGCTCCGCGCGCTGCCGGCCACAGAACCATCCGGACGCCTCACGCGCACGCTCTCGCCAGGCGGCTTCGAGATGCTCGCGGGGATCACGCCGGCCGCCGCGCCCGCGCGCACGGCGAAGAAGACGCAGTCGCCCGCGAAGGGCCACGCGACACCGACCGAGTCGAAGGCGCAGCAGGACGCCGCGCGGCAACGCGAGCAGCGCGCTGCGGCCGAACGCGCCGTGCGCGATGCGGAGCAGAAAGCGCGGCACGCAGAATTCGAAGCGGCCCGCGCGGCGCGCGAAGCGGCGAAGGCCGTGCGACGTCTCGAGGAAGCGCAGCGCGCGCTCGACGATGCAACGACAGAGTTCGACGACGCGCAACGTCACGCCAAAAAAACGGAGCGCGAGAGCGAAGCAGCGACTGTTCGTTCACGCGCGGCGCACGAGGCCGTCGAGGCCGCAAAGACAAAAAGCAAGCGGTGAGATCAGTTTGATTCCCCGATTGACATGTGGCAACGGCCACACACTCTGAGAGGATTGATTCCGAGCACAACCCTCCTCGAGTGTCAGCATCGTGACGCGCTCGCCGCGCGAACGACTCCGGCCTGATCCCGCCTGCTCGTCCAGAACCGAGAGTTTCCGGGATATTCCCATCGGCGCAGGTTCCCAAGGGTGCCCCGACCAGGGCTTTGGCCTGCCAGGCGCGGCGGCACATGTATTGATGTAGCCTCGGCACCGATGGAAATGGCCCAGCTGAAGACCACCGACCGTCGCCGCTCCAGCAGAGGGGCGGAGCCCACGCCGAAAAGTGCGGCCGAGCTTCGTTCCTGGGTGATCGAACGGTTCGGTATGGATGAGGCTCGGGCGTCGGAACTGCTCGCCGCGATCGACAGCGTCGTCGCCGGCCAGCGGCAGTTGCTCGAGGATTCGAAACTCGAGGCGATCAGGGCGCTGTCGGAGGGCTTTGCCGCCAAGATGGAACGGCTGCAGCAGCAACTGACGGAAAAGGACGTGACCGTCAGCAACATCGCGCGCTACTTCGAAGATGTGGTCGCGGACCTGACTGAGAAGTCCCACCGGGATCCGAAGACCAAGCTTTTGAACTTCGACTGGTTCATGGAGCGGCTCGAATCGTTTCTCGCCGTCGAACAGCGCGTTCGCTGGTGCGCCGTCGGCGTCGTCGATATCAACAGCTTCAAGTGGTACAACGACAATTACGGCCACGCGGTCGGTGACCAGATCATCGAGCGCGTCGCCCGCATCCTCGCGGACCAGATCCGGTCCGAGGACTTCCTCGCGCTGGAACGCTCGGGCGAGTCGCGCGATCTGCACGCGCGCTTCGGCGGCGACGAGTTCTGCTTCCTCATCCCCGACCTTCCGGGATGCGCCGAGGCGGTCGAGATCGCCGACCGCTTCAAAGCGTCGGTCGGCTCACACGACTGGACCCGCGACGATCGGCGCCTCGTGGTCCGGCCGGTGCGCGTGGACGTCGGTGTCGTCTGCCTTCGCCTCGGCAGCGTGAGGGAGCGCCGGGGGGTTGCGCGAAAGCTCGCGGCCGAACTGATCCATCGGGCCGACACATTGATGTACGACGCCAAGGGCCGCCGCGCCGACAAGGTGCAGCGCTGCGCCGTTCGAGTCGACAGCGGCAATCTCGTCGATCTGACCGGCGACGATCTGTTCGAACGACCCGAGCGCGGCACAGGCGCCGACAGCGAAGGCGAGCGCCGCAAGGGCTGACACCATCCTCAGCGAGCGTGATAAAATTTCCGTTTGCTGAACCCAGGTCCTTGCCCCTTGAGCATTGCCCGTTACTTCAGCATTCAACCTTCAGCCTTCAGATTTCTGTGCGGTGGGTGTAGCTCAGCGGTAGAGCGCCGGACTGTGGCTCCGGAAGTCGCGGGTTCGAACCCCGTCATCCACCCCAACCCATCCCACCTCCTCGCTGGTGTTCTTCCTGGCCACCGTGCGCGTTCATATGCGGGAGGCGACTTTCGCCCGAAGCCTCAAGGGTTTAAACGGGTCCCGCTTCCTGGGTGTCGTAAACGCGGAGCGAAATCCGATTTACTAGACGAAAGCTCATGGACGTGTGGGTAGCATGCGATCCTGTTTCCCGCTTTTCGCGGCGCGACTGGTATCATCGCGAGCGGCTAGGCCACACTCCACCAGCCTGAATGAACACGATTGGACGGTACCAGCTCGTCGAAAAGCTCGGTCAGGGCGGTATGGGTGTCGTCTACCGCGCCTTCGACCCGCTGCTGCAGCGGGTGGTCGCCGTCAAGCTCATCGCCAATCTCGAAGCGGGTGAGGAAATCCGCGAGCGTTTCTTTCGCGAAGCCCGTGCCGCCGGCCAGCTCTCCCACAAGAACATCATCACCATCCACGATCTCGGGGACCACGAGGGGCAGCCGTTTCTCGCCATGGAATACCTCGAAGGTCAGGACCTGCAGCACCGGATGGCCGCACACATCCCGATGAGCCTCTCTCGCAAGCTGGATCTGGCCATCGAGGTCTGCGAAGCGGTGGAGTACGCGCACGACCATGGTGTCATCCATCGGGACATCAAGCCGGCGAACATCTTCATTACCACCGCCGGGACGGCGAAGATCCTGGATTTCGGACTCGCGCGCCTCATCACGTCGGAGCTGACCAACAGCAACATGATGATGGGCACGCTGAATTACATGGC
The DNA here is from genome assembly GCA_035537955.1 of Vicinamibacterales bacterium. GTDB lineage: Bacteria > Acidobacteriota > Vicinamibacteria > Vicinamibacterales > 2-12-FULL-66-21 > JACDCA01. The sequence continues at coordinate 16,558 of DATLLF010000321.1, read as the reverse complement.
GCCCGAGCAGGTGCGCGGCGAGCGCGCGGACCATCGCTCCGACATCTTCTCCACCGGCGTCGTCCTGTATGAAGTGTTCGGGGGGCGACGGGCGTTCGAAGGAGATTCGTTCGGGGCGACGCTGTACAAGATTCTGGAGGAAGTGCCCACGCCCCTGCGCGAGCTCGATGCGACGCTTCCCCCGGAAATCGACGCGATCGTCGAACGCTCGCTCGTCAAATCGCGAGAAGAGCGTTATTCGCACATGACGGACATGCTGCGGGACCTCCAGGGGTACCGGCAGCAGCTGATCGTCACCAACTCCCCCCCTTACGGCGGTACGAGGACGGACGTCGTGCGCACGCCGTCCGACGCACCGCGTCCGCTAACACCATCGCCGAGATCCGGGAGCGGCGTCGGGAGTGGTGTGCAGCCCTCGGCGGCCGACGCGCCGACGGTCGCGGGAGTGCCGACGCCATTCCCGCCGCCACCCGCTTCGACATCCGCTCCGCTTCCCGCGCTCGATTCGCAGCCGGGCACACCACCGCGCTCGCCTCGCAACCTGATCGTCTCTGCCGCGGTCGCGGTGGTAGTCGTTGTGGGAGGGTTCACCTACTGGGCGTTCAATCGCGACACTGCTCTCCAACCTGCGGCTGTCCCGGGTCCGACGGCACCGTCTGCAGCGACGCAGCAGGAGATTGCCACCCGGCTGGAACAGGCGAGCCGTGCCCTGCAGACCGGCGATCGCGCCGCGGCGCAGCGGCACGCGGACGCCGTGCTCGCGATCAGCCCCGGTCACGCCGAAGCGCAGAAGCTGCGCGATCAGGCGCAGCAGGCGATCGAAGCGGCGAATCGCGGTGTCACCAACGCGCGTGATCTGCTCGAAGCCGGCCGATTCGACGATGCTTCACGGGCGGCGGGTGAGGTCCTTGCCGTGGACCCGACCAACGCGGAAGCCCGTCGTGTCATGGACGAAGCCGGCACGCGATCGAAGGGTAAGGGTGCCGATGAAGCGCGCACCCGCATGACCGGTGCGCGGAACGCCGCGATGGGCGCGTCGGCGCAGAAGCTCGCGGCGGCTCCGTTCAGCGTTGCCGTCGCGGCCGAACGCGAAGCGGCCTCGCTGCTCAAACGCGGCCGGCTCGCGGAAGCGACCGCGAAATACTACGAAGCCAGCGGACTGTTCCGCAGCGCCGAAGTCGCCGCGCAGACCGAAGCGGCCGCTCGCATTGCGCGCGCGCAGGCCGAACAGAAAAAGGCGGAGCAGAAACAGACCGGGGCGGGCGGCGCGGATTTGCCAGCGCCAGCGTCGACAGAACCCAAACCTGCACCTCCGCCAACATTGCCGCCGGTGCCGACGAGCACCGGGCTGCCGAGCGCACCCGTGGCGGCGCCTGTAGCGCCGCCGACGCCACCGGCCGCGCCGCGCCCAACGCCGGCGGAACCGAACGCACCCGCCGTGTCCCCGTCAGCCGGCATTCCGGAACTGCTCGAACGCTACGAGTCCGCGCTCGAGACGAGAAATCTGGATGCGATGAAGCGCATCTGGCCAACGCTCAGCAGCACTCAGGAGGCCGCGTTCCGCCGTGACTTCCAGAACGCACGCCGGATCGACGTGGAGATTGTCAGCCCGCAGATCAGCGTGAACGGCAACACCGCGACCGCTCAGTTCACGCGCAGGTACCGGCTGGAAACGACCGACGGACAGCGCGTCGGCAGCGAATCGCGTACGACCATGACCCTGCAGCGGGTCGGGCAGACATGGACGATCATTCGGATCCAGTTCGTGCTGACGAAATGAGCCATTCGAGGTGGCGATGATGAAACGGATTGCCTTTGTCATGGTCCTGTGCGCCGCGCTCGTGCCGGCAACCGTCTCGGCGCAGGATCGTCCCGCAACGCTCGCCACGCTCTTCGAAGACATCTTCGGCCCGCGCGGACTCGTCGTCGCGAGCGAGGACGTGGCCGTCGACGGAACGACGCACGCGGCGCACTTCAACAGCGCCTTCCAGTCGGACTTCCGCCTCGTGAATATCGCGCTCACCAGCCAGCTCGCGGCGATCCCGCTGCCCTCGCCTGCATCGGGCTTCACCTACAGGTTCGATCCCGCCACCGGCACGTTCCAGCGTTCGACGCGAAGCTTCGGTCCAATCCTCACCGACCGCGGCGAAACGATCGGCAAAGGACGGATCGCGTTCGGGTTTTCCTATCAGTTCTTCTCCTTCGACCATCTCGATGGCGTCCCGCTCGTGTCGGTGCCCGCTGTCTTCACGCACGACAACTTCCAGGCCGGCGGCGGACGTTCGGACGTCATCGGCACGGTCAATACGATCACGGCGGACGTGAGCCAGTTCAGTGGCGCGCTGACCTACGGCGTCACGAACCGATTCGACGTCTCACTGGCCGTGCCTGTCGTCCGCACGCGCCTCTCGCTGCTGTCGAACGCCACGATCCATCGCGTCGGAACCGGCACGGGCGTGCAGACGCACTTTTTTCCCGACCAGAGCGCAATCGGCGGTTTCGGCTCGACGCACCAGTTCTTCGCGGACGGATCGTCGGGCGGCATCGGCGATCTCGTCGTCCGCGCGAAGGGAACCGTCCTGCGTGAAGATACGCGCGCGCTGGCGGTTGGCGTCGACGTCAGACTGCCGACCGGCGACGAACGCAACCTGCTGGGCTCCGGCGCGCCTGGTGTGCGCCCCTTCGCCGCGTTCTCGACGTCGTTCGGCACCGTCGCGCCGCACGTGAACGTCGCCTATCAATGGAACGGTGAAAGCATCATCGCCGGCGACGTTCGGACATCAATCAAAGGCGACCTGCCGGATCGCTTCATTTACGCGCTCGGCACGGATATGGGCGTCACCGAACGTTTCAGCATCGTCGTCGATTTCGCCGGGCAGCGCGTGCTCGACTCTCCGCGACTGCTGACGCGCCTGACCACTGCCGAAGGTCCAGCGGGCAGCGTCACCTTGCCGGACTTGCGATTCGAGACGGACTCGTACTGGACGAACGCCGCCGCGGTCGGCTTCAAAGCGAACCTCGCGCCGAAGCTGCTGCTCAACTTCAACCTCCGATTCTCGATCGGAGAAAACGGCCTGACGGATCGCGTTGCGCCGCTACTCGGGTTCGAATGGGCATTCTAAAGGGTTGAGCTTGCGCCCGGCGTCCTGGTGCGTTAGCCTGAACCCGTCCCACACAATTCGCAAGACGATCCTCGAATCCGTTGGATGCGTGTCGCTTCGCTGACTGCGTTCTCGCCGCGGCAGCGTTACCGAGCACGGAGGGAGGTTCCCCATGCCCGCTCCCGTCGTCATCGTTGACTCGAACCGTGACGGACTCGAAATGTACGTAACCGCATTGGCTCTCGAGGGGATCCAGGCGGAGGCGGCGACCTCGGCGCGCGAAGCGCTGGACGTCATCGCGAAGACGCAGCCGCGTGCGATCGTGACGGAACTGCGCCTGCCCGGCACTCGTGGTGCTGAGCTCGTGAAAAGCGTGCGCACCGCCCAGCCGCACGCGTACATCGTCGGACTCTCCACGTCCGGTCCGCGTGAAGTGCGTGAAGCGCACGACGCCGGCTGCGACCTCGTCCTGCCGTTGCCGTGCCTTCCCGAGACGCTCCTCAAGCACCTGCAGCACGCCCTCTTGTGAGCGCGCTTTCCTTCCGCACGTAACACGCATAGAATCCGCCGCGTCCCATCGCTCTCGGGTATGGACGGACGGAGAAGGACGTTGGAGCAGCAGGATCTCGAACGAATCATGCGCGCGGCGTTGAGGGAACTGGGCGTGTCGGCGTCCGACGTCACGATCGCGCCAATCGACGGCCAGCCAGGTCAGTGGCGTATCGACATCCCGGGAAATCGGACGGGCCCCCGCATGCTGAAGATCAAGTGTGGCGCGGGCACAACGGCGGGGTGGGTGCGCGAGCAGATCTTCAATCAGTACACGGCGTCATAGAAACACCGCAGCGGAACCCGGAAACCTATCTGGCCGCCGCCCGTTTCTTCGGCGCCGCCTTGACGGCGCGCTCCGCTTTCGGCTCCACGACTTTCGCCGTCTTCTTCTTCGCGGTGCTGACGCGGTCGAGTGACTGACGCAGCGCATCCATCAGGTTGACGACGTTGGGCGGGGCCTCTTCGGCCTGAGCGACGACTTCTTCACCGGCGACCTTGGCGTCGATGATGCGCTGCAGCTCCTCCTGGTACTCGTCGCGATACTCCTCCAGGTTCAGGTCCCCTTCGAAGTTTTCGATCACTGCTTTGGCCAGCTTGATCTCTTCAGGCTTCACCTTTGTCGGCACGTCACCGAGCTCTTCGATCTGATCCATGCTGCGAATCTCTTTCGCATGGCGCATGGTGTACATGACGAGCCCGTTGTCTTTCGGCTGGACGGCGACCAGATATTCACGTCCGTAGAGCGCCAGCTTGCCGATGCCGGCCTTCCCTTTCATGCCTTCGCGCATCACGGCGAACGCTTCATTGGCCATCTTGCCATCGGGCGCGAGGTAGTACGGCCGCTCGACATAGATGGGATCGATTGCGGTCGCATCGGTGAACTGCACGAGGTCGATCACGCGGGTCGACTCGGGCCGCACCTTCGAGATGTCCTCTTCGTTCATCACGACATAACGTCCCTTTTCGAACTCATAGCCTTTGACGATCTCCGAGTTCGGGACCTCACGCTCGCAGTGCGGACACCAGCGCTTCTGCTGGATACGCGTCTGACACTCCGCGTGCAACTGATTGAAACTGATCGTCGCCGCGGCGTCGGTCGCCGGGAACACCCGCACGGGGATGTTCACGAGGCTGATCTTCAAAAATCCCTTCCATGTCGGACGCGCGGCCATATGCTGCTCCTCCTGCCCCATTCATTATCGGCAGAACCGGGCTCAACGGGTAATGTTCCGGCTGCCGGTCACGGCGGATCCCGGCCCCGGGGTACGATCTTCGAGTGAACTGGCGCGAGGACCCGGCGAAAGTCCGGCCAATGCTGGCAACTCTGGCCGAGGCTCCACTCACAGGCACCGGCCTGATATTCGAGCCCAAATACGACGGCATACGGGCACTCGTTCATGTCGCGCCCGCACGCGGCGGGGCCCGGGTGCGTCTCTGGTCGCGACTCGGAAACGAGAAGACCTCGCAGTTCCCATCCATCGTGCACGCGCTCGAGCGGTGGGGAGCGACGCTGAAGGCGCCGGTACTCGTCGACGGGGAGATCGTGGCGCTCGACGGCGAGGGGCGTCCGGCCGGATTCCAGAAACTCCAGGGCCGCATCCATCTCTCGGACGTGCGCGATGTCGAACGCATCGAGAAGCAGCAGCCCGTTGCCCTCATTCTCTTCGACATCCTCAGGGACGGCGACGAAGACCTGCGCGGCCTGGCGCTGGCCGACCGTCGTTCACGACTCGAACAGCGGCTCGGGCGGACCGGCGACGGTCTGAGGCTGAGCGAACAGGCGACGGGCGACGGACGGGCGCTGCACGAACGGGCATTGAGTGAGGGATGGGAAGGCCTGATCGTAAAAGAGGCCGGCGCTCCCTACCATTCCGGCCGGCGCAGCCCTTCGTGGCGCAAGTTCAAGGTGGTCAACGAACAGGAGTTCGTGATCGGCGGATGGACGGAGCCGCGCCAGACCCGCCAGTACTTCGGCGCGCTGCTGCTCGGCGTGCACGACGACGAGCATCGTGATCGATTGCGATATGTCGGCCATACCGGCACAGGCTTCGACCAGAAGGAGCTCGCGCGGGTGTGGAGGCTCCTCGACATGCGGAAGACGGCCGATTCTCCGTTTGCAACGAAGTTCAAGACCAACGAACCGGCGCACTGGGTGAAACCGGAGCTCGTCGCGCAGATTCGTTTCACCGAGTGGACCGCCGACCAGAAGCTGCGCCATCCGGTGTATCTAGGCTTGCGCGACGACAAGCGCGCCGCCGACGTCGCAGTAGAAAAGCCCGGCCCGCGGGCAGCTTCACACCGCACCGAGCACTCGGCACGCCGCACCCAGCCCCGGGATGCGACAGCGTCGGACGTCGTCGCGCAGCTCCGCGCGCTCGAAGACGCACGCCGCGACGGCACCATCGAGCTGCCCGGCGGCGGCCGCCTCGGCATCACCAATCCTCACAAGGTGTTCTGGCCGAAGCTGACGCTGACGAAGGGAGATCTCCTCCGCTATTACGCGACGGTCGCGCCGCTGATCCTTCCCGCGGTGGCCGATCGGCCGCTGGTCATGAAGCGATTCCCGAACGGCATCGAAGGCGCCGCGTTCTATCAGCAGCGATCCCGCCTCGAAAAACCGCCGGCCGCAGTCAGGATCGAGACGATCGCGGACGATCTCGATCCGATCAGCGAACCCGACGCGAGACGTTTCGTCGGCGGATCGCTGATCACGCTGCTTTACATGACACAGATCGCCGCGATCTCGCAGGACCCATGGTTCTCGCGCGCGCAGTCACCTCTCCAGGCCGACTACGTCGCACTGGATCTGGATCCCGGCGATGACACGCCGTTCTCGCGCGTGCTGGACGTCGCACGACTCGTCCACGACGAGCTCGCCTCACTGAAAGTACCGTCGGTCCCGAAAACCTCCGGTTCCAGCGGCCTGCACGTCTACATCCCGCTCGCACCGGGAACAACCTACGAATCGGGGATGCTGTTCTGTCAGATCGTCGCAACGGTGATCGCCGCGAAGCACCCGAAGCTCGCTACCGTCGAGCGCACGGTGAGGGCGCGGAGAAAGGGCACGGTATACGTCGACTTTCTCCAGAACATTCTCGGCAAGACGCTGGCGACCGCGTACAGTGCGAGGGCAAGCGACTACGCAGGTGTGTCGACGCCGCTTTCGTGGAAGGAAGTGTTCAACGGCATCGATCCGCGCGATTTCACGATCGTGACAGCTCCCGCACGGTTCGCCGAGGTTGGCGATCTGTGGGCGCCGCTGCGGACATCGAAGCCGGCAGATCTCGCAGCCGTGTTCCGGAAATACAAGTAGGCGAAACGCAGGATCAGGACGTTTGCAGCGTGGCCCTCAGGCCCGTGTTCCCTCACCCGCGCGATGTCTGAAGCCGGAGCCCTGCAAACGGCGACTGCTCGTAGCGCCCGAGGAGATCGGCAGGCTCCCTGTAGACCGAGAGCGATCCGGAAAGCGCCTCGCGCGTCCATCCGCCGCATTCGAGGCCGACGATGTCGATACCTGCGCGCCGCGCGGCGGCGACATCGTATGGCGTATCGCCGAGCATGATCGAACGTCCGGGGTCGGCGCCGGCTCTCTTTACCGCCGCAACGACAATGTCGGGCTCCGGTTTCGAGTTGGCGGCGTCGTCTGACGATGTGCGGTGCGGGATCAGATCGTGGACGCCGGCGCATTTCAGAAGCGGATCGAGCTCGTCTTTTTTTGCGGAGCTCGCGACCGCCAGTGTCAGACCGTCGGCGAGAAAGCGTTCGATCAGTGGCCGCGTTGCGGCGAACGGTTTCAGCTGCGGCAGGTATCTGGTCTTGAAGATCTCGCCGCGACGGTTCGAGATCTGCTGACCAAGCGGTGACGATTCGTCGATGCCCGAAACTTCGGGCATCAGCTTGTCGCCGCCCATACCGATCGAGCGGCGCACGTGGTCGAATGCAACCGCGATCCCGTGCTCGTCGAACGCGTCGATCCAGGCGCGCGCGTGCGCGTCGTTGCTGTCGACCAGCGTGCCGTCGACGTCCAGGATCACGGCTGCATGCGCGGGCACTCAGTAGCGTCCTTCGTCTTCTTCTTCCTCTTCGTCGTCCTCCACGTCGGACTCGTCGAACTCTTCGTCGTCCTCCTCGTCAGCACGCCCGCGAACCTCGTCGTCCATCATCTCGGGCAACGCATCTTCGTTGCCCGAGGCGGGGCGCTGATTTTGGTGGGCTGAGTTGCTGCCGCTGTCCTGCCGGTTGGCCATGAACGCTCCTTTCAGATGCGTCCCACCGAGCAATCACGGTGCCACGAGGGCTATCATCGGTGAGATGGCGAAGCATGAGGACCGTCCCCCGGCAGAGGTCGCGCGATCGTTCGGCGTGGGACGACTCACCCGGCACCTGTTCATCTGTCTCGGACCCGACTGCGTGGATCGCGAGAAGGGCGATGAAACGTGGCATTACGTGAAGAAACGGATGAAGGAGCTGAACATCACCGGCGAGAACGGTCCGTTCTACCGCACCAAGTGCAACTGCCTGCGCATCTGCACGAACGGGCCCGTCGCGGTGGTCTATCCCGAAGGGACTTGGTACCGGAACGTGACGCCGGAGAACGCGGAGCGCATCATCCAGCAACACCTCATCGGAGGTCAGGTGGTGCGCGACCTGTGCTTTGCCGAAAATCCGCTTCCAATCTGATTGCGAATTGCGGACTGCGGACTGCTGATCGACGGAGTGCTGATTGTGGATTGAGATTGCGGAGGGCGGATTGAAGGCGAGCCCGCCGACGTAGTACCGGAGCCGCGAGCATCGACGGTGCGTAGGGTGGCGCGCCCGGCAGGATTCGAACCTGCGGCCTTTGGCTCCGGAGGCCAACGCTCTATCCAGCTGAGCTACGGGCGCGAATTACGACGCAGCGGCAGTCTCTTCACGAGGGTCCTCGCCAAGCACCTCGCGCTGGCGTTCGGCTGTGAACCTGACCGCGACGGTTGGTTTGCCAGGCAGAAGCCGCGACATACATTCCACGGAGCCGCGAAGGATGGCGCGCCCGGAGGGATTTGAACCCCCGACCTACGGGTTCGAAGCCCGGCGCTCTATCCAACTGAGCTACGGGCGCACTCGCCGGACCTCGTGATTGCCGAACACTCATGATACTGGTGACCCTCGGATGCGCGCAAGAAGGTACGTCTGAGTCAAACCGGTCGCTGGCTGCCATGGCGCGAGCGGCACCGCCACTGCGCATGTTTGACAGCCAACAAGCGATTCAGGATCATCCGATGTTGAGATATGCGGGAGGCGACGCGATGAGGTATCGGGTTCTCGGCATTGCCCTCGCGGTGATCCTCGGCCTGAGTGGCTGCGCGACGACGAAGACGGAGGAGTTCACCACCGCCGACGTGCAGGCCATCCGGCAGCGCAGTCAGCAACTGGCCACCTCGTTCAACGGCAAGCAGATCGATGCGATCCTGGAGCTCTACGCCGACAACTCGGTGTTCATGCCGCCGAACGCGCCCGTGCTGCGAGGGCGCGAACCGCTGCGGGAGTTCTACCAGGACCTGATCAACCGCGCGACCAATCTCCGCCTCGAGACCGAAGACGTCAACGGCCATGGGCCGATCGCCTACGAGACCGGCTCGTACTCCCTCGTCTACCAGGGCGGCGCGGTCCGCGATCGCGGCAAGTACGTCTTCATCTGGCGCAAGGCGAACGACATCTGGCGCACGGAGAAGACGATCTGGAGCAGCGATCTGCCGCCGCAGACACCCGTCAAGGGAAGTTGATCCGCCTCACTGTTACGCAGCACGCGACGCGACGCTCGAGACCGCTACACATCGGCGGATTGGATGTCGCGGGACACGGCCGAGTGAAATGTCGGAGCACCTCCGGCTCACCGTAGGGACCCGATCGCATTCCACCGCGACTGGCGCGTCGACGCGACCGAATCATCAATTAACACCAGCGTTCCCCTCTAGCTGTGCGGCGGATGTTACGGCATAGTTCGTGCGCAGGCCGTTTGGGTACCATTCCCGACGGCAGATCTCCCCGCCAATCGACCGGCGTCGCTGCGCGTGACCTGAGGCGGAAGAGGCATGAGAGACACGCGGGGGCGGAGGCGGTCGAACGATCGCGCGACGAACTCGCGGGAGATGAATGATGGCGAAGCAGACTACGGACGTCACGGAACAGAAGCGGCTGAACGACGCCCGCGAGGCGGGCATCCCCTGGAAAAAATGGGGGCCGTATCTCAGCGAGCGGCAGTGGGGGACGGTGCGCGAGGACTATAGCCAGGATGGCAACGCCTGGGACTACTTCTCGCACGACCAGGCCCGATCGCGGGCGTACCGGTGGGGCGAAGATGGGCTCGGGGGCATCTGCGACGACAAACAGCAGCTGTGCTTTGCTCTGGCGCTGTGGAACGAGCGCGATCCCATCCTGAAGGAGCGCCTCTACGGCCTCACGAACAGCGAGGGCAACCACGGCGAGGATGTGAAGGAGTACTACTTCTACATCGACAGCACGCCCACGCACTCGTACATGAAGTATCTGTACAAGTATCCGCAGCGGGAGTTTCCGTATCGCTCCCTGATCGAGACGAACCGGCAACGGTCGCGCGAGGCGTTCGAGTACGAGCTGCTCGACACGGGCGCGTTCGACGAGGACCGGTATTTCGATGTGTTCGTCGAATACGCGAAGGCCGACGCCGAAGACGTCCTCGTGCGCATCACCGTCTTCAATCGCGGCCCGGAACCGGCGCGGCTGCGGGTGCTTCCGACGCTCTGGTTCCGCAACACCTGGTCGTGGGGTGAGGATCAACAGAAGCCTTCACTGACCGAGACCGCACCAGGGCTGATCCACGCCTCGCACCCCACACTCGGCGAGTACTGGTTGTCGTGCGACGGAAACGCGGAGCTGCTGTTCACGGAGAACGAGAGCAACGTCGAGCGTCTGTGGGGCCAGCCCAGTGCGTCCCCTTACGTCAAGGACGCGTTCCACGCCTACGTCGTCACGGGGCATCACGAAGCGGTGAATCCCGCCAAGACGGGAACCAAAGCGGCGGCGCATTACGCGCTCGACGTGCCCGCCGGCGGCAGCCAGACGGTGCAACTCCGCCTCACCGCCGCACCACCTGCCGACGCCTTCAAGGATGTCGATCGCATCTTCACGAGCCGCATTGGCGATGCCGACGACTTCTACCGGCGTATTTCGCCGGCATCGCTCAGCGACGACCAGCGCCGCGTCCATCGCCAGGCGCTCGCCGGCATGTTGTGGAGCAAGCAGTATTACCACTTCGACCTGGAGCAGTGGCTGAAAGAGCACAAGAGCCACCCGCTGCTCACATCGCCGCAGCCCGGCGTGCGAAACACCGAGTGGTTTCACATGCTCAACGCCGACATCATCTCGATGCCCGACAAATGGGAGTACCCGTGGTACGCGGCGTGGGATCTGGCCTTCCACACCACCGCTCTCGCTCTGGTGGACTTCGACTTCGCCAAGGATCAGCTGCTGCTGATGCTGCGCAATCTGTACGTGCACCCGAACGGCCAGATCCCCGCCTACGAGTGGAACTTCAGCGACGTGAATCCCCCTGTGCACGCCTGGGCCACGTTGTACCTCTACAAGATGGAACGGACGCTCGGCCGAGCCGACGTCCGCTTCCTCGAAAAATCCTTCCAGGGGCTGATGTTGAATTTCAACTGGTGGGTGAACCGGAAGGATCCGGCCGGGCGCAACGTGTTCGCCGGGGGATTCCTTGGCCTCGACAACATCGGCGTATTCGACCGCAGCGCCCAGTTGCCGACCGGCGGCTCGCTGGAACAGGCGGACGGTACCGCGTGGATGGCGTTCTACTGCCAGTGCATGCTCGAGATGTCGCTGATCCTGAGCGAGTACGACGCGATGTACGAGGAGGTGGCCTTCAAGTTCCTCCAGCATTTCATGTGGATCTCGTACGCGATGGATCGAGTCGGCGAGAACCACGACGAAATGTGGGACGAGACGGACGGCTTCTTCTACGACCTGCTGCGGCTGCCCAACGGTGAGGCGATGCGGCTGAAAGTGCGATCGCTGGTGGGGCTGTTGCCGCTGTGCGCGTCAACCGTCTTCGAGGCGGACGCGGGCGCGCGCTATCCGAAACTGATGGAGATGGTCACGCTGTTCCGCAAGCGCCACCCCGAACTGGTGTCTCACGTGGCGCCAACCGACGAGGGGTTCGTCGGACACAAGGGGCGGCGGCTGCTGTCGATCCTCAACAAGAAGAAGCTGGAACGCGTGCTCGCATACCTGCTCGACGAGAACGAGTTCCTCGGGCCGCACGGCATTCGTTCGCTCTCGCGCTATCACCTCGATCATCCATTCGTGTTCCACGTCGGCCACCAGGAATTCAAGGTGCAGTACCTGCCAGCCGAATCGAACACGGGGATGTTTGGCGGGAACTCCAACTGGCGTGGGCCGGTGTGGATGCCGGTGAACGCGCTGATAGTCCGCGCGCTGTTGAACCTTTACCCCTTCTATGGTGACGAGTTCAAAGTGCAGTGCCCCACCGGTTCCGGGCGGTACATGACGCTGTTCGAAGTAGCGCAGGAGATCTCGCGGCGGTTGTCGGCCACGTTCCTTCGCGATAGCAACGGCCGGCGACCCGTCTACGGAGGTTTAGCCAGATTCCAGGAAGACCCGCACTGGCGCGATCTGATCCTGTTCTACGAGTACTTCCACGGCGACAACGGCGCGGGGCTCGGGGCCAGCCATCAGACGGGCTGGACAGGGCTGGTTGCCCTGCTCCTCGACCTGTTCGGACGGCTCGATGCCAAGGCGCTGCTCGAGATGGAACGCGGGGCCTTGACCGAGCAACTCATGACGGAACAAGTGGTCGGCCAACCTGTCAAGGCATGAGGAGAAAGCTCAGTTCGACGACCGCGATCGACCCGTTGCAGCTCCACAGTCCGCGCGCAGACAGGATGACAGACAAGATCGCGGTCACATCGGGCGCGAAGCGCGGGCCCAGCCGAAGCTCACCGAAGGCGAGCGAAGGCTGGCAGCGCGCGGCGGCGGACCCTCCACAGCCAATAGAACATCGCGCCGAACAGCAGCAGGATCGGCAGCGCGCGCATCGGCGCCGTCGTGAATGGCTCCGGGAGGATGGTCGCCACGCGTTCACGGATCGAGAAGAACGATCCGGCCGCGATGAACAACGCGAAGCACATCCGCCATAGGTGACGCGCCAGGCGCGGCCCGCCGTGGGGCACGCCCAATCGCATGATGCGCAGGTCGCCCGCAGCCGCCAGGAGGAGGACTGCGCCGAGGAAGAAAGACATCACACCGATCGTGCGCAACGGGACGCCGCCGGGGGAAATGCCGCCGCTATTGAACTTCTCCACGCCGCCCACGATCCCGCCGAGCGCGAGTCCGACTGCGACGATCAGCGCGGCGACATTGATACCTCTCGTCCACGGCGATACGGGACGGACGGTCGTCAGCGCCGTGCCCACAAAATAGGCCGTCATGATGCCGGCGAACACATTGCCGTCGCTGGGACCGTTTTTCAAAAACCCCAGGAGCGAGGCGCTGGCGCCCAGGACGAGCATGACGTAGACAAACAGCAGCCCGCTGCGCCGATGGAGAGGCCCGCCCTTCCTTGCCAGTAGAGCGGCGGCGCCGAGAACCATCGCAAGCCCGCCCGCGGCGATGTGGATCGGTAACAACGTGTTCAGCAGCGGGTTCATCGGCTTGCGCTCCGTCTGCTCGCCGCTGCCGCTCGCCCGTGTTTTTCGTGCGCCGGCTCGAAACCAAGAAGATCGCCAGGCTGACACGCGAGCGCCTCGCAGAGCGCATCGAGCGTCGAGAAGCGGATCGCACGCGCCTTGCCGGTCTTGAGGATCGAGAGGTTGGCCAGCGTCATTCCGACCAGATCCGCGAGCTCGGTCAGCGTCATCCGCCGATCGTGGAGCAGGTCGTCGAGCTTGACGGCGATCGCCACGTCAGACCGTCCCTTCGAGGTCTTCGCGCATGTGCGTGCCTTCCGCGAACACGCGCGCGAGTAGGAACGTGAGGAGTACGCCGAGCCAGCCGTTGATCGAAAACCCGGCATCGAGATGGACGGGATGGGCCGCAGTCGAAATGCTCTTGCCGATTGCGCCGATGACGACGCTGAGAAGCTGCAGCGTGAGCAGCGCCCAGGCGATCGTTCGCAGGCGGTGGGCGTTGGTGGCGACGAATGGGTCACCCGCGCGAACCGTGTCAACAATCGCGAGCAGCCGTTTGAGAACGACGTAGTTCAGCGGGACCACTGCCAGGCCGAGCGTGGCGACCGCGCGCAAGCCCAGGATCAGCCGGTCCGTGTCAGGCGAAGGGGAAAGTTTGAAAGACGCCATGATCCAGTGCGCGTTGGGCATCACCACGAGCAGGGCGAGAATCGCGGCGCCCATCAGCCAGTTCAGGACGACGAGGATCCGCAGCACCACGTAGGCGATTGGGAGCGCGGCAGATGACGAGGCTGGACTTGACATAGGTTCACCACCTTCCGTGATATATCGAATATCAATAAACTATTTATCGATTGTCGTCAAGTTGAATATTGAACTTCGATAAAACACTCACACAATGTCTGCGTGGAAGGAGCGTCGGGCCTAAGCGAACGACCGACCGGCGCAACAGCAACGATGGTGAATAATGCCGCTGTCGATGAGCGTCACAGCCGATTGGATCCGCCGGTTGCGATCAAGATGCTGAGGGAGCACGCTGCCGCATGCTTGCGTGATGTGAGTTGGGTGTCGTGAGGGTGATGCGCAGCGGCATCGGAGGGCGTTGGGCAAGCGACGCACTCGCCTTCGCAGCCATCGCCGGACTCTACCTCGCCTTAACGCTCCCGACACTTGGCTCGTTCGGCGTGCTCTGGGACGAGCAGACGGACCTGAATATCTCTCGAAGTTATCTTGCGCAACCGTCAGCCTGGCTGTCCGGATCGGCCGACGACCCGACGCAGACGCGACTTCCGATGTACACGGTTGCTGGCGTGTTTGCGCTCTCCGGCCGTGCGGACCTCTACGTTGCGCGTCTGGTCAGCTGCGCGGTGAGCGTGCTCACTTTGTTGGCCGTGTTCGTCTTCGCGCGGCGGCGGTTCGGCCGAGGCGAGGCCCTGCTCGCTGCAACCTTGCTCGCAACCAGCCCCCTGTTTCTCGCGTTCTCGCGGATTGCACTGACCGAAGGGGACGCGTTTGTCACGATGGCGGTAGCGTGGACTGTTGTGGCACTGGCGCGCGCGCTCGACTTGCCCACGGTACGGCGGACCGCGATGTCGGGCGGCGCCTTCGGCCTCGCCATTTCGGCCAAGTTCGTCGCGATCGCGCTCGTCCCTGTGTTTGTAATAGCACCCTGGGTTGTGCGCGCAACTCCGGCATCGGGCCCAGCACGCAGCCGCGCGCGGCCGTCGCTCGTGCTGGGGGGGACCTGCGCTCTCGCAACTGCGGCACTCGTGCTGGTGTGGTTCTACTGGTATCGCCCGCGGCTGCCGGACCAGGCATTGTTGGCCCTCATGGCTTGGTTGATCGCCGCCTTCGTCTACGCGCTGATTCTGCTTCTTCTAATTCGGTCTCGCGACACGACTATCGGACCCTTTGCCCAACCGCTGCTTGCGTTGACGATTGCGGGGGCGACGTTTCTTCTCATCCCGCCCGTTCACCTGACTAGCCCGGTGCACGCGTCCAGCCTTCTGAAAGAACTCGGCAACTCCAGCGGCCTCGATACTGTGCTCGTGCTGCAGGCCGCCAGTCTGCACACGATGACGTTGTTGTTCAAGCCGAGCATCGCTGTGGGCTCCCTCATGTGGATTTGCATCCTGCTGGCCGGCTGGCGGTCGCGCACCGATAGCCGGATCCGCCTGCTTCTGCTGTGCATCGCGGCCTATTTCCTTTTTCTCCTCAAGATGCGGCTCGGCCAGACGTTCTACACCATGCCGATCTTTCCGTGGATGCTCGTACTCGTCGCGGAACGGCTCATGGCTTTGTGGCGTCGCTACCCGACTGCCGCGATTGCCGTCGTCGCAGCGTGCCTTGTCTCCGTCGCGCTCGACTTGCGCGCGACATATCCGCACTACCAGTTGAACGGTTACCAGTGGGTGGGCGCGCGATACATCTTCGGGCGTTCAACGCTCGCATATCGCGGGGTCGTGCAGGTCAACTCGGATGGTGTCGAGCAGGCACTCGAGTGGGTGAATCAGCACGTCGATGCCGGCTATCGCGTCAAGACGTTCATCCAGCCGAGTCACATTATCCGGGCAGTGAGCCCGCGACCGGCGTTCGACCTGGTCGACGGTCTGCGGCCGCACACGCCATCGGTGGAAGATGCGGACTACGTCGTGACGACACTCCACGCTGATATTCGACCGAGCAGCCCGGCGGGACTCTTCGGCGGCGGCAGCGTGTTCGAGTATCTGTACGATCGCGAGGCTCTCGTCCGCAGCTTCGAGCCGGTGTTTCGTGTGGAGCGACCTTTCGGTTTGGAGTTCGCGACCGTCTGGCGCCGAAAAACCCTGAACGCTGACCGATAGCTCCCCAGGCGTGTGATCACTTGTTGTCCGAGCTCTCCACGTCGATGACGATCCGCAGCACCTTGCGGTCCGGCCGCGAGCGTCACCGGCACCGTCACGGCTGATCTGCGCCGCCCCAATCCCCCTCCCACTCCATCACTCCGCGACCGGATAGCAGTGATAGCGCACCACCGAGCCGGTCCAATGCGAGCGGCCGCATTCGGCCAGAGCGGGTGCCATGTCGGCCGTCGATATTCCCCGCTGGAGCACGTAGTCGAACTCGAAGCCGTCCTGGTACTGGAAGTGGATCACGATCGACCACAGTTGCGGTCCCTGGGCGGCCACGCTGGTGGCGCCGAATCCGATCAGTGCGGTCAGGGCAGCGGCGAACGCTCCCTGCATC
>DATLLF010000320.1:0-9776 GCA_035537955.1 Vicinamibacterales bacterium | reverse complement strand
CCCGGCGCTGCGAATCTTCAGCCTCACGACGCAGCCGCGCCCGCTCCTCGTCGGCCTCACGCGTCAGACGAGCCTGCGCCTCTTCGGCCTCGCGGCGCATCCGGTCGCGTTCGGCTTCGGCGGCGACCCGTTGTTCTTCGGCGAGGCGGCGCAGTTGATCCTGTTCGTCTTCGACTTCGCGCTGCCGCCGGCCCCGCTCCGCGCGCGCCGCCTCACGGTCCTGTTGCTCGGCGAGTTGACGCAGCCGCACCTCTTCCTGCTCCGCCTCGATGCGGATGCGTTCGCGCTCGGCGTCGAGGGCAAGACGCTGTTCCTCCGCCTCCCGGCGCAGCGTCTCCTCCTCCAGCGCTGCTGCTTCGGCCGCTGCATGCCGCAGCCGCTCGCGCTCTTCTTCCGCCGACCGAAGCTGCGCCTCTTCCGCTTCGACGAGGCGTCGATGCTCTTCCTCGGCGGCCTGCGCCTTGGCAAGCTCCGCCTGGATGCCGTCCTCGAAATCGACGACTTCCTGCGCAGCGGCTGCCGCGTTCTTCCACTCGGCCGCGGCCTGCGCTTCGTGACGCATCTCGGCGGCGCGCGCGATATACCCGCGCACTTCGTCGGCGAAAACGGAGGGATCGCAGCCGGCGACCAGCTCGGGATCCTTCTTGCGGCGCAGTCGTCCGAACAATCCGCCGCCGGATTGCTCTTCCGGCTCGCCGGACGCGAGCATGGGAATCGTGTGCGTCTGAACGTGATCCGCGTGTTCGAGTGTTCTGAGGTGCGCGATCAGTTCATCCTCGTCGCGCGGAGAGAGCAGCGCGGTCAGCAGAATGACGTCGGGCACTCGCGATGACAGTGCCGCCACGGCTGCATCGCGCGAGTCCACGACCGTGAAGTCGGCGTGGACCTCCTGTTCGGCGAGACGCTGCAGGATGGCAGCCTGCCGTGCGTCCGGTTCGATCGCCAGGATGTAGGGGGAGCCCTGACTCACGTGCTATGTCCTCACCATGAACAGAAACAGCACTGCGCCGGCCGTCGCGAACACGACGAGCGGCGCGTTTTCGATGCTTTGATGCCGGGCCGCAGTCAGTACCGCATCACCGAGATACGATGCGCGATCTCCCCACGTGCCGACGGTCTGTCCTCCCGAGACCAGCTCGTCGAACCGTTCCCGAACGCGTTCGTCCACTGACACGAGCGCCATCAGCACGAGTACGAACACCGCCGACGACGTGAGCGCCTGCTGAACGCCGAACTTGAACCTCATATTGCCCCCCAAGAACTCCGCAGGATGTGGCGACGTGGCAAAGGCAATCCATGTACCTGCCTCGCCACACGCGAAAGACGCCGCAAAACAGGCCGACATAAAGCAATTGATGTGGGGGGGATGTTTTCAGCGATCTGCGCCAGCGGGTCGAGGCCGCACGAATTCGGATTGACCGTTACGAAAGTGACCCCTGGCCTTGTCGTCGCGGGCCGGCGGTGCGACGGCGCCTCAGCGCCGTCGCGTGCCGCGAATGCCTGCACGGAGAACGAGTTGCGACCGAGGTGCACACGTCTGCGCAGCGTCCGGCACATCCGTTGCGAATAGACGGGCCGTGCAGCGGAAAGTCGCCGCGCACGAATCAACAAACGAACTGCGGCGGCGCCGCAGCACGGACACCGATTTGCGGTGTCACCACACATCAGGAGGAGTCATGTCTCAGCTCGTTTCATTCGTGAAGTCGTTCCGCCGTAACGAAGAGGGTCAGGACCTGCTCGAGTACGCACTGCTCGTCGCGCTGATCGCGCTCGTCGCCGTTGGCGCGGTGACCGCGGCCGGTGAGTCGGTCAGCACGATTTTCGACTCGATCGCGGGCGCACTCGGCGGCGCGGCGTAAGCGTTCGTAACCATGGGTTGGCGCCGGGTGCAGGTGCAGCATGCGCGATGGGCGAGGCGCACCAGCGCACCCGGCGTCTCGCACCTTCGGGAAGGCGTTTCGCCGACCGCTCTCACAGAGGTAGCCATGCAGATCGCTCTTAACGTCCTTGATCGTTTTGGTGGCCGCGACGCTTCGACATGGCTCGGCCGCGTCCCCGGTTTCTCGAGGGGGGAAGACGGGCAGGATCTTCTGGAATACGCCGTCCTCTGCGCGCTGATCGCCATCGTCGCGCTCGGTGCCGTGCAGGCGGTCGGCAACACCGTCAACGACGTGTTCTGGTCCGCGATCGCCGCGTCCAGTGTCTAGCGTCTCGGTCTGTGTGCTTGCTGCGGGGCTCGCAGCGGCGACGGCGATCGACCTCAGGTCACGCCGGATTCCAAACGAGCTCACCGCCGCGATGGCCGTCAGCGGACTGGCACTCGCGGCGACAGGAGTGAGCGGCATGACGACCGCCGCATCGCTCGCAGGATTGGTTCTCGGGCTCCTGTTGATGCTGCCGGGCTACGGGCTTGGCGCCACTGGAGCAGGCGACGTGAAGCTGATGGCCGCCGTCGGCGCGATCGTCGGACCGCCGCTGGTGCTGATGGCGTTCCTGTGCACGTGCCTGGCTGGCGGCGTGCTCGCCGTGATCGTGGCCGTGAGGCGCAAGCGCCTTGGCGCGACGCTGACGCAGACAGGCCGCCTGGTTGCCGCCCCCGGGGCGGCACCGAAGGAGATCAAGGCGGCCACGTCCGCGAGCCGGTTCGCATACGGACCGGCGATCGCGATTGGCAGCTTGATGGCGGTGCTGATTTCGTGACGCGACCGTCGCTCGGTCTGCGTGGAGGATACCAATGAAGAGGATCAGGAATCAGAAGGGTGCGGCGCTGCTCGAGACTGCGGTCACGATCCCGCTCGTGCTCGCGGTCTGTGTCGCGATCTTCGAGTTCGGCCGCGCGTATCAGACCTGGCAGGTCCTCACCAATGCGGCGCGCGAAGGCGCGCGCGTGTCGATCCTGGCGGAGACGAGCGACGCGCAGGTGACCAGCGCCGTTCGCGCCTATATGCAGTCCGGCCAGCTGCCCCAGTACGCCACCGCCGGGGTGAGCGTGGAACGGACGGTGCCGTTTGGCAGCAACACGGCGTCGCGTATCACCGTCACCTATCCATTCAATTTCACCGTGCTCAATCCGGTCATGAAGCTGCTGAACAGCGGCGCCACCGCCGGGAAGGGCACGACGACGATGACGTCGACCGCGCTGATGCGGAACGAAAGCTAACTGGAAACCTGAAGCTCGGAACGGAGCCTGACCTATGCGGAACCGAATCTTCGCCGTGCTGGCAATCGCCGTCCTTGCGGGCGGAAGCCTGGCGTATGGCACTTACAACTTCATGCAGGCCGGCCCTGCGCAGGGGGCCAGCATCGCCACACAGCCGGTGATCGTCGCGGCTGCCGATCTGCAGATCGGGACGGCGCTGAAGAAGGAGGACCTGCAGGTCATCAACTTCCCGCAGGGAGCGGCGCCCGAAGGATCGTTTTCACAGGCAAACGATCTGGTAGGCCGCGGGCTGATCGTTCCCATGGTGAAGAACGAGCCCGTCCTCGCCGCGAAGCTCGCGTCGAAGGAAGCGGGCGCCGGGCTTCCGCCCGTGATTCCCGAGGGGATGCGCGCCGTTTCCGTTCGCGTCAACGAAGTCGTCGGAGTGGCCGGCTACGTGCTGCCGGGTAACCGCGTCGACGTCGTTGCCACGGCGAGCCCGAGCGAGTCGCGTTCCGAGACCACCTCGAAGGTCGTGCTCTCGAACGTGCAGGTGCTGACCGCCGGCACGCGCATGGAACAGGGGCAGGACAACAACCAGCCGACGCAGGTCACCGTCGTGACGCTGCTCGTGAGCCCCGAACAGGCCGAGCGGCTCGCGCTCGCCAGCACGGAGGGAAAGATCCAGCTCGCGCTGCGCAACCCGCTGGACCAGGGCTCGCCCGACACGCCAGGCATCCGGCCGGCGGGCCTGCTCGGCAGCAAGACCGCAGTCGCGACCCCGGCGCCGCGCGTGGCGCACGCGCGTAAACCGGAAGCGCGGCCGCAGGTCGATATCGCCCCTGCGCCGGCGCCTGCCCCGTCCGTCGAGATCATCCGGGGCGACAAGCGTTCGGTCGAAGTCATCAAGTAAGACCGGGAACGGGCACCGTTGGTCGGTGTCTGTCCCCGCACCTTGGATTAGGAGCGGAGGCACATAGTCATGAACCGCAGATTCGCATCGGCCCTGGCCGCATTCATCATCGTGATCCTCGTGGCCGGGCCGCAGGCGCAGCAGCAGGTCCCTGCGTTTGGCAGCCCCGCCAACGTCACCAACCGCGACGGCATCATGATCGCGGCACCAACGAACGTCCAGCTGCTCGTCGGCCGCTCGACGATCCTCGACATCGGCTCGACGATCGCGCGCGTGTCGCTGACCGTGCCCGACGTCGCCGATGCGATGGTCACGTCGCCGACGCAGCTCCTGATCCATGGCAAGCAGCCAGGCACGATCTCGATGTTCGTCTGGGATCGCATGGGCGCGATCAGGACCTACGAGGTCATCGTCCGCCGCGATCTGAGCGCCCTCGTCGAGCAGGTGAAGACCCTGTTTCCCGGTGAGTCGATCACGGTGAACGGCAGCGGAAAGGACGTCGTGCTGTCGGGCACGGTCTCCAGCAAGTACGTAATCGACAAGGCGGCTGACGTCGCCGCGGGTTACGTGGAGAAGAAGGAGAACGTGGTCAACCTGCTGAAACAGCAGGAAGGTGTCGCTTCAAATCAGGTGATGTTGAAGGTTCGTTTTGCCGAAGTGAGCCGCAACGCCCTTCAAGAGGTCGGCGCGTCGCTGTTCTCCGACGGCAACAACAACCTGTTCGGCCGCACGACGACCCAGCAGTTCGCCGCGCCGAACTTCGACAAAAACCATCCAAGCATGTTTCTCGGCGACACGCTGGTGTTCAGCGATTACCTGAATCTGTTCCTGTTCGACGCCAAGAACAAGATCGGTGCGGTCGTGAGGGCGCTGCAGGGCGCAGGCGTGTTCCAGAGCCTGGCCGAACCCAACCTGATCGCCACCAACGGCAAAGAAGCGAGCTTCCTGGCCGGCGGCGAATTCCCGTATCCGATTCCGCAGGGACAGCTCGGGTCCGTCAGCATCATGTTCAAGGAGTACGGCGTTCGGCTGAACTTCACGCCGACTGTGCTTGGCGGCGATCTCATCAATCTCAAGATCCGGCCCGAGGTCAGCTCGCTCGACTTCAACAACGCGATCATCCTCGAGGGCTTCCGCGTTCCGGCGCTCGTGACGCGGCGCGCCGAGACCGAGGTCGAACTGCAGGACGGACAGACGTTCGCGATCGCCGGACTGATGAACAACACGGCGCTGTCGCAGATGCGCAAAGTACCCGGGCTCGGCGACATTCCGGTCCTCGGGCTGCTCTTCAAGAGCCGCGCGTATCAGAAGGATCAGACAGAGCTCGTCGTGATGGTGACGCCACAGATCGTCCGTCGCGGATCGACGGGCGTGTCGCAGGGTCTGCCGTCGCTGGTGGAGCCGTTCATGGATCCCAACCTCAAGCCGATCGCGCCGCCTGCGCCGTACGTGGGCTCGCCGGTGTATCCGCCCAAGGGTGGTTCGACGTCTCCTGCTCCGACGCCCGCGCCGCAGCCTTCGGCTTCGCCGGCCCAGACGAACGCGCCGATGCCGCAGCCGATGACGCAGTCGGTTCCGCAACCGGTCCCGTCGACGCCCATCAAGGCGACCGCACCACTGCCGGTGGGCCCGACGCCGACCAGCGAGAAAGAGAACAAGGCGCAGCAGGCCGAAGACGCGCGTGAGAAGAAGGCCGCCACCGCGGACGAAAAACGGAAGGCGGATGCGGCCAGGGTTGCGGCGAAGAAGGCCGAAGAGGACCGCAAGAAGGCCGAGCAGATCGAAAAGGAGCGCGCGAAGCGCCAGGCCGCGGCTGACAAAAAGGCGGCGGAACAGGCCGAGAAGGACGCGCGCAAGCAGCTCGAGGAACAGCGAAAGAAAGCCGCCGAAGAAGACAAGAAGAACAAGGCGCTCACCGACGCGGCTGACCGCCTCAAGCAGGCACAGACCGCCTATCAGGCCGAGCTCGCGAAGACCAACAAGGGAGGCAGCAGATGAATCGCCTGCGCCGCGTCCGCGACGACGAATCAGGAATGAGCTATGTGTTCATCGGCATGGGCATGATGGCGTTTCTCAGCGCCAGCATGCTCGCGATCGATGTCGGCATGCTGATGACCTCGCGCAACCAGGCGCAGAACTCCGCCGACGCAGGCGCCCTGGCGGGCGTGACGGCGCTCGTGATGAACGACTGGAACAACCGGTCGCCGAGCGGTCCGGCTGTCACGCATGCCATAGCTGCGGCCAAGGAGAACGACGTCATGGGCCGGGACGCGTCGGTCAAGGTGTCGGACGTCGAGTTTCCCAACGATCCCAGCGGGCAACCGAATCGGGTCAAGGTGACCGTCTATCGAACAGCGGCGAGGGGCAATCCGGTCTCGACGTTGATCGCGCGCTTCTTCGGCACGGAATCCGCCGACGTCGTTGCCACTGCGACAGCAGAGGCTTCGAACGCGAATGCGATGACGTGCGTGAAGCCGTTCACCATCCCCGACAAATGGATCGAGTCGCAAACGCCCCCGTGGGATGGGAACGACACCTACGACGCATACAACAACAAGGGAGTTCCCCTCACGAACCCCGACATCTACGTTCCCGCGGACAGGCCCGGGTACACGGGCTACAACCAGGAGTCCAACCGCGGGCAGCTTCTGACCATTCGCGCCGCGACCGGTCAGAACATCACCGTCAGCTTCTATTTCTCCCTTTCGCTTGGCGGCATGTCGTATACGGGCGGCGATCCCTATCGCTGGAACATCGCCAACTGCAACACGACGGTCATGCACTGGGGCGATCCCTTGATTCAGGAGCCCGGCGCGATGGAAGGCCCCACGGTACAGGGCGCTAATGATCTGATCGCGAGGGATCCGAACGCGTATTGGGATTTCCAGACGAACACGGTGAAGGGCAGCCCCTTCAGCCGCAGCCCGCGCGTTTTCCCGATTCCGTTATACGACCCGCCGTTCTACGACGCGGGCAAGCGGAACGGTCGAACGGCCGACCTCCGCGTGGCCAACTGGATCGGGTTCTTCCTCGAGAGCACTCAGGGAAACGGGATCTCGGGACGCATCATCCCCATCGCGGGGATTCGAGACGCGACGGCGGGGCCGGCCCCGGACGGCGCGTTTCCGAAGGCAATTCGACTCGTCAAGTAATCGTCGCAACAGGTAACGGGTAACGATATGGCGCAGCTCGCGGTTTCCATCATCAGCAACGACGAACAGTGCAAGCGCGAAATGGCGCGCCTGCTGCGCGCCTCGGGTGTGCCGATCGGCATCGTCGAGGAACGTCGTAACGGCGACAGCACGACATCCGATGTCTACGTCATCGATATCCGTGCCGATGCTTCTTCGGGCATGGCAACCATCGAACGGCTGCGCGCGGCGCATCCCGGTGTGGCGATCTTCGCGATTGCCGCGACCGCCGAACCCGATCTGATCCTGCAGGCGATGCGCGCCGGGGCCAACGAATTCTTCCCGTGGACCGAATCCGGCGTCTCGCGAAGCACTGAGGAATCGTTCCAGGGGGCGATCCGCAAGACTGCCACGCGACGGGACGCGGTGACTGCCGGTGCCCGGCAACCCTGCGTGACACACGTGTTCCTCGGGGCCAAGGGTGGTGCGGGTACGACGACCGTTGCAGTGAACTGCGCCGTCGAACTCGCGCGCGTGACCAAAAAGCCGACCGCCATCGTCGACCTGAAGCCGTGCCTGGGCGAGGTCGCCCTTTTTCTCGGCGTGCGTCCGCGATTCACGGTGCTCGACGCGATCGAGAACCTGCACCGGCTGGATCGCGAGTTCCTGCGCGAGTTGATGGCGCGGCACAAGTCAGGCCTCGACATCCTCGCCGGTTCCGAGCAGTTCGACCGCCCGAATGCGCAGGACGCGGTGGCTGTGGAGGAGCTCCTTCGCGTTCTCGGCAAGCTCTATGACTACATTGTCATCGACACCGGCAACCTGATCAACGCGTGCGCGGTGGCGGCGCTCTATGCGGCCGACACCGTGTTCCTCGTGGCCAACCCCGACGTGCCGTCCATCCGCAACGCGCAGCGTCTCGTCGATCGCGTGCGCCAGCTTGGCGCCGGCAGCGAACGGATTCGTGTGCTGCTGAACCGGACGACGGATCAGCATCTCATCGCGCCGAAGCAGATTGAAACCGCGCTGGGCTACGGGATCCATCACTCGTTCTCGAGCGATTACAAGACCGTGTCCGCCGCGCTGAACTCTGGAGTGCCGCTCACGCTGACGAATCATTCGGAGATCTCTGCGCAGTTCGGCAGCTTCACCAAAAATTTGCTTGGCCTCGAGGAGGCCAAGGCGGAGCCGGAGCGGCGCCGCACGTTTCTCAACATTTTCTAATCGGGGGGTCGTTCGATGAGTGTCACGGTGAATGCGCCCGCCTCGTTGCCGGGCGCGTCCAAAATACCCGCCCGGTTCGACGCGCCGCGGCCGCAGTATCTCGAGCTCAAGGCAAACGTCCATCGCAAGCTCCTGAATCGCTTGAACCTGGAGGCCCTCGCCTCCGTGGAACGGCCCCGCGCAGAGGCAGAGATCCGCACGCTGCTCTTCGAACTGATTGCCGAAGAGAGCATGCCGCTCAGCATGGCGGAACGCGAAGGGATCCTCGGAGACGTCATCGACGAAGTCTTCGGTCTGGGTCCGCTCGAGCCGTTGCTGCGCGACCCGGGGATCAGCGACATCCTGGTGAACACGCATTCGCACCTCTACGTCGAGCGGAGCGGAAAGATCGAACGCCTCCCGACGACGTTCCAGGACGACAAGCACCTCATGCGTGTCATCGACCGCATCGTCAGCGGCGTCGGACGCCGCGTCGACGACAGCTCGCCGATGGTGGACGCGCGCCTGCCGGATGGCTCGCGCGTCAACGCCATCATTCCGCCGCTCGCGGTGGACGGCCCGCTGCTGTCGATCCGCCGATTCCCGGCCGAGCGCCTCAAGGCCGACGATCTCGTCGCGATCCGTTCGATGACCAAGCCCATGCTCGACTTTCTCGAGCACTGCGTGCGCTCGAAGCTGAACATGCTCATCAGCGGCGGAACCGGCGCCGGAAAGACGACGCTGCTCAACGTGCTGTCGGGATTCATCTCCGAGCGCGAGCGCATCGTCACCATCGAGGACGCGGCCGAACTGCAGCTGCACCAGGAGCACGTGGCACGCCTCGAAACGCGTCCACCGAACGTGGAAGGCAAGGGAGCCATCCGCCAGCGGCAGCTGCTGATCAACGCGCTGCGTATGCGTCCGGACCGCATTGTCGTCGGTGAGACGCGAGGCGAGGAAGCGCTCGACATGCTCCAGGCGATGAACACGGGTCACGACGGATCGCTCACCACGATCCACGCGAATACTCCCCGCGACGCGCTGTCGCGTATCGAAACGATGATCGCGATGGGTGCGACGAACCTGCCCGAGCGCGCGATGCGCCAGCAGATCGCCGCCGCGATCCAGATCGTCATCCAGCAGACACGTCTCGCCGACGGCACGCGCAAGGTGACGAGCATCTCCGAGATCACCGGCATGGAAGGGGATGTCATCACCATGCAGGAGATCTTCGCTTTCGAGAAGCTCGGCGTCACGCAGGACGGCAAGGTCATCGGCCGCTTCAAGGCCACCGGCGTCCGGCCGAAGGTCGCCGAGCGCCTCAAGGCCGCCGGCATCCACCTGCCCTCGGACATGTTCGAAGGCATGACGGAGGTGCGGTAATGGCGCC
>DATLLF010000319.1:0-18920 GCA_035537955.1 Vicinamibacterales bacterium | reverse complement strand
GTGCGGACCGCTCCTGGAACCTTCAGTTCTGCGTATACGAGAGGATTTCCTGCCGTCTCGAGCAGCTCCGCACCGAAGCCGCGCTTTGCGAACAACGCCCGCAAATGCTCCGCATTCCTGCGCACGTTCACGCGATCCGCGGCAACGTTGGGAATGGAGAGGAGGTCCAGCAGTTCGGTGATCACCGATGGCTGATGGCCCTCGATCCACGCGCGCACCTTCGGCACCCACGGAGCCGGAGTCTGCGCGTGCACCGCGATCGAACAAATCGCGAGCAGCGCGATGGCTGGACCGATTTTGTAATTGGCGGTACGAAACCGTGAGCGCTGCGCAGGTGCGTTGCTTGAGACCATTCAAATTCCTGAGCAAATTCGCGGGTACACCGCTTGCTCAATAGAGTGGTGCAGGCGGCCTGAATATTTACGGCAGGGAGCCGTGAGTTGCTGGGGAGCCGGGTCGCCCGCAAAACCGATGGGGCCTCGTGAGCAATCGCGAGGCCCTTTTTCCTTCTTCCCATGCAATGCGTAAGGCTGAATGCCGTCAGCATTGCAAGGATTCAAACAGCCGCTCCTTCAGGATATTGCAGCGCCAACCGCAGTTCCTTCGTTAGCGATTCCACCGTCGTACCCGAACGCTTCCAGGCGCCTTCGGTCTCGAAGCGCAGATCGCCAATGCGGCGGCCCCATGGCGAGATGACGCGTCCGATCGCGCGGAAATCCGTGCGGTCGGCGTGCTCCTGATCCAGGCGGCGGACGACGTCGGGCGCGACCCGGATGAAGGCGCGCATCGCGGTCGCGGACTTGATGCTGTACTTGCGTCCGCCCCATGCGGCGTTGAACACCTGCGCGACTTGTTTCAGGTAATTGACGAAGAACTTCTTCGACTCTTCGCGGAACGCGTCACCTTTGCGTCCGCCGCCGAACGAATCCGACGCGAACAGCTTCTTCAGTTCCTGCGCGAGCGGCGCCTGCGCGATCCGTCCCTTGCCCACGCCCAGCAGCTTGACTTCGCCATAGAGCGGTGAGTCCTCGCGGTCGTTGAGCGCGCGTACCACATCGTGCGCAGCGGCGAGGCTCTCGTCGGCGTAGAGTTGCCGGCCCGAGAGCGAGACGAGGTGCGAGGGGTTCAGTCGCGTGTGCTTGGCATTGATCGTGACGAACATCTGCACGACGTGGTCTTCGGGCAGACGATCGAAGATGACGGCGGGAACCGTGAAATCCTCACCCTCGAAGCGATCGCGATCGGCGTGAAGCGCCAGTAGCCGGTGTTGACCGTCGATCGCGCGAAGAATGCCCTCGCGCTCCGGAACCTTCAACGTGCCGATCCCCGCGCCGGGCTCAGCAGGTTCGAACTTCAGCGTCTCGTCGCAGGAGATGATGACCGCACCCGGTATCGAGGGCAGATCGCGTGCCTGACGGCATTGCTCGTAGTACTGCACGAGCTCGTCGATCTTCTTGCGGATGATCTGTCGCTGATAGGCCTTCTCATTGGCGCCGATCCGGCGCTCGAGCAAGTCCCAGTTGATCTTGCTTGGATGGACGACTTTACGGCGATTACCGCGAACGCCCTGCGCCTGCTCGCCGTAGCTGAGGACTTCGAAGCGCACGAGCTTATCGATGTCTTTGGCGGAAAGCGACGCCTGGTAGAACTGCACGCCAAACTGCTGCATCCGGATCGCGGCGACGTTGATCATAGGCAAATCATATCTTGGGAGGGCTCGAGCACATCCAGGCTGGACCGTAGAACGTAAGTTACTGATACAACGGCACTTACTTACGACAGCTCGCGGCCGCGCGTTTCAGGGATCCAGAACCAGGCGAGAGCGGCAAGAAGAAACGCCGCAGACGAGACGGATAAGGCGGCTCCAAAGCCGTTCGTCTGCGCGAGCGAGCCGACGAGCCATGGGGCGGCGGCGCTCACGATGCGTCCCATGTTGTAGGTGAAGCCCTGCGCGCTGGCCCGTATGGCCGTCGGGTAGATCTCGGCCGTGACCGCGCCGAAACCGCTGAAGTATCCGGTAGCAAAAAAGGCGACGAACGGCCCAAGAACAAGGAGCACGATCGGCTCTCGCACCGACACATACACAAAGAGGAGGACGGCCGCCGCCAGCAAGTACGTGACGTAGGTTTTCTTCCGGCCCACGTGATCGCTGACGAAGCCGAAGGTGACATAGCCGAACCACATGCCAGCCTGCATTACCAGGATGAACGCGGAGCTGGAACCGAGGTTGAGACCTACGCCTCCCTGTGCCGTTGACTGCGTGAGGTATGTCGGCAGCCATAGGTAGAAGCCCCACCATGCGAACAACGTGCAGGTGTTCATCAGTGTCAGCGCCAGCGTCAGAGCGCCAAGAGGCCGGCGGAAGATGGAGGCGAGCGACGCGGGTCGCTGGGCAGCCCTCGAGGCATCGGTCCAGATGCGCGGCTCCTCGACGGATCGTCTGACCCACAGCGTGAAGAATGCGGGCAGAATACCCACGAAGAACACCGCGCGCCAGCCATACGACGGTTGCACGAGCCCGTTCACCAGCGCCGCGGCCGCGTAGCCGATCGCCCAGCCGCTCTGCATCAACCCGAGCGCCTTGCCCCGATGCCGTGTCGGCCACGTTTCGGAGACGAGCGCGGCGCCACTCGCCCACTCGCCACCCATGCCGATGCCGAGCAGCGTTCTGAAGATCAGGAAGTGAGTGAAGTTCTGCGCGAACCCGCAGGCCGCGGTGAACACAGAGTAGATGGCCACACTGAACATCAGCGCGCGCGTGCGGCCGTAGCGATCCGCGATGCGGCCGAAGAACACGCCGCCGGCAGCGGCAGCGAGCAGCGTGGTGGAGCCGAGGATGCCGCCGGCTGACGGCGAGAGCCCCAGCTCCGAGCGGATCGCGGGGAGCGCCATCGCGAAGAGCGTCACATCGAAGGCGTCGAGCATCCAGCCGAGACCGGCGGCAATCAGCGCCTTTCTCGCCTGTGACGAGCCTTCGTTCCACCAGGCGAGCATCACGTCGCGGTGCCGCCCGCTGGCTCCACGCGCACACCGGCCGCCTCGAGCCCCTGACGAAGCGCGCGTGCGAGGGACGCGGCGCCCGGGGTATCACCGTGGACGCAGAGGGTGTCGATCCGCAGAACGAGATCCAGGCCGGTGCGCGCGGTGACCCGCGATTCGCGCACCAGGCGGACGGCGCGCGCGACAACCTCATTCACGTCGTGTATGACCGAGCCGGGAACGCTGCGGGGCGTCAGCGATCCGTCAGGTTCGTACGCACGGTCCGCAAAGCCTTCCGCGGCGACGTCGAGCCCGGCGCGGCGGCCAGCGTCGAGCATCCCTGACCCGGCAAGACCGAAGAAGACGAGCGATCGATCGAACTCCGCGACCGCCCTGGCGATCGCGTCCGCAAGCGCGTGATCTCGCGCCGCCATGTTGTAGAGCGCGCCATGCGCCTTGACGTGGCGGAGACGGATGCCTTCGGAGCGGGCGATGGCCTCCAGTGCGCCGATTTGCCAGAGCACCAGGTCGCGCGTTTCACTGGCGGTGATGGGAATCTCACGACGGCCGAAACCTGCGATGTCGGCGAAGCCCGGATGCGCGCCGCAGGCAACCCCGCGCTGCTGCGCGAGATTCAGCGTTCGGCGCATGACACCCGGGTCACCCGCGTGCGCGCCACAGGCGATGTTCGCCGAGCTGACGTGCGGCAGCACGTCGGCGTCGGCCCCGAGCTCCCATCGCCCGAACGACTCACCCATGTCGCAGTTGATATCGATGCGCATAATCTGGCCTCCGGGCTTCCGGCTGGCGGCTTGCGGCTTGCGGCTTGCGGCTTGCGGCTTGCGGCTTGCGGCTTCCGGAGCCTAAAGCCTAAGGCCGAAAGGCGGAAAGTCGGAAGAGGGTCGAAAGCCGGAAGCCGGGAGCCGAGAGCCTGGCCACCGCCCGGTCCTTGAGCAGTGACAGCACGAGCATGAAAAACGAGAACACGAGGATCCCGATCCATGCCTGCCCGAGCGTCATCGACTTGTGCAGCGGGCGCACCACGAGACCGTAAATGAGCTCGATATGGATCCAGTAGATGAAGAGCGATGTGCGCCCCATCTGCTCGAAGGGACTGAAGCTCGAGATCGTACGCGCACGCAGACACCACAGGTAGGCGACGGCCACGGAGGCGACGAGGACGCCAGTGCGAAGCAGGAAAAACGCAGGAGAGCTCGTCCAGAAATCGGAGCGCTCATAGGGGCTCGGCAGGTAGGACGCGGCGTAGCTGGCGGCGGCGAGGGCGAGGCCCGCGACACCGAGGCTCAGATTGACCTTTCGCTCGCTGCTCCCGGTGCGAGCCTCATCGAGGAGGATCCCCACCACCGATCCGGCGAAGACGAACGCGCTCCACGGGAACACCGCGAAGGTGGTGAAGCCGGGGCGGGGCCGGAGATACCCCTCGACAGGATCGGGAAGAACACTCAGCCACCCTACGGCGCGAACGACCGGTGTGAGCAGCGCGATCGACAGCGTGGCGAGGCCGAGCGCCACGAGGCGGGCGCGGTTGCTGCGCGCGGCGCCCCACAACGCCGCGGCGGCCATGATCGACGGACCCATGATGTTGAGCACATCGACTTTCAACAGCGATCGCCACGATCCCCAGCTCACGATCATCGCCTGCAGACGAAAGAGGAACGCGAGTCCGAAGATCTCGAGTCCGCGCCTGGCGACGGCGCGAGAGGCCGCTGCCGGATTCCCGCTGCGCCGCCATTTCGAGCCCGCCGAGAGGGCGACGGCCACACCGGCGAGAAACAGGAACAGCGGCGCACCGAAGCCGCCGAGGATCACCGAAAAGCTGTAGAACGCGGACTCACGCTGATCGAGACGGGTCCAACTGTCGACGATGTGGGCCTCGATCATGATGAGCACGGCGAGGCCGCGAAGCCAGTCGAGATATCCGCGTCGTGAAGGTTTGGATGCGGACATGAAAAGACGGACGCTAACTCATGTTCGCTATCCCGCGGTGATCGCGAACGTCACCCTGAGTGCGATGTCCTGCCGCATGGAGTGCCACACCGAGCAATACTTTTCACGCGACAGGTCGATCCCGCGTTGCACGACGGCGTCAGCCACCGTACCGGTGATCGTGAAATGGAGGTCGATTTCCGTAAAGCGCTTGGGATCCTCAGACGCTCGTCGTCCCGTGAACTGGGCGCGGACGGCGCTGAACTGATGACGGCCTTTCTGCAGGATATAGAGGAGATCCATCGCCATACAGCCCGCCAATCCGAACGCGAGCGCCTGCATCGGTGACGGCCCTTCCACCGCGGCGCTGTCGAGCGTCATGCCGACCTTACCGGCTGTTCCCTTGAACACGAGGTCGTGCTCCCATTCGAGGTCCACGCGCGCCGGCGGCTTCTCGCTAGTCATCGAAAGATCTTACTGTCGTTCCGCTGGCGCCGTGAGCCCGGTGTCCGCTCACCGGCGGCGGCCGGGCGCAGGCGCTGGCAGTAGTATTGGGAAGTCATGCTCAAAACCTTTTCTGTTCTGGCGGTGCTCGCGATTATGACGACCGTTTCCGCACAACAGCAGCCTGAGAGCGCGCTGCTCGATCGCGCGCGAGCGCTTCACCGGCAGGTACCCCTCATCGATGGTCACAATGACTACCCGTGGGCGGTACGCGAGAACGTTCAGCGGGATCTCGACAAACTCGACATCACGAAACCGCAGCCAACGATCCACACAGACATCGCGCGTCTCAAAGCCGGCGGCGTCGGCGCTCAGTTCTGGTCCGTCTACACACCGTCTGATTTCGCCGGCCAGACCGCGGTCACCGCCACGCTCGAACAGATCGACATCGTTCATCAGATGATGCGGAAGTATCCGCAGACGTTCGAGCTCGCGCTTGGCGCGGCCGACGTGGAGCGGATTTTCAAGAGCGGGAAGATCGCGTCGATGATCGGCATGGAAGGCGGCCATTCGATCGACAATTCGCTTGCCGCACTGCGCATGTTCTACCGCCTCGGCGCGCGCTACATGACGCTCACCCATGCGAAGAACACAGCCTGGGCCGATTCGGCGACCGACACGCCGCAGCACGGCGGTCTGACGCCGTTTGGCGAACAGGTCGTACGCGAAATGAACTGGCTCGGCATGCTCGTGGACCTGAGTCACGTCTCGCCCGATACGATGACCGACGCGATCGCCATCAGCGAGGCGCCGGTCATCTTCTCGCACTCGTCGGCGCGCGCGTTGAACGACGTGCCGCGAAACGTGCCGGACGGTGTGCTGCAGATGCTGCCGAAGAACGGCGGCATCGTCATGGTGACGTTCGTGCCCGGCTTTCTCTCGCCCAAGGTCGCTGCGTGGAACAACCTGCAGACCGCGGAAATTAACAGGCTGCAGCAACAGTTCCCAAACGACGAAGCGGCCAGAAAGCAGGGTGTGGACGCATGGACGAAGGCAAACCCGGCGCCGCGCGCAACGGTCGCCGATGCGGCCGACCACATCGACCACATCCGTAAGGTAGCCGGCATCGATCACATCGGACTCGGTGGCGACTTCGATGGGATCACCAGCGTGCCGGAAGGGCTCGAGGACGTATCGACTTATCCCAACCTGACGGCCGAGCTTCTCCGGCGTGGTTACAAAGAAGATGAGGTGAAGAAGATCCTGGGCCTCAACCTGCTCCGGGTGTGGAAGGCAGCTGAAGTGGCAGCCAGCAGGCTGCAGAAACAGCGCGGCCCCTCCCCGATGCTGTTCGAGAGAAGTGAGGCCGTGCAACAACCTCAGTTCACGGTCGTCGCGATGGGAGACTCGACGACGGCGGGCACGCCCGGGTGGAAATCTCGCATCGAGGCGCCGCCGCATGGAGAAGGGGATGCAACCAGCCAATACGCGTACTGGCTCGTGCAAGCGCATCCCGAGTGGCGCGTGATCAATCAAGGGGTCAACGGCGAGCGAAGCGACCAGATTCTGGCGAGGTTCGACCGTGACGTCCTTCAGCAGCGTCCTAATGCCGTGGTGCTCATCGCCGGGGTGAACGACGTGTATCAGGGCCGGCCGGTATCGCACGTCGTCAAGCAGCTCACGGCCATGTACGATGTGTCCAGGGCGGCAGGGATCCCCGTGATTGCAGGAACGATCATTCCTTACAACACCGCGACGCCGGACCAGAACGCGCGCATGCACGAAATCAACAGCTGGATCAGAAAGACCGCGGATGGAGATTCAGTTCGTTTCGTCGACACGCGAACGGCGGCTGCGGCCCCCGCCAATCCCGATCGCCTCTTCGAATCACCCGATGACCTTCACCCTTCGCCCGCGGGCTACCGACGCATGGCCGACGCGATCGGGCCGGTGCTCGAAACGGTTTTGAATAGAGAGCAATTCCACCGATGAAGAAATATCTCGTCATCGCCGCCATCCTGGCGCTTCTCGTGGCCTCGATATCCGCACAGTTCAAGAGCGGTACGCTCACCGTCCCGCTCTACGTGACGGTCACGGACCGTGAGAGCCGCCTCGTCCCCGACCTTCAGCAGGAAGACTTCGAGGTCTACGACAACGGCCAGCTGCAGAAGCTCACGCTGTTCGACAACAAGAACACACCGATCACCGTCATCGTCATGCTCGACACGAGCGGAAGCATGACGCTGATTTTGAATCGCGTGAAGGAGGCGGCGGAGCAGTTCCTGATTCGAATGCTGCCCGAGGACATGGGACGCGTGGGCGCGTTCAACGACAAGATCCAGTTCCTGCCTGAAGATGCGTTCACCAGCGATCGCGATGAACTTGCGCGACTGCTGAACGATCTGGATTTCGGCTACCCGACGCGGCTCTGGGACGCGCTCGACGAAGGCATCCGCCGCCTGGAACTCGTTCAGGGGCGAAAAGTGGCGCTGGTGTTCACCGACGGCGCCGACACGGCGAGCCGGCGGGATCTTGACGACGTGATGCAGCAGGCGAGGGCCAAGGAAATCATGGTCTACACGATTGGACTCGAGACCGAGATCTTCAACGGCCAGCACCGGCAGCGGTCGAGCCCGGATCGCGGCTTGAAGAAACTGTCGGAAGAGACCGGCGGTGGATTCTTCCTCTTGCAGAAACAGGACGAGCTCGGCCCGACGTTCACGCGCGTCGCGCAGGAGCTGCACAGTCAGTACGTTCTCGGGTTCTCACCCTCGGCGCTCGATGGCAAGCTGCACAAACTCGAGGTGAAGATCAAGCGCCCCGGGATGAACGCGCGCGCACGTAAGAGTTACATCGCCTCACGACCTGAGACGGGGTCGAAATAAGAGCGGCTTCCGGCTTCCGGCTCCCGGCTTCGGCGGCTTTCGCTCAATCGACGGGTGCCAAGACTGCCCGCATTCAAAGCCGGAAGCCTGGAGCCGGAAGCCGGAAGCCGACGTTTTCACCGTTTTGTCACCCGCCCAGCTAAACTTTCCCCGCGACCGGGGCGTCTAACACCACAGAAGGCAAGAAAAACAGGCTACGAAGGCACGGCGCGACACGGGGGTTGCGCCAGTCTGAGCCCAGGGTTTCAGGACTTCGAGGGAAGGACGCCATGTATATCGATCGGGATCTTTCGAGCAATGCGGACGCGCTGGTCGCGTTTCTGCTGGTTTGCGTGATCCTCGCTGTCGCGTTCGTGTAACGCGGCCCCACACAACGGCGCCCGATTCATTCGGGCCCGCACTCCCAGCGTTGTCGGGCCTCTCGTCGTAACGGTGTAAGGCCCGACCTCCCTTTCAATCAGCCACCGGAGATCGTCGGGATCACTTCGACTACGTCGCCGTCGCGGAGCGTGCGTTCGCGCGCGTGATGCAGCAGCATCTCGTCGTTCACCGCGAAGTTGAAGACGCTGTCGTCGAGCTGTTCGCGGAAGCCGGGGATGCGCGCGTCGATCACATCCACCAGTTCGGCGATCGTGCTGACCGCTTCGTGCAGTTCGACACGCGTGTCTTTGACGCCGAGCGTCGACGGCAGAACGACAGTAATCATTTCACCAGGGGACTTCCCCCCCGACCCCCTTAGACGCTTGCTCGCGGGGTCCCTGACTCCCCGCTCCGCTCGCGTGGCTCGTTCGCGCCGCTCGCTCGCGCCGCAACGCCGAGCGCCTCCTGCAGCTCGTCGCGGAAGGCGTCGGTGGGAACACCGTCGGCCGTGAGGCTGGAGATCTCGTAGAACCGGGAGAGCATCGCATCGAACTCGGCGCGATCGATCTTCTCTCCCGCGTACGCGCCTACCTTGACCGGCTCCTCGAACCACCGCTCGGGCAGCGTGTCGTGCTCGCGGCCGACGCCGAGGCGATGGTTGATCAATCGCTCCACCCCCATGATGTTCAGGCCGACGCGATCGAGCTCCGCGGCGGAGTACTCGAGCCCGGTGACGTTGCGTATCTGCGCGGCGAATTCGTCGAGGCCCGGGAGCGAGGGGCTGTTGAACAGTTTCGTCGTGAACCGGCACATGCCGACCGAATCTCCGACCGCATATGTGTTCTCGCATGCGCGGACGGCCTGCTCCTTGTTCTCGTAGCTGTTCGGCGCGGCACTGACCGGAGCGCCGTAGAGACGCTCCTTGAATGCGGGATCGTCGTTGATGCGCGCGTTGATCTCGAGCGTCACACGATTGCGCAGATGGTCCATCCCGCGGGTCGCCACGGCGAGACCAAGTGCGAACGCCTTGAGGATCCGCGCGTCGTGCGGATCGCTCTGCATGAGCCCCTTGACTGCCATTCGATACTTCAGCGCCTCTGGCGGGTAGTGTCCATTTTCAACGGCCCGCGTGCTGTCGGCGAGCACGTTTCCGAATCCCTGCCGCCGGGAAATCATGAACAGCAGCCGTTCGACGAGCTCCGCGTCACCCCACGTCAGCTCGAGACCGCCGGTGTGCTGCTCGTCGATGATGCCGCGCTGATACAGCTCCATCGCCCAGGCGATGGTCGATCCGGTGGATGCGGTGTCGAGACCCAGGTCGTTGCAGACGTTGTTCAGGCGAATGACGCTTTCGATGCGGTCGATGCCGACATTGGGACCGAACTTTCCGAGAGTGACGTATTCCGGGCCGTCTCCTCGCCCATACTTGTCCTGCTCGTCTTCGTTCAGCTGATTCAGCGGACGGCAGTTGACCGGACAGCGGAAGCAACCGGTCATCCCCGGTCTGTACGGTGCGATGTTCTCGGCGTCCAGCTTCTCGGTCCACGTCGTCTCCTGGTTGTTCTTCGTGCCCATGGCGCCAAGCAGCCGGCTCGGCTTGTAGAGGAACGGCGTGCCCGTGTGCTTCAGCGCATGCTTCACGACCGACGTCTCGAGGAGCTTCTGTGCGATCGTCCGGTTGTATCCCTTGTACGGCTGCGCCGTTTCGAAGTCGCGCGTCTGACCCTGCACGACGATCGCTTTCACCTTCAGCGATCCCATCTTTGCGCCCGGACCACCGCGCGCATAGCATGCCTTCGGGCCACCCATGATCGCGCTGCACAGCACCTGGTTCTCACCCGCCACGGTGACGTTCACCATCGCGAGGTCGCGATCCCACGTGCCGCCAAGGTCCCGCGGGATCCGCGCGCGAAGATCGATGTTGTCGAGCCCGAGGTAAGACATGCCGTCGATGAATTCGACTTCGCCGCCCTTCACGCGGATGACCGTCCACCGCTCCGCGCGTCCGTAGAGGACGATGTGGTCGATACCGTTCATGCGGATGAAGGAGGGGAAGTAGTCGCCGGCGTTGGAGTCCATGAGCACGCCGCTCTCGGGCGACCATGACGAGGCGTTGCCACGCGCGGCCGAGGGAACGATGCCGGTGAGCACACCGGATCCGAAGATCAGCGGGATCTCCGGGTGCAGCGGCTCGAGCGACTCGTCCAGGAGCCGATACAGATAGAACATGTTCGCGCCGCGCCCGGCGAGGAAGGCACGGGCGACGCGCAGCGGCGTATAGGCGCGCGCGACCTCGCGCCGTTCGAGATCGATGAACAGCGTCGCTCCCTGCGTGGGGAATTGCGGCTCCTTCGGCAGCTCCTGAAGAAGCTGTGCCACGCGCGAGTGGATCGACATCAATGGATGGTACTACGTGGACGGGCCGGCTGCGGTCGCGTGTCCTACGGTTCACCACAGAGAACGCAGAAAACACAGAGATCCTTCGTATTCCCTGAATCTGGCGTTCGGGTTGAACACCGCCTCGAGCCCCTGACGGCGTGTTCAGCTTAAGATTCTCCAGCTGCCATGGACAAACAACATTGAATCTCTGGGTTCTCTGCGTGCTCGGCGGTGAATCCATGGCGGCAGCCGCGCATCAGCGGAGCATCCAGTGTGAGCGGCAGCAGCAGACGAGGAACCCATGCGAAAGCTTTTGCCCCTTCTGATCATGGCGGTGACGACGACCTCTTTCGATGCGCAAGTGCCCGGCGATCGGCCCGCGCCGAACCCGCGCGCGACGAGTTCGGTCGTGAACGCCCGCAACGGGCTCATCGCGACGAGCCAGCCGCTCGCCTCTGCCGCGGGGCTCGCCGTACTTCAGCAAGGTGGCAATGCGATCGATGCGGCAGTAACGGCAGCCGCGGTGCTGTCGGTCGTCGAACCGACGATGAACGGCGTCGGCGGCGACCTGTTCGCACTTGTCTACGATCCGAAGACGAAGACGGTGCGCGCGCTGAACGCGAGCGGCCGCGCGCCGGCCGCCGCGACCATCGAGGAGTTCAAGCGCCGCAATCTCGACAGCATGCCTTATCGAGGCGAGCTCTCGGTCAGCGTCCCTGGCGTTGTCGACGGCTGGAGCGAGCTGCTCGCCAAGCAGGGAACGATCACGCTCGAGAAAGCACTGCAGCCGGCGATCCGCTACGCGCGCGATGGCTACGCGGTCAGCGAGATCATCGCCTACCAGTGGAAGGATCAGCAGGCGACGCTTGCACGCGATCCGGCGGCGGCCTCGACGTTCCTGGTCGACGGGCGCGCGCCTCATCCGGGCGACGTGTTCCGCAACCCGAAGCTGGCCGCGTCGCTCGAATTGATCGCCAAGAACGGACGCGACGCCTTCTACAAGGGGCCGATCGCCAAGGCCATCGGCGACGACATGGCGCGCAGAAAGGGACTGCTCACCGCGGCGGATCTCGCGGCGCACAAGTCCGACTGGACCGAACCGATCTCGACGACTTACAAAGGGCATCAGGTTCTCGAGTTCCCGCCGAACACGCAGGGGGCCGTGGCTCTCGAGATGCTCAACATTCTCGAAGGCTTCGATCTCAAGTCGCTGGGACACAACAGCGCCGCGTACCTGCATCTGCTCGTCGAATCGAAGAAGATCGCCTTCGCGGATCGCGACGCGTGGCTCGCGGATCCTGGGGCAACACCGCCCGACGCACTGCGGCGGATGATCTCGAAGGAGTACGCGGCCGAACGCCGTCAGGAGATCAATGCGGATCGCGCGGCGCGTGAGTACAAGCCGCTGTCGCTCGGCGGTCCGTCCGTCGCAGGCGAGGAGCATCCACAGGCGCACGGCGACACGATCTACCTTACTGCCGCCGACAAGGACGGCAACGTCGTCTCGCTGATCCAATCGCTCTACGAAGCCTTCGGCGCCGGTATCGTCGCCGGCGACACGGGCATCGCACTGCACAACCGTGGCTCGCTCTTCTCCCTTCGTGCGGGCCATCCGAATGTGCTCGCTCCCGGCAAGCGCCCGTTCCACACGCTCGTGCCGGCAATGGTGATGAAGGACGGCCGTCCCTGGCTGTCGTTCGGCGTGATGGGCGGCGACATGCAGCCGCAGGGGCACGTGCAGGTGCTCCTGAACATGATTGAGTTCGGCATGAACGTGCAGGAGGCCGGGGAAGCGCCCCGCTTCAGACACACCGGAAACGGGCTCGCGCTCGAAAGCGCGATTTCTCCCGAAGCGCGCTTCGGCCTCGACGAGCGCGGCCATCGCATCATCACGAGCATCGGCGCGTTCGGAGGGTTCCAGGGGATCCTCATCGACCCGAAGACCGGCGTACTCATGGGCGGCTCGGATCCTCGCAAGGACGGACTTGCTATCGGGTGGTGATCTCGAAGCGCTGTCTCAACGCTTCACCGCCGAGGGCGCTGAACGCAGACGCATTTTTAAGAAAACAATAACAAGCCTCTGTGTTCTCTGCGCACTCTGCGGTGAAGCATTGGACACCTGTGCTTTGGGTTGACAAAAGCAAAAATCTTGGCTATGTAGATACACATATAGCATGGCGCCCACCGAACCTGCTTTGTCGTTCACCGGCCTCTTCATCCTCCAGGCGCTCTCGCAGGGGCACCGGTTCGGGTTCGACATCATGGAAGTCACCGGGCTGCCGAGCGGGACGATCTACCCTGCACTGCGACGACTCGAAGCGCTCGAGCTGGTGACCTCCGACTGGGAGAAGGACCTGAAGGCGCGCAAGGAAGGTCGTCCGCGCCGGAGATATTACGAGCTCACGCCCGCCGGGAAGCGTCAGCTCAAAGAGGCAGAGACGCGCTTCCACGCCGTGGGGCGTCTTTTCCCCAGGCGCAGCACGACCTGAGATGGGAACGCTGCTTCGGCTGCTCTCCCTGCTCGTTCCACGCGAATATCGGCCGCGCTGGCGCGAGGAATGGCTCGCCGAGAAGCAGCATGGCGGCCGCAGGATGATCACCGGCGCACTGCCCGACGCCTGGACCCTGCGACGGCTGCTGAAGGGATCCGGACGGGCGTCTCGACGTCGGGCTCCAATCTTCCACGCGCTCGACCAGGACGTTCGCTACGCGTTGCGAGGGTTCGGCAGCGGCACAGGCTTCACCGTCGCGGTCGTCGGAAGCCTCGCACTCGGCATCGCCGCGACCACGACGGCGTTCGCACTGGTGAATGCGACGCTCCTGCGGCCGTTTCCCGGAGTTCACAACCAGGAGGAACTGGTCCGCATCCGGGTCGGGATGGGACGTGCCTATGTTGCGACCTCCTGGGACGAGTACCAGCTGCTGCGGAACAGTCTGACATCGCTGCACGATCTTTCTGCCGCCCACCAGACCAGGTTCGCCATCGCAGCGGGCGGCGATACCGAGCCGAGGACTCATGACGGGCTCGTCGTGACCGGCAACTACTTCGGGCTGCTCGGCGTGAAACCGGCGCACGGCCGCTTCTTCGCCGCTGACGAAGACGCGCAGCCGCCTGCCGCTGCTGCGGGGGCGCAACTTTTCGAGTGCAGAGCTCAACGGACCGCCACGTGTTGTCGTCATCAATCAGCCTTTCGCCGAGAAGCTTTCCGGCGACGACGCGCTCGGACGCACGATCCGCGTGGCTCCGGGCGATGGCACGGCGGCAACGGCGGTCGACGCCATGATCGTGGGGATCGTCGCGTCGCCGACAGCGACGCGAACCGATTCGCTCCCGATGGTGTTCTATCCCGCGCCGATCCTGCCGCAGCCGATGTTGAACCTGCTCGTCCGCTTCGATGGTTCGGGCGCCGAGGTGGCAGCCGCGATCCGCGGCGCGGTGGTGTCGCTCGACAGCCGCGTCCCGATCGAGCGGATCTTTACCGGTGAGGAGCTGCGGCGCCGGCGAAACACGTGGGAGTACACACTGATCAAGGCCATGTCGATCCTCGGAATGCTCTCGCTGGTCCTCGCCGCGGCCGGCCTGTATGGTGTCGCCTCCTACATGGTGACGCTGCGACAGCGCGAGATCGGCATCCGCATGGCGATGGGTGCCGAGCGTGCGTCCGTTCTCAGGCTCATCGTGCGTCAGTCGATCGTGCCCGTGATTGCCGGGTGCGTGCTCGGCGCGGCCGGGGCGGCCGTCGTCGCCATGCTGCTGCGCTCTCGCCTGTATGGTGTCTCGCCAGTAGATCCGCTCGCATTCGGTGGCGCCGCGCTGCTGCTGCTCATTACGATGATCGTCGCCTCGCTCGCTCCCGCGCACCGCGCGTCGCACGTGGATCCGATCCAGGTACTGCGAACCGAATGAAAGCGCATGGCGAAGAGCACATCACAGGCGAAAGCCGTATCGCTGCGGATCCCGCTCATCAATGATGAACGTGTGCTCGCCGGTGATGTGCGCGTCTCCCTCGATCTCTGGAATGATCGCCTCTATTCCGGGTACGTTTGAAGTTTGAAGTTTGGAGTCTGCAGTCGAGAGCGTCAGTCTCTCCACGATGCGGCCGCGGAACGTGGTGCCGATGATGCTCTCGTGCCTGAAGACCTGCTCCGGCATTCCGAGGATACCCATCGCGGAGAGCACCGCCATCACCGCCGCCGTTCCGGTTCCGCACGGCGATCGATCCACCTCCGCATCCGCGAAGATCGTGACGTTGCGCAGATCGGCGCTTTCATCGGATGGCTGACCAGTGAAGATCGTGCCGTAGATGCCGTGGAGCTGCGGCTCGAGCGGGTGCTCTACCTTGACGGCGCTTTCAACCGCGTGCTTGATCTCCATCCCGACACGCCGCAGGTCTGCCAGCCGCTCAGGCGCTATCGGAATGCCGACCGATTCGCTATCCACGATGGCGTAGAACGCGCCCCCGAAGGCGACGTCTACGCGAATCTCGCGCGTGCCGACACGGACCGGCAGCGCTGCGTGCAGGATGAAGGACGGCACGTTCTTGAAGCTGACACTCGTGACGCGCAATGGTGGAGTTTGTACGTGCGCGGTCGCGTGGATCTGACCCGCGGGTGAGTCGAGGACGAGCCGTATCGTTCCGTCCGAGCCGACGGGCAGGTTCATCAGGCTCCGCTCGAGAACGATCGTCGTGACGGCAATCACGCCGTGACCGCACATGGTGCTGAACCCTTCGTTGTGCATGAACAGCACGCCGGCATGCGAGCCAGGGCGCTCCGGCGGTGTCAGCAAGGCGCCGTACATGTCCGCATGTCCACGCGGCTCCAGCATCAGCGCGCGTCGCAAGTGATCGTAGTGTTCGCGCACGAACTCACGCTGTTCGAGAATCGTGCCTCCTTCGATCGCGGGAAAGCCCTTCACGATCAGCCGCAGCGGCTCACCCGCGGTATGCGCGTCTATGGTTTCGATGCGAAGCATGGAATCAAGAGTCTATACAATCGACGTCATGCCTATCCTGCTCTCGGAAGAGGACGTCAAGGGGCTGCTCACCATGGACGATCTCATCGAGGGGATGGAGATCGCGCTCGCGGATTTTTCAGCGCGCAACGTCACACAGCCGGTCAGGACGGTATTGCAGGTGGGTGGACGACCCGCCTTCTACGGTCTCATGCCCGCCTACATGCCGTCGCGGCCGGCGCTCGGCACGAAGCTGGTGACCGTCTTCGAGGGTAACGCGGAGCGCGGGCTGCCGACGCATCTTGCCACGATCGTGCTCCTCGATCCTGAAACGGGGGCACTACTCGCGCTGATGGACGGCCGCTACATCACCGAGGCGCGTACAGCGGCGGTCTCGGCGGTCTCGGTCCAGTGGCTGGCGCGTGAGGACGCGGCGTCACTGGCCATCATCGGATCCGGCGTGCAGGCGCGCAGCCATCTCGAGGCGATCTCGCGCGTGCGCGACATTCGCGAGGTCCGCGTGTGGAGCCGGAAGCGCGCGCACGTGGAGCGCCTCATCTCCGACATGAGCCCGCACATCGAGGCGCGCCTCGTCGCCTCCGACAGCGCCAGGGCCGCCGTCGAGGACGTCGATATCGTCGTGCTCGTCACGTCGGCCGTCCAGCCGGTCGTCCACGCTGACTGGATCGCCGACGGTGCGCACGTCTGCGCGGTCGGCGCCTGCCGGCCCACTCAGCGCGAGATGGATGCCGCGCTGGTTGCGCGCGGGGATCTCTATGTCGATTCGCGCGACGCCGCGCTGGTCGAGGCGGGAGATATCGTCCTGGCGATCAAGGATGAAGCGATCACCGCGTCACACATCAAAGCAGAACTGGGTGAAGTAGTCGGCGGCAGGATGGCTGGAAGGAGCTCTCTGGATCGCGTGACGATCTTCAAGTCACTGGGACTGGCTGTAGAGGATGTCGCTGCCGCGCACCTGGTCTATCAACGAGCGCGCGAGCGGGGAATAGGCAAGGAGCTTACGCTGTAGTGTCAGGACTGAATGCTGAATGCCAAATGCCTGCCTTGGCATTCGGCATTCTGCATTGAGCCTTGACAGGCTACTTCGCGGCCTTACGTCGCTCTGCCCATCTCTTCTTCATCATCTCGGAAATGCGTTTGCGGCCTTCCGGTGAAATGCCGCCGCGTTTCCGCTTGCGCGGCTTCGCCTCATTCGTGCCGGTGGTCTTGCGGCGCTCCGCCCAGCGTTTCGTCATCATCTCGGAGATGCGCCGGCGGGCCTCAGGCGACATCGTCCGGCGTCTCCGCCCTCGTGCGCCCGTAGCACCAGTACCGCCCACTGCCTCGCTTCCACTGATCCCCGTTGCGCTTGCGGCTTGACGCGTTCCACCCGGCAGCTTCGCACGCAGCGCGTTCGCCTGCGCGGTGAGTGCGCTGAGCCGCTCGCGCGTCATGACGATCTCGCGTTCGAGCCCGCCAATCGCCCAGCCGATCATTTCGGCGGACTTCAACAGAATGTCCCCCTGGGTCTTTCTCGGTCGCCCGCGCGGCATGCATGCCTCCGTTACTAACGTTCAGTTATGAGTCCGGTGGCTACAACAGCCACAGACGGCACAGCTATCATAGTCCTGACATGACTCGCGGCATGATGATTTCGACGGCATGCCTGGTAGTTTTATTTGCGATTCCGACTACCACGAGTAGCTCGTATACGCGGCATGACTCTTATTCGAGTAGCTTCCGGATCTACGCAGGCTCCCAGCCCAGCGCACGCGAGCTGCGACAGACCGCGCTGGACCTTGCTTACAATCTTGACCATGACGAAGCCATCGCTCTGTTGAGGAAGGCGGTGGCGGCGGCACCCGATGACCCGGCGCCGCATCGCACACTGGCCTCGGTCCTCTGGCTTCATATGCTCTTTCTGAGAGGAGCGGTCACCGTCGATCACTATCTCGGGTCGTTCAGCAGGGCCAGGGTCGACATGAAGAAGCCGCCTGCGGACCTCGAGACAGAGTTCAAGGAGCAGGTTCGAGTAGCCATCGCGCTCGCGCGCGAGCGCGTGAAAAAATCGCCCAATGACGCGCAGTCGCACTACGACCTGGGGGCGGCCCTCGGTCTCGAGGCGTCATACATAGCAACCGTAGAAGGCCGGCTGCTCGCGGGCTTCCAGGCCGCCCGCCAATGCTTCGATGAACACGAGCGCGCGCTCGAGCTCGACCGCGGGCGCGCGGATGCCGCGCTCGGCGTCGGGATGTATCGCTATATCGTCTCGACCCTGTCATTGCCCATGCGGCTGGTGGCATACGTCGCGGGTCTCGGCGGGGGAAAAGAAGAAGGCATCCGACTGCTGCGGCGCGCCGCCGAGAGCGACGGGGAGGCGAGAACGGATGCGCTGTTCGCCCTGATCCTCGTCTACAACCGCGAACGGCGATTCGACGAAGCCTTGAACGTGCTCCAGAGGCTGCGTAAGCTCTATCCACGCAACCGGCTCGTTCTGCTGGAAGAAGGTGCGACAGCGC
Source organism: Vicinamibacterales bacterium (assembly GCA_035537955.1). Taxonomy (GTDB): domain Bacteria; phylum Acidobacteriota; class Vicinamibacteria; order Vicinamibacterales; family 2-12-FULL-66-21; genus JACDCA01. The sequence continues at coordinate 453 of DATLLF010000319.1, read as the reverse complement.
TGCGCGCCGGCCGCGCCGCCGATGCCGAGCGGATCCTGTCGGAGGGGCTGCGCGTGCTGGCGGAGGACAAGCGGCGGCGCATTCCGGGAGAAGATGCACTCTGGCGGTACAAACGCGGCGCCGCACGCGTCGCGCTGGGACGGCAGGACGCGATCGACGATCTTCGAGCGGCAACAATCGGGGACGCACAGGCGTGGGTCGCAGGCCGCGCGCGCGTTGAAATCGCAAAACTGTCATTGCAAAAAGGTGATCGCGGCACAGCCGCCGTGGAGTTGAGCCAGGCGGAGTCACTCTGTCAGAACGGAAACGATCCGCTTTGCGTCGAAGAAGCCAGGAAGCTCTCGAGAACCCTGAATGGCCGCTAAGCTGAAAACGTGGATCTGGGTCATCGTCGGCGTCGCCGCCGTCGGCACCTTGTGCATCATCGCGATGGCCGCCGCCGGTATTTACTAT